>NZ_CP042331.1:2400000-2703333 GCF_008253865.1 Bosea sp. F3-2
CAGAAGGTGACGAAGGGCGTGGCGCCGAGATCCTGCGCCGCTTCCTCCAGCGAGCGGTCGAAGCCGGCGAGCCGTGATTGAACGACGATGCAGGCGAAGCCGAGGCTGAAGGTCGCGTGGGCGATCGTCACGGTCCAGAAGCCCCGCTCGACATCGGCCGACACGAAGAGCAACAGCAGCGACAGGCCCGTCACCACCTCGGGCATGACGAGCGGGGCCAGCACCATGCCGGAGAACAGTGTGCGCCCGCGGAAGCGGCCGTGGCGGGCGAGCGCCAGCGCGGCAAGCGTGCCGAGGATCATCGCCAGCGTCGCCGAGACAAAGCCGAGCCGGATCGAGAGCCAGGCTGCATCGAGCAGCGGCTCGTTCGCCAGCAGTGCGCCGTACCAATGCGTCGAGAAGCCGCCCCAGACCGTCACCAGCCGTGAGGCGTTAAAGGAATAGGCGACGAGCGTCAGGATCGGCAAATAGAGGAAGGCGAAGCCGACGATCAGCGCCAGGATCAATCCGGGGCCGAGCCTGCTCACGTCGCCATCTCCCGCCGCAGGCGCGCTCGCTGGAACAGGACGAGCGGCAGCACCAGCACGACGAGCAGCACCACCGCCACGGCCGAGGCCAGGGGCCAGTCACGGTTCGAGAAGAACTCGCTCCAGAGCACCTTGCCTATCATCACCGTGTCGGGGCCGCCGAGCAGGTCCGGAATGACGAATTCGCCCACCGCCGGAATGAAGACCAGCGCGGAGCCTGCGAGGACGCCGGGTAGCGAAAGCGGCAGCGTCACCGTGAAGAAGGCCGTGAGCGGCGTGGCGCCGAGATCGGCCGCAGCCTCCAACAGGCCGCGATCGAGCTTTTCCAGCGTCGCGAAGAGCGGCAGCACCATGAAGGGCAGGTAGGAATAGACCATGCCGAGGAGCACGGCTGTCTCGGTGTTAAGCAGACGCAGCGGCTCGGCCTCGAAGCCGAAGAAGGCGAGCGCAGCGTCGAGCAGCCCCTCCGGCCGCAGGATGCCGATCCAGGCGTAGACGCGGATCAGGAACGAGGTCCAGAACGGCAGGATGACGAAGACCAGCAGGATGCCGCGCCAGCGCGCCGGCACTGATGCCATGGCATAGGCGAGCGGATAGCCGATGGCGAGGGCGAAGACGGTGGTCAGCGCCGCGATGCGCAGGGAGTAGAGATAGCTCTGCCAGTAGAGCGGGTCGTCGCCGAGCAGCTTGAAGTTCTCGACATCGAGCTGCGACAGGAACTCGCCGAGCTGGGCGAGCCCCTCCCAGTGCGGCGCATAAGGCGGCAGAGCCGTCGCCGCCTGCGAGAAGGCCATGCGCAGGACGATGGCGAAGGGCGCGAGGAAGAACAGCGCGAGCCACAGATAGGGCACGGCCACGACCAGCCGGCCGAGCCGCTGCAGCGAAGCGACCGCGCTCACGGCGTCACTCCGCCGTCATTCCGGGGCATTGCGAAGCAATGAGCCCGGAACCCATGAACACGACGCCACAGCAAAAATCCGTGCCCTTCACACCCTTTCCGGAGAGGACCGCGGATATGGGTTCCAGGCTCGCCGCTACGCGTCGCCCCGGAATGACGCGAGCGGTTCCCCGCCCCCCTCATGGCGGCAGCACCACGCCGGCCTCGACGTCCCAGGAGAGCCAGACCTTGTCCTCCCAGGCGAAGGGCCGCGCCAGCCGGCGCGTGCGGTTGGCGAGCGCGACCTTGACGAGCTGGCCGCCCTCCCCCTGATCGCCCTCTCCTCCGAGCATCACCTGGATCATGGTGAAGTCGCCGAGATAGCCGATGTCCCAGATCTCGCCCGCGACCTTGTTGACCGCCTGCGGCGGCTCGTCATGGGCGATCTCGATCTTTTCGGGCCTGATGCCGACGAGCAGCGGCTCGCCCGGCTTGAGCGCCGGCGCCTCCTCGTCGAGCTCGACGGTTCCGACGAGCGGCACCTCCGCCCGCACCAGCTCGCCGTCAACGGCGACGATCATGCCCTCGAAGATGTTGATGTCGCCGACGAATTCCGCGACGTGCCGGTTGGCCGGCGCCTCGTAGATCACGTCCGGTGGGCCGATTTGGACGAGCTTGCCGTGATCCATCACCGCCATGCGGTCGGCCATGGTCATCGCCTCGTCCTGGTCGTGGGTCACGACCATGAAGGTGAGGCCGAGCTCGCTCTGCAGGTCCATCAGCTCGAACTGGGTCTGCTCGCGCAGCTTCTTGTCGAGCGCCGCCATCGGCTCGTCGAGCAGGAGCAGCTTTGGCCGTTTAGCGAGCGAGCGCGCCAGCGCGACGCGCTGGCGCTGGCCGCCGGAGAGCTGATGTGGCCTGCGGCCGCCGAAGCCCGACAGCTTGACCAGCGCAAGCATCTCCTCGACGCGCCGGTCAATTTCGGCGCGCGGCAGTCCTTCGCGCTTCAGCCCATAGGCGATGTTGCTCGCTACCGTCAGGTGCGGGAACAGGGCGTAGGACTGGAACATCATATTGACCGGCCGCAGATGCGGCGGAATGCCGGTGATGTCCTGCCCGTCGAGCACGATCGTGCCCGCATCCGGCGTCTCGAAGCCGGCGAGCATGCGCATCAGCGTGGTCTTGCCGCAGCCGGACGGTCCGAGCAGCGCGAAGAACTCGCGCGGGTAGAGCGCAAGCGTGAGATCGCCTACCGCGGTGATGTCGCCGAAGCGCTTGGTCACGCCCCGGAACTCCACCAGTGGCTTCGCCGCAGGGTCGTTCCAGGGCTGGAAAGCCCGGCGCACGCTGCCGGGCGAGGTCTTCTTCATGGGGCTCGCGACCTGTCCGAAGCCGGTCACTTGCCGGTCTTCACACGGGTCCAGAGCCGGTTCACCAGCCGCTGCGCCTTCTGGTCGTAGGGCGTGATCGTATAGAGCCGCCCCATCACCGTGTCCGACGGATAGATGCCGGGATTGTCACGCACCGCGGCCGAGAGCATCGGCTTGGAGGCGAGGTTGCCATTGGCATACTGGATGAAGTCCGAGTTCTTCGCCGCCATCTCCGGCTTGTTGACGAAGTCGATGAACTTCAGCGCCGCGTCGACATTGCCGGCATCCTTCGGGATCACGAAGGAATCGAACCACATCAGCGCGCCTTCCTTCGGGATCGAATAGGCGATCTGGACGCCGTTCTTGGCCTCCTCGGCGCGCTTTTTCGCCTGAAGGATGTCGCCGGAATAGCCGACGGCCAGGCAGATATCGCCGTTCGCCAGCGCGTTGATGTACTCCGAGGAGTGGAACTTCTGGATGTGCGGGCGGATCTTGCGCAGGAGCTCGCCGGCCTTGTTGAGATCGGCCTCGTTTTTCGAATCCGGATCGAGCCCGAGATAGCGCAGCGCCGCCGGGAACATCTCCTCGACCGCATCGAGCACGTGCACGCCGCAGTTGGAGAACTTCTTGAGCTGTTCGGGCTCGAAGACGATCTTCCAGCTGTCGATCACAGCGTCGGGGCCGAGTCGCTCCTTGATCTTGGCGGTGTTGTAACCGATCCCCGTGGTGCCCCACATGTAGTTCACGGCGTATTTGTTGCCGGGATCATATTTGGACAGCCGGGTCTGGATCTCCGGCCAGAGGTTCTTGAGGTTCGGCGCCTTGTCCTTGTCGACCGGTTGGTAGAGGCCGAGCGGGATATGGCGTGGCAGGAAGGAGGCGGTGACGACGATCAGGTCGTAACCGGTCTTGCCGGCCAGAAGCTTGGTCTCCACCGTCTCCATCTGGTCGAAGGTGTCGTAGACGACGGTGATGCCGGTTTCCTTCTTGAAGGCGTCGAGCACCTCCGGGTCGACATAATCAGACCAGTTGAAGATGCGCAGCTGCTTGTCCTGCGCGGCCGCCGGCGCGGCGAGAAGTCCCAGTCCGACCGCACAGGCCGCAATGGCCTCGGCCAGTCGCTTCACAGTCCCACCCAATCTGCCCCTCCATCAAGCTCAGGCGCGCGCACGCTACCAGCTTTCCCCCCCGCATCAACCGGCATCAGGCGCGACCGGATGCCCGCGCACAGCCAAGGGTTGCTGGAAGCCCCTGCTGCTTGTCCGCGCCGGCTGACGCAAGCGTGATCGGCGGTGTTCTTGCCGGTTCGCACGGTCCTGCACATACCGTGCCGGATGCGCCGTTTCCTGCTGTTCTTCGCGCTCGCCTTCCTGTTGCCGCTTGCAAGCCATGCGGGCTGGTGGATCTGGCAGACGCATGCGCCGGACTGGCGCCGTGCCGACTGGACGAGCGCACAGCTCCTGCCGGCCGCCGCGGTCGAGCCCGAAGCGACGGTGCATCTGTTCGCCGCGCGGGTCGGGCGCTGGCGCGGCATCTTCGCGCATCATTCCTGGATCGTGGTGAAGGAGCGCGGCGCCAGCGCCTATACGCGCTTCGACGTGGTCGGCTGGGGCACGCCGCTCAGGGTCAACCACCGCGAGGCGGACGGACGCTGGTTCGGCAACATGCCGGAACTGGTGACCGAGATCAGGGGCGAGGCTGCCGAGCGGCTGATCCCGCGCATTCGCGCAGCTGTGGCGAGCTACGCCTATTCCACCCCCGGCAGCTACCTCGCCTGGCCGGGACCGAATTCGAACAGCTTCGTCCAGCACATCCTGTCGGAGGCGCCGGAACTCAGGCAGGCGCTGCCGCCGACCGCCATCGGCAAGGATTGGCGCGCCGACGGGCTCTTCGCCGGCCTCACCGCCAGCCGCACCGGCATCCAGGCCTCGGTCTACGGGCTCGCCGGCATCACGGTGGGCTGGGTCGAGGGCGTCGAGGTAAACATCCTCGGCCTCGTCGCCGGGCTCGACCTGCGCAGCCCGGCGCTGAAACTGCCGGGCTGGGGGCGGATCGGGGTCTGAGTCGCCCGCAGACCTTGAAGAACGCCGGCATAATCGTTACATGTAACACTCCGTGGAGTGACCGACATGCCCACTTCGACTGCCAGACGCGTTCAGAAGCGCCGCGACGCCCTGCGAGCGGCCGGGCTACGGCCGGTGCAGATCTGGGTTCCCGACACGCGACGGGCCGGCTTCATTGAAGAGTGCCGCCGTCAGGCACGCCTCGTCGCTGTCAGCGACAGCGCCGATCGAGAGCTGGACACATTCCTCGACGCTGCTCTGGAAGATCTGGACCGCGCTCCTGAATGAAGCGCGGCGATCTCGTCACGGTCGCGATCGCCGGAGACTTCGGCAAGCCCCGCCCTGCCCTGATCATTCAGGCTGATCCGTTCGAGCTGACGGCGACGGTCACCGTGCTGCTGATCTCCAGCAATCTCGTCGACGCGCCATTGATCAGGCTGACGGTCAAGCCCGACGCTGCGAACGGGCTGCGCCTTGCGTCCCAGATCATGATCGACAAGGCGATGACTGTGCGTCGGGACCGGATCGGCCAGGTTTTTGGCCGGCTCGATCCCGAAACGATGATCGCGGTGAACCGCTCGCTGGCGCTGTTCCTCGGCCTCGGCTGACACCGGCGCCGCGACGGCGGCCTCACACCGCCTCAAAGGCCTGCGCCAGATCCGAGATCAGATCCTCGATGTTCTCGATGCCGACCGAGATGCGGATCAGCGCATCTGTCAGGCCGATCTCCTCGCGCAGCTCCCTGGCGACGCCGGAATGGGTCATCGCGGCCGGGTGCGAGACCAGCGTCTCGGTACCGCCGAGGCTGACGGCGAGCTTCATGATCTGGAGATTGTCAAGCAGCGCGAAGGCTTCCCTCTCGCCACCCTTGACGTCGAAGGCGAAAGTCGAGCCGGCGGCGCTGCACTGCTGGTCGAAGACCGCCTTGCGCGGATCGCTATCCTTGAGGCTGCCGAGATAATGCACCTTCGCCACCTTCGGGTGGTTTTCGAGGTATTCCGCCACCAGCTTCGCGTTCTCGTTGGCGCGGCTCATGCGGATGTCGAGCGTCTCCAGTGAGCGCATCAGCATCCAGCAGGAGTTCGGGTCTGCTTGCGTGCCGAGCGAACCGCGCCAGGCCTTCACCTGCCGCACCAGCGCCTCGGAACCGCTGATCGAGCCGCCGACGAGGTCGGAATGGCCGCCGACATATTTGGTCAGCGACAGCAGGGTGAGGTCGGCGCCGAGCTTGAGCGGCTTCTGGTATTTCGGGCCGAGCAGCGTGTTGTCGACAACGACGGGCGGGCGATGCCCCTGCGACTTCTCCAGCTCGTCGGCGATCGCCTTGCAGGCAGCGAGATCGACGAGGCCATTGGTCGGGTTGGCCGGCGTCTCGACCAGGATCATGGCGACGCGGCCCTTGGCGGCCGCCGCCTTGGCGACCTCCCGCATCTGCGCGACGTCGAGCCCGTCGGTGAAGCCGAAGGGCGTGATGCCGAAGGCGCCCATCTGGTTCTTGAGCAGGGTCTCGGTGCCGCCATAGAGCGGGCGGGAGTGGAGGATCGTGTCGCCCGGCCTCAGGAAGGCGAAGCAGGTCGTGGCGATCGCCGCCATTCCGGAGGCAAAGACGGCGCATTTCTCAGCTTCGTCCCAGATCGCCAGGCGATCCTCAAGGATCTCCATGTTGGGATGATTGAAGCGTGAATAGACCAGCCCAGGCTTTTCGCCGGGCTTCGGCTGGCGCCGCCCCGAGGTGAAGTCGAAGAAGTCCTTGCCCTGCTGGGCGTTCTCGAAAACGAAGGTCGAGGTCAGGAAGACCGGTGGCTTGAGCGAGCCTTCCGACATGGCCGGCGAATAGCCGAAGCCCATCATCAGCGTCTCCGGATGGAGCCGGCGATTGGCGATCCGGTCCTTGTGATAGCTGTCCTCGCTCATGGGCTGTCTCCCTGTTTCCGGCGGCGCCGCTGAATCCCTGCCGTTCAGAATAATCTCATGGCAGCGCCATTGCTTGGTCGATGAAGCTCAACATAAACTCGCAATTGCAGCTTCCTGCTCAAAAACCTGTACAACGGAGCATATCATGCTCGATACGATCGATCGTCGGATTCTCTCGGTGCTCCGCGAGGATGGGCGGATCACCAATCAGGATCTTTCACAGCGTGTCGGCCTGTCGCCGACACCTTGCCTGCGCCGCCTCAAGAGGCTCGAAGAAACCGGCGTCATCCAGGGCTACACGGCAGTCGTCGATCCCAAGGCCTATGGCCTGCCCTTCAGCGTCTTTGTCTCCGTGCGTCTCACCCAGCAGAACCAGGAGCAGATCGCCGAGTTCGAGAAGGCCGTGGAAAGCTGGAGCGAGGTCGCCGAATGCTACCTCATGACCGGCTCGCAGGACTATCTGCTACGCGTCGTCACCGACGGCATCGAAGGCTATGAGCGCTTTCTCAAACAGAAGGCGACGCGGCTGAAATGCATCCAATCGGTCGAATCCAACTTCGCGCTGGCGACGATCAAGAAGCGTTCCGGCCTGCCGCCGATCTAGGGTCTGACCTCGTCAGACGCCGCGATCCATGGCGCGCCGAACGACCTGGGTGACCTCGCTGTTCGACAGGAACAGATCGTGGCGCAGCATGCTCCAGCCGCGGCCTGAAGTATCCGCGACACGCACGCCCAGCGCATCGAGGCGCGAGCGGTCGGCCGCGCCGGCGCGCGCGACGCCGCCGGCGATGCGCGCCGAGACCGCCAGGGCCCGGTCACCCGGATCGATGATCACGGTCATGCGCTGCGCCAGCGGGCCGAGCTTCTTCACCGTCTGCTCGAAGGCGTCGATGTCGACATCGGGCGAGGCCAGCACGACGGAGCCAATCCGGGCATAGACGTCCTGGGAATCGCGCAATTCGCGCAGCCCCTCAAGGGTGAGGAAGGTTCCCATCGAGTGTGCGACGATGTGGATGCGCCCGATAGTGGGATTGCCGACAAGCGCCTGCAGGGTCTGGGCGAATCCGTCGCGTGACCAGAGCGCGCTCTCGCGATCATAGGCATAGTCGAAGAGCTTGCCGCCGGACGGCCAGGTGAACAGCGCGGTGCGCCCCTGAAACTCGAGCGAATGCGAGAGCTGGCCGGCGCTGCGAGCCGCCGATTCGAAGGTCTCGTTGAAGCCGTGGACATAGAGCAGCACGTCACGGCCATTGGCAGCGTCAGAGAAGGCGCGCGGGGCGTCATTGGTGACCTCGCGACCGACGCCGAGCACGGCCCAGTCGCCGCTGACGGCAGAGGAGACACGCCCCGAGATGCCCCTTCCCGGCGGCGACAGGCGCACCTCGGCGAAGGTGAGCGGCCCGCGATCGGTGCCGAAATAGGGCGCGGCATTGCCGACCGACCTGCGCGTCGTCATCACCAGCAACCGCGGATCCTTGCCGAGCGCCGAGGCATCCGCGCGCTCCGGCTCGGCGAAAGGCGAAACGCTCGCTTCGCTCTGGGCGCAGGCGGCGAGCCCGAGCGGCAGCAACGCTGCCAGCGCGAGCGAACGGCATGAAAAGTCGCGCCTCGTGACAGGCATGGTGGCAGGCATCCAAGATCGATCGTGAGAGGCCAAATGGCCAACCGGCCCTTAAGGGCAGGCTAACGCGGCCAGAATGGGGCAGCCCTGCGGCCTAGAGGCTGTTATGACCCCTGGAAGTGATTTGACGCCGGCGATTTTGCGCGAATGCCAGGAGTTCGAGGACGCAAACCTTTCGGTTTGCTACGAAGAACGACACAGCAGTCGCGCAAAAGCGCCGCGCCCTGCGGGTGAGGTGAAAACCGCAGAGCTGCAGCGTCGCACCGCTTGCCGATACGGGCGTATCGGCCGCGCGATGCTCCTCCCATCTCTGCGGTTTTGACCTCATCAAATCACTCCCAGGGGTCATAACAGCCTCTAGCTGCGCGGATCGCCGGCCGTTGCAGCGATGTGACATCATCGACCGCCGGACAGGATCGTCACCGGCGCGGTCACGACCAGTCCGACGGTCGACCCCACGGTGCCGACGACGCCGCCGGCGATGTCGCCGAGCCGGTCGCCGAATTGCGGCCCGGCGAAACCGATGCCTCGATCCTGCCGTAGCCTTTCGCCGATAAGCTGCACGACCTTGGGCGATGAGGCGAACTTGTCGTGGCTCAGGCTGTCGCCAGACGCGACCGCCGAGATGTCGATGATCCGCACGTCGAGCTTCTGCAGTTCGGCAATGATCTCGGTATCCTTCGCGGAGACGGCACCGAGCCTGGTCTTGTCGCCCGCGAAGCGGCGCGAGAAGTCGAGCGCCTTGTCGTCGGACGAGACGAAAACGGTGATCGGCCGCCGGATCTGGGCCATCTGCGTCTTGAAGACATCGAGATCGACATCAGGCGCGGCGAGCATGACGTCGCGCAGCTTGCCGCCAAAAGTCCCATCGCCGCGGATCGCGGCCTGGCGCAGCGTCTCCAGCGTCAGCAGTGTGCCCATGGAGTGCGCGAGGATATCCATGCGCGAGGAGCCGAGATCGCGCGCAATGCCACGCAGATTGGCCTCGAGGAAATCGCGCGAATAGTAGGCGCTCTCGCGGTCATAGGGATAGGCGAGGAGTTCGCCGCGCGAGGGCCAGGAAAACAGCACCGGCACGCCCTTGAAGCCGGAATCATAGACGATCTGGGCGAAGCGATAGACCGCATCAGCGAAGTTCGTGTTGTAGCCGTGGACGAAGACGAGCACGTCGCGCTGATTGGCCGGACGGCGCTGGAGCTCCTTGCGTACGTCCGAGATCACGGGCGCGAGGTCGAGCCGCTGGACATAGGTCGCAGTGAAATGCTTCGCCGGATCGCCCGGCCCCGAGCTCGGCAGCTCGAGATTGCCGGGCTTGTGGCTGCGAGGCACGGTGATGTCGAGCCGGGCAAAGGAGAGCTTGGTCGCACGCTCGCCACTGAAATAGACCGGCTGCGCCGAGGGCTCGCGCGTCGTCGCGACATAGATCTCGACGGTGCCGGCAATATCGGCGGACGGTGCCTGTGTGAGTTCCAGCGTGCGCGGCGTGGCGCAGGCTGTGAGGGCCAACGGCAGCAACAACGCCAACACGACGGCACGAAACCGCATCACCACTCCAGTCATCGCCAAGTCGTCTCATCCAAAGCCAAAATCTTCAAGGTGCATGCATGACACAGTGATGAAGCAAGTGATGTGCGGGATACCTTGTCGGCCTCGTCAGCGGCTTGCTAACTGACGGCATGGCCAACCGTATCTCTCCTGCCGACTCGCTCGGCGACGCGCTCCTCGCTGGCGAACGTGCTGCGCTCGCCCGCGCGATCACGCTGGCGGAATCGCGCCGCGCCGACCATCGCGAACAGGCCCGGGCGCTGATCCAGAGGCTGCTGCCCCATACCGGCCGCGCCATCCGCGTCGGCATCACCGGCGTGCCGGGCGTCGGCAAATCGACGACGATCGACGCACTCGGCAGCTACCTCACGGCTAAGGGCCACAAGGTCGCCGTGCTCGCGGTCGATCCCTCCTCGACCCGTACCGGCGGCTCGATCCTCGGCGACAAGACACGGATGGCGCGCCTCTCCGTCGACCCGAACGCCTATATCCGCCCCTCGCCGTCTTCCGGCACGCTCGGCGGCGTCGCGGCCAAGACGCGCGAAACGATGCTGCTCTGCGAGGCCGCTGGTTTCGACGTCATCCTGGTCGAAACGGTGGGTGTCGGGCAGTCGGAAACGGCCGTCGCCGATCTCACTGATTTCTTCCTCGTGCTGATGCTGCCCAATGCCGGCGACGAGTTGCAGGGCATCAAGAAGGGCATCATCGAGCTCGCCGACATGATCGCGGTCAACAAGGCCGACGGCGCCGGTGCGACAGCGGCCCGTGCGGCGGCGGCACAGTACAGGGCCGCGCTCCATATCCTCGCGCCTACGTCGACGCTCTGGAGTACGCCCGTGGTGACGATCTCGGGGCTGACCGGCGAAGGGCTCGACGCGCTCTGGGCAAAGATCGAGGATTACCGCGCCCGCTTCGAGGCCAAGGGCCTGATCGCCGAGAAGCGCCGGCGCCAGGACGTCAAGTGGATGTGGGCGCTGGTGCAGGATCGGCTGCAGGCCAAGCTCAGGCACGACCCCACGCTGAAGGCTCGCACGCCGGAGCTGGAAGCCGCCGTCTCATCTGGCAAGCTCGCCCCGACGCTCGCCGCCGAGGAGATCGCGCGAGCGCTCGGGCTCTAGCTGGATTTTCATGGAAACGGTCCCGTCATTCCGGACAAGCCGCGACAGCGGCGCCGATCCGGAATCCATCATAGGGCACAGCGCTCGACGATGGATTCCGGGGCAAGCCCGGAATGACGGCGCGTTTCCGGGAAAAGTCAGCGGGCTCTAGCCGGCGCAGGCCGTATCTCACGTGTTCGCCGCGGCGACGGTTCCAAATCGGGACAGCGGGACTGGCACGGCGCTTGATCGCGGCGGGACCGAAGAGGAGGTTCCATGGTGCTTTCGCGGCGCGGTTTCCTGATAGCTGGCCTGATCGGCCCGGCGGGGTTTCACCTGCCGGCCAATGCGCAATCGGCGTCGCCGCCTCGCGGCCCACTCGGTCATCTCGGTCTGGACGCCAGCCTGTTCGGGCTGCGGCCAGGCGCGTCGGAGGACCAGTCGCAGCGGTTCCAGGCGGCGCTGAGCGAAGCCGCGAAGCGCAACGCACCGCTCTTGGTGCCACCTGGGCGCTATCGTCTCGGCTCCGTCCAGCTGCCGGACGGCACGAGTATCGTTGGTGTGCCGGGTGAGACCCGCCTCGTGACCGCGAGCGGCGGCCCGCTGCTTGTCGCCAATAACATCGCCCGCGCAAATCTGACCGGCCTTGCCTTCGACGGGCTCGACATCCCCTCGCCCCAGCGCGGCGGCCTAGTGACTGGCAACAATATCGGCGCGATCACCATTTCTGATTGCGACTTCGCCAAGGCCGGCTCGGTCGGGCTGGTGCTCAACCGCTGCGGCGGACGCATCACCATGAGCCGCTTCCGCGGCATGTGCGATTCGGCCCTGTTCTCGCTCGACTCAGGCGGCCTCGTCATCGAACAGAACGATGTCGAGGAATGCGGCAACAACGGCATCCAGATCTGGCGGAGCCAGCCCGGCGACGACCGCTCGATCGTGCGCGGCAATCGCGTCAGCCGCATTCGCGCCGACGCCGGCGGCGACGGGCCGAACGGCAACGGCATCAGTCTCTACCGGGCCGGCGGCGTGATCATCGAGGGCAATCAGCTGCGCGACTGCGCCATGACCTTCATCCGCAACAATTCCGGCTCCGGCGTGCAGATCCTCGGCAACCAGGGCCGCCGCTGCGGCGAAGCGGCGCTCTACGCCGAATTCGCCTTCGAGGGCACGATCATGGCGAATAATCTGGTCGAGGACTGCGCGCAGGGCGCCAACATCACCAATCTCGACCATGGCGGGCGCATCGCGGTCTTCGCCAACAACATCATCCGCAATGCCCGACGCGCCATCGCGCCGAATGGCAAGCAACCGGTCGGCGGCATCGGTGTCCATGTCGAGGCCGAAGCGGCGGTCACCGGCAACGTCATCGAGAATGCGAGCGAGATCGGCATCTCGCTCGGCTGGTCCTGGGGGATGCGCAATCTCGTGGCGACCGGCAATGTCGTGCGCAAGACCGGCATCGGCATCGCGGTCTCGCTGGTGCCGAAGGAGCGCAACGCCCTGATCGCCAACAACCTCATCGACGCGGCGCGCGACGGCGCCATCGTCGGCACGGAATACGGCAAGCCGGTCACCGGCGATCTGGCCAAGGCGCCTGACGCGAAGGCGTCAGGCATCAGGATCGAGAACAACGCGGTGCATTGACCTGCTTCAGGCAGCCGGGGCGCGGATCCGCCCGACCTCGATGCCGTTCCAGTTCTTCAGCACGGTCTCGCGCAACGGCGCGAAGGCGGTCTGCGTCGCCTCGTCCATCGGCAGGAAGCGGGCGATCAACGCACCGAGCGCGACTTCCGCGGCGCGGCCAGCGCCGTCATCGCATTTCAGCGCGATGCCGTAGCCGAGCTCCGGCAACGCGGCGCAGTAGACGCCCTCAGCCCCGGTCTTGGTGAAAGCGCGCGCGCCCAGCAGTTCCATCAGCCGCGTGTCGTAACGATCGGTGCCGGCCACCATGAAGGGGTGGGCTGCAGCGGCGGCGAGGATGCGTGCGGCGGCCTTGGCTCGCTCGGGGCCGAAGCTGCGGCCAGTGCCGAAACGCGCGAAGCCGTGCGCCAGCGCCTTGAGCGGCACGGCGTAGGAGGGAATCGAGCAGCCGTCTATGCCCATGCGGTCGCTGGAATGCTCGGCGCCGGTCACCTCTTCAAGGGCGCCGCGCACCGCCCGCTGGACGGCATGACCCTGCTTCACATAGCCGGCAGGATCCTCGTCCAGGCTGCAGGAGAGGCAGACGAAGCCGGCATGCTTGCCGGAGCAGTTGTTGTTGAGCGCGCTCGGCTCGGCGCCTGATTTCGCCAGGGCACGCGCCGCGGCCTCGCCCATCGGCCAATGCGCGCCGCATTCCAGGCAACCGGCGTCGCGGCCCGCCTTCTTCAGCATCGCGAGCGAGGTCTCGGCATGCAGCGGTTCGCCGGAATGGGACGATACGGCCAGCGCGATCTCTGCCTCCGTCAGGCCGTAACGGTCGGCCGCACCGCTTTCCAGCAGAGGCAGGGCCTGGATCGCTTTCACCGCCGAACGTGGGAAAACCGGCCGCTCGATGTCTCCCGCCGCGAAGACGACGCCGCCATCGGCATCGATGACGATCGCAGACCCCCGATGACGCGACTCGACGACGTTGCCGCGCGTGACTTCGGCGAGGACGGGGTTTTCCATGGCGACCTCCAGATTCCGCTTGCTGCGGATTGCCGCTTTTGGCGCCGGCCGCGTCCCCTGTCAAAAGCGCTGGCGGAAACCGCAAACGGCTGCCACCGTAGGCCCATCAGCCGTGCCTTCTCCGAGCAGGATACCGATGTCGCCGGACTACGAGACCGAATACAACAACCGCGCCCGCGTGCCGGAACACCCCGGCATCATCGCCGGCTGGCAGACGGACGCCGCCGCTTATCGCGCAACCGCACTGTGCGAGCTCGGCGTCTCCTATGGCGAAGGCGAGCGGCAGCTCTACGACCTGTTCAAGCCGGAAACGATCCTCGGCAATGCGCTCGTCATGTTCATCCACGGCGGCTACTGGCAGGCGCTCGACCGCAGCTTCTTCTCACACATGGCCCGCGGGCTGAACCAGCTCGGGCTGCCCGTCGCCGTCGTCGGCTACGATCTCTGCCCGCAAGTCCATCTCGGCCATATCGTCTGGGAGTTGCAGCAGGCTGCGGCGGCACTCTGGCGGCGCTTCAACCTGCCGGTCATCGCGACCGGCCACTCCGCCGGCGGGCACCTCAGCGCCTGCACGCTGGCCACCGACTGGAAGAATGTCGCTGCCGACTTGCCCGAGCACCTCGTGCCGGCGGCCTATGGCATCTCCGGCCTCTACAATCTGAAGCCACTGACCGAGACGAGCATCAACACGGCGCTCGGCCTCAGCATGGAAGCGGCAGAGCTCGAAAGCCCGCTGTTCTGGTCGGCGCCATCGCGGCTGACGATGGACGCCGTGGTCGGGGGAGAGGAGAGCGCCGAATACCACAAGCAGAGCCGCCGGCTCGTCGATGTCTGGGGGCTGGAAGGCGTGACGACGCGCTATGAGGAGATCCCCGGCGCCAACCATTTCACGGTCATCACCGGGCTGACGGACCCGGACAATGCGATGACCCGGCGCATCGCGACGCTCGCGGGCGCTTGATCTCACCGCATCGAGGATCGCCTCTGTTTCGGCATCGGCTTCGTCCGAAAACCGCATTTCACTTTTCGGGCCGATGCCTTATCCAGACCGCATCAGAGTTTCGGAGCGCGCAATGCAGACCTTCTTCGTCGAGATCAAATGCAAACTCGGCAAGACCTATGAGGTCGCCAGCGAGCTGGCCGATCGCGAGATCGCTTCCGAGATCTACTCGACCGCCGGCAACTACGACATCCTCGCCAAGTTCCACGTCAGCGCGGATGTCGATATCGGCCATTTCGTCGCGCAGAAGGTGCAGTCGATCCCCGAGATCGCCGACACGCACACCATCATCACCTTCAAGGCGTTCTAAGTCGCTTCTCCGGTCGCCTCCGTCGCAAGCGGAAACCGTCATTGCGAGGAGCGAAGCGACGAAGCAATCCAGGGGGACTGGGCTGAAGCGTTCTACCCAGTCCCCCTGGATTGCTTCGCTGCGCTCGCAATGACGAAACCCGGTCGCCGCGCCAGAAGGCAATCGTCGCATCGAGGCGGCGGGTACCGCTGAGATTTTGACTCAACACGCTTGTTCTTCGCTTTCAGGAACCGATTCTCGAATTGCGCCAACGGGTTGTCGTCTCTGGCTCACAAGGCGGTTCACCTCGTTTACAGATTGATTCAATCGGCCGCAGCCCAATCTTCACGCGCGCTGCGGTGGCCGAAGCATCAGGGCCATTGGGTGAACAATCTGCCCGGGTCGCGGCATGAGCGCTTCTCCTCCCCCTTTGTGGGGAGGAGAGAGAGGTGGGGGTCGAGCGACCGGGTGAGCGCTCATTCGCCGGCCGCTCACCAAGCGGCGCCACCCCCATCCCCCTCCCTTCCCCACAAGGGGGAAGGGAGGCGCTTGGCGCCGTCGACATCGGGAGACTTCACCCGATTGCCCTGGCGGCAGCAGCCTTCCGACTTGACGCCGCATAGCCTTTCGCGCGACCAGCATTCTTCGGACTGCAGGGACCACGGCGCCATGAAAAGCACGCTTTCCTCCGATCTGCGCTCGGGCGCGCTCGTCTATCACCGCCAGCCCCGGCCCGGTAAGCTGGAGATCCAGGCGACCAAGCCGCTCGGCAACCAGCGCGACCTGGCGCTGGCCTACTCGCCCGGCGTCGCCGCCGCCTGCGAGGCCATCGTCGACGACCCGTCGGAAGCCGCCGAGCTCACCTCCCGCCAGAACCTCGTCGCCGTCATCACCAACGGCACGGCCGTGCTCGGCCTCGGCGATATCGGCCCGCTGGCCTCCAAGCCGGTGATGGAAGGCAAGGCGGTCCTCTTCAAGAAGTTCGCCGGCATCGACTGCTTCGACATCGAGGTCGAGCAGAAGAACATCGAGAAATTCGTCGAGGTCGTCGCGGCGCTGGAGCCGACCTTCGGCGGCATCAACCTCGAGGATATCAAGGGGCCGGAGTGCTTCGAGATCGAGGAGCAGCTCAAGGCCCGGATGAAGATCCCGGTCTTCCACGACGACCAGCACGGCACGGCGATCATCGTCGGCGCGGCCGTCCTCAACGGGCTTGACCTCGCCGCCAAGAAGATCGCCGACGTCAAGATCGTCGTCTCGGGCGCGGGCGCCGCGGCGCTGGCCTGCCTCAACCTGCTCGTCGAGCTCGGCGCGCAGCGCAAGAACATCTGGGTCACCGACCTCGACGGCGTGGTCTACAAGGGCCGCAACACGCTGATGGACCGCTGGAAGGAGGTCTACGCCCAGGAAACCGACGCCCGGACCCTTGCCGAAGTGATCGGCGGCGCCGACGTCTTCCTCGGCCTTTCAGCCGCCGGCGTGCTCAAGCCAGAGATGGCCAAGCAGATGGCGCCGAAGCCGCTGATCCTGGCGCTCGCCAACCCCAACCCGGAAATCACGCCGGAGGACGCGCTCGCCGTGCGCCCGGACGCGATGATCTGCACCGGCCGCTCGGATTATCCGAACCAGGTCAACAACGTCCTCTGCTTCCCCTACATCTTCCGCGGCGCGCTCGACGTGCAGGCGACGACGATCAACGAGGCGATGAAGCTCGCCGCGGTGCGCGCCATCGCCGCGCTCGCCCGCGAGGCAACCTCCGACATCGCGGCGCGCGCCTATGGCGGCGAAGCCTCGACCTTCGGCGCGACCTCGCTGATTCCCAATCCCTTCGACCCGCGCCTGATCATGCGCATCGCACCGGCCGTGGCGGAGGCGGCCATGGCGACCGGTGTCGCCCGCAAGCCGCTGGTCGATATCGAGGCCTATCGCGAGCAGCTCTCGCGCTTCGTCTTCCGCTCCGGTTTCCTGATGAAGCCCCTGTTCCAGCAGGCCAAGGCCGATCCCAAGCGCGTCATCTACGCCGAGGGCGAGGATGAGCGCGTCTTGCGCGCCGCCCAGGTCGCGCTGGAGGAAGGCCTCGCCGTGCCGATCCTGATCGGCCGCCCGAGCGTGATCGAAACCCGCATCCAGCGCTTCGGCCTGTCGCTGAAGCCCGGCGTCGATTTCCAGGTGGTCAACCCCGAGGACGACCCGCGCTACCGCGACTACGTCCAGACCTATCTCGATATCGCCGGCCGGCGCGGCATCACGCCCGAGGCGGCGCGCGCGCTGGTGCGCACCAACAACACGGTGATCGCTGCGCTCGCCGTGGCGCGCGGCGACGCGGATGCGATGATCTCCGGCCTTGAGGGCCGTTTCATGTCGCGCCTGCGGCACATCAAGGACATCATCGGACTGGCGCCGGGCGTCTGCGACATCGCGGCGATGACGCTGATCATCACCAACAAGGGTGCCTTCTTCCTCTCCGACACCCATGTGAAGCACGATCCGAGCGCCGAGGAGATCGCGGACATGACCGTGCTCGCCGCAAACCATGTCCAGCGCTTCGGCATCGAGCCCAAGATCGCCCTGCTCTCGCATTCGGACTTCGGCGCGGCCGATACGCCCTCCTCGCTCAAGATGCGCAAGGCGCTGAAGCTGATCCGCGAGCGCGCGCCGCATCTGGAGTGCGACGGCGAGATGGAGGCGGATACGGCGCTGATGCCGATGATCCGCGAGCGCGTCCTGCCCTCCTCGACGCTGAAGGACATGGCGAACGTCCTGATCTTCCCGAATCTCGACGCCGCCAACATCTCCTACCAGTTCGCGAAAGTGATGGCGGATGCGCTGCCCGTCGGGCCGATCCTGATCGGCACCGCCAAGCCCGCGCATATCCTCACCGGCTCGGTGACGGCCCGCGGCGTGGTCAACATGACCGCGGTCGCAGTGGTCGAGGCGCAGGAGAGCGCGGCGGCAGCAGCCAGCCGCTGAGCCTGTAACCAGCTCCTGACAGGCCAGGCAGGAAAACCGCGGCTCCGCCGCCGTTTTCCTGCTTGGCAGACTCACTCAGGCAGGTTCTACTTCCTCTGTCGGGCATCGCTCGCAACGACGCCTGAGCAAGGGAGGTTGCCATGCTCGACGTCACGCGCCGCACCGCACCTCTGGCATTCGCCGCCATCCTGGCGGCGACCCGTGCTGATGCGGTCCAGGGCCGGATCGTCTTCCACCGGGGCAATGACGGCGATCCGGAAACGCTCGATCCGCACAAGACCTCGACAGTCGCCGAAGCCCATCTGCTGCGAGACCTGCGCGAAGGCCTCGTCATTCACAACACGAAGGGAGAGGTCGTCCCCGGCGTCGCCGAAAGCTGGACCATGAGCCCGAACGGCAAGCTCTGGCGCTTCACCCTGCGCGCCAATGCGAAATGGTCCAATGGCGACCCGGTTCGTGCCGCCGACTTCGTCTATTCCTTCCGGCGTATCATCAATCCGGAAACCGGCGCCAGATACGCCAATCTGCTCTATCCGATCCGCAATGCCGAGCCGATCCACAAAGCGACGGCCGGCTCGACCCTCGACGATCTCGGCGTCGTGGCTTCCGGCGATCGGACGCTGGAGATCACGCTCGAACGGCCGACGCCCTATCTGCTCGAACTGCTCACGCACCAGAGCGCCCTGCCCGTCCATCCCGCCAGCACGGCCAAGGCGGCGCAGGAGCCGAGGCGTCCGGAAAACTGGATCACCAACGGCGCCTATCTGCTGAAGGAGTTCGCACCGAACTCGCATATCCGCCTCGATCGGAACCCGCATTTCCACGACGCCGCCAATGTGAAGATCGACACGGTGGTCTTCTATCCAGCCCCCGATCTCGTGGCGGCGGCCCGGCGCTTCCAGGCCGGCGAGCTGCACCTCACGACCGACATCCCGGCCGACCAGTTCAAGCAGCTGCGCCAGAAGCTCGGCGATCAGGTCCGGATCGGCCCCTATCTCGCGACCTATTTCCTGATCCTCAACAGCGCCAAACCGCCTTTCGACGATGCACGCGTGCGCCGCGCGCTCTCGCTGCAAATTGACCGCGAGTTCATCGCCGACCGGATCTGGGGCGGGACAATGCTGCCGGCCTACGGCGTGGTGCCTCCCCATATCGGCAACTATGGCGAGCGAGCCGAGCTCGATTTCCGATACAATTCGGTGCTCGAGCGGGAGGAGGAGGCCAAGCGCCTGCTCGCCTCGGCCGGCTTCGGCAATCGCATTCCGCTTCGGATCGAATTCCGCTTCAACACCACCGACAACAACCGCCACACCGCCGAGGCGATCGCCGAACAATGGCACGCCATCGGGGTGGAGACCCGCTTCGTCGAGACCGACTTCCGCACGCACTTCGCCTATCTGCGCGAAGGCGGGGATTTCGACGTGGCGCGCTATGGCTGGATCGGCGACTACTCCGATCCGCAGAACTTCCTGTTCCTCTTCCAGAGCGACAACGCCGGCTTCAACATCGGCAAGTACAGCAACCCGCAATTCGACGCGCTGATGAAGCTCGCTGCCGATGAACTCGACATAGCCAAGCGCGCCGTCATCCTGCGCGAGGCCGACAGCATCGTCATCACCGAAGAGCCCTGGATTCCAGTGCTGCACTATTCGACGAAGAATCTCGTCTCGCCGAAGCTCACCGGCTTCGAATCGAACCTGCGCGGCGCCATCCCGACACGTTTCCTGAGCCTGCAGGCGTGACTGTGCGATTTCCGGTGAAAGGCACCGTCATCCCGGACAAGCCGCGAAGCGGCGCCGATCCGGGATCCATCGAAGAGCTCCGGCGCACTATGATGGATCCCGGGTCAAGCCCGGGATGACGTGTCCGGTTTCCACGACCAAATAGTTGGCGCACGGTTTCGCCTTGCAAGCAACGCCGGGCGGCTGCCCGACCTTGATGCTCGCAAGCGCTGCAAAGCTTCGCTAGGAAGGGCGCGTCCCTTTCCCACCCAGCGGGTCCGCAGCGATGAGCCGTATCGTCTATGTCAATGGCGCCTATCTTCCCGAGGAAGAGGCGAAGATTTCCGTTTTCGATCGCGGCTTCATCTTCGGCGACGGCATTTACGAAGTCTCGGCGGTGATCGGCGGCAAGCTCGTCGATTGCGAGGCGCATCTCGCCCGCCTCGAACGCTCCTGCGGCGAGATCCGGCTTAGCCTCTCCTGGTCGAAGGCCGAGCTCGTCGCGATCCATGAGGAGCTGATCAAGCGCAACAACCTCGACGAAGGCGGCATCTACCTGCAAGTCTCGCGCGGCGCCGCCGATCGCGATTTCCCGTTCCCGAAGGACGTCGCGCCCACCCTGGTGATGTTCACCCAGGCCCGCAACTTCGTGAATGCGCCTGCGGCGAAGACCGGCATCAAGGTCATCTCGACACCGGACCTGCGCTGGGCCCGCCGCGATATCAAGAGCGTGAACCTCCTCGCCCCCGTGCTCGCCAAGCAGTTCGCGCTGGAAAGCGGCGCGCAGGAGGCCTGGCTGGTCGAGGACGGCGTGGTGACGGAGGGCGCCTCCTCCACCGCCTGGATCGTCAAGGGCAAGACGCTGATCTCGCGCCCACTCTCGAACAAGGTGCTGCCCGGCATCACCCGCAAGGCCGTCCTCGCCTATCTGGCGGAGACGGGTTTCTCCTTCGAGGAGCGCGAATTCACGCTGGAAGAGGCGCTCGACGCCGAGGAGGCCTTCATCACCTCTGCGACCAGCCTCGTCATGCCGGTGACCTCGATCGATGGCCACACCATCCACAACGGCGCGCCCGGCCCGACCGCATTGCGCCTGCGCGAGATCTATATCGCCTATGCCCGCAAGGGCGGCGTTCTGGGCTGATCTGCCTTCATGCCGCGTCATGCTTGCCCTTGTGGCGAGCATCCGCGTCTTGAACACCGCATTTGCGGAAGGAAGACGTGGATGGTCGGGACAAGCCCGACCATGACGGATGGCGCTACGCGCCGCCCGAGAATGACGGCGTGCCAGCCAGCTCCCCCATCACATAGGTCGCGGCGACATTGCGGTCGTCGCCGAGCGTGACGAGCACGAACAGCTCCTCCGCCAGATCGCGCACTGTCTCCATGCGATGCGCCATTGCCCGCGTCGCCCCGGTATCGAGCACGACGACATCCGCCTCCCGGCCGGGCTCGAAGCTCCCGATGAGGTGATTGAGGCCGAGCGCTAAGGCATTGCCGCGCGTGATCGCGTGCAGCGCCGCGAAGGCCGAAAGCGACTGCCCCTGCAACTGCAGCACCTTGTAGGCTTCGGCCATGGTCCGCAGCATCGAGTAGGAGGTGCCGCCGCCGATATCGGTCGCGACAGCGACCTTCACGCCGCGCTGCCGGGCGTGGGCCCAGTCGAACAGGCCGGAGCCGAGGAACAGGTTCGAGGTCGGGCAGAACACGGCGACCGCGCCGGTCTCGGCGAAGGCCTGCCACTCATTGTGGGTCATGTGGATGCAGTGGCCCATCAGGCTCTTGGGCCCAAGCAGCCCATAGCCCCGGTAGATGTCGGCATAGTCAGCCGCCTGCGGATAGAGCTCGCGGGCCAAGGCGATCTCGGCCCGGTTCTCGTCGATATGGGTCTGGACGTGGCAGTCGGGATGCTCGGCCGCCAGCCGCCCGGCCGCCACCATCTGCTCGGGCGTCGAGGTGATCGCGAAACGCGGCGTGACGGCATAGAGCTGGCGGCCCTTGCCGTGCCAGCGCGCGATCAGTGCCTTCGAATCGCGGTAGCCGCTCTCCGCCGTGTCGGTCAGGGCCTCCGGCGCATTGCGGTCCATCATCACCTTGCCGGCGATCATGCGGGTGTTGCGGCGCTCCGATTCCGTGAAGAAGGCCTCGGCCGATTGCGGGTGGACAGAGCAATAGACCGCGGCCGTGGTGGTGCCGTTGGCCAGCAGCTCGTCAAGGAAAAAGCGCGAAAGCTTCTCGGCATGGCCCTGCTGCGCGAGCTTTTGCTCCTCGACGAAGGTGTATTTGTTCAGCCACTCCATCAGCTGCGCGCCATAGGAGGCGATGACCTGGGTCTGCGGCATGTGGATATGGGCGTCGATGAAGCCCGGCATGATCAGATGCGGACGGTGGTCGACGATCTCGGCATCGGCCGGCAGCGTCCGCAGCAGCTCCTTCGCCTCGCCCGCCGCCTGGACCAGCCCATTCTCGACAACCAGCAGACCGTCCGCGACATAGCGATGCGCGACCTCACCTGCGGTCTCAGGATCATCGACGAACCAGAGCAGGCGGCCGCGTAGGGCACGCAGGGCAGTGGATGCAGTCACAGCGGGCAGCTCCGGCACAATTCCACATCACATCTGCACCAAATCGAAGCTTCCGGCCAAGCGCGGATCATGCCTAATCTGGAGGCATGAAGTCATACATTGCCCGGCCGTGGTCATCCCGGACGCAGCGAAGCGGAGATTTGGGATCCATGCCTGAACCTCTTTCGGCTTCGCTCCGGCATGGATCCCGGGTCTCCCTGCGGTCGCCCGGGATGACCCGCGCGCAGTTGAGTTGCGATGGAGACTCGCCGCATGCGTGAGACGTTGCGCTTCCTGCTCGGCGACAGGCTGGTCGAACTCGACCGCTGCGACCCGACCCTGACCGTGCTCGACTGGCTGCGCCTCGACCAGCGCATGACCGGCACGAAGGAGGGCTGCGCCGAGGGCGATTGCGGCGCCTGCACCGTCGTGGTCGGTCGGCTCGACCGTGGCAGCCTGCGCTACGAGGCGATCAACGCCTGCATCCGCTTCCTGCCAACGCTGGACGGCTGCCAGCTCCTCACCGTCGAGCATCTGAAGGGCGCGGATGGCGGCCTCCACCCGGTCCAGCAGGCGATGGTGGAATGCCATGGCTCGCAATGCGGCTTCTGCACGCCGGGCTTCGTGATGTCGCTCTTTGCGCTCAGGCTCAACGAGGCCGAGCCCGATGTCCGACGTATCGAGGATGCGCTGGCCGGAAATCTCTGTCGCTGCACCGGCTACGAGCCGATCATCGCCGCCGGCCGCCGCATGGACGAGATCGCGCCGCGCGAGGCGGATCGCTTCTTCCAGAAGCGCGAGGCCGTGGCGAACAGACTCACCGCGCTGAACGATACCGAGACGCTGGCCCTGCAAGGCGAAAGCGGTCGCTTCTACGCACCCGCGACGATCGAGGCATTGGCCGAACTCGTCGCCGCGCATCCGCAGGCGACGCTGGTGGCGGGCGCGACCGATGTCGGCCTCTGGGTCACCAAGGCGATGAAGCGGCTCGATCCGGTGATCTATCTCGGGCGGGTCGAGGCGCTGCACGCCATCACCGACGAGGGCGATCATCTGCGCTTCGGCGCAATGGCGAGCCTTATCGATGTCCGCGAAGCGCTGGCCGCCCTTTCACGGCAGCTCGACGAGCTGATGCGCCGCTTTGGCGGCGAGCAGGTGCGCAATGCCGGCACGATCGGCGGCAACATCGCCAATGGCTCGCCGATCGGCGACCTGCCGCCGGGCCTGATCGCGCTCGATGCGACCCTGGTGCTGGCACGACGCACCGAAAGCGGAATTAGGCGCCGCGCCATCCCGATCGAAAGCTTCTTCCTCGACTATCGCAAGCAGGACCGGCGCCACGGCGAATTCGTCGAGGCCGCGCTGGTGCCGAAGCTCGCGCGCGGCGTGCTCTTCCACGCCTCCAAAGTCTCCAAGCGTTTCGACGAAGATATTTCCGCCGTCTGCGGCTCCTTCCTGCTGCGGCTCAGCTCCGATGGCCTGATCTACGAGGCTCGCCTCGCCTATGGCGGCATGGCCGGCATCCCGAAGCGCGCGGCGGCAGCCGAAGCTGCTCTGGTCGGCCGTCTTTGGAACGAGGAGACCGTCACCGCCGCAATCGCCGCGCTGCCGCTGGACTTCACGCCGCTCGACGATATGCGCGCCTCGGCGCATTATCGGCTGACAATCGCCGGCAACCTGCTGCGGCGTTTCCTGATCGAGACGACGCAGCCCGACGCGAAAACGCGGGTCGCCGGCCTGCTGGCGGAGGCCGCTCATGGCTGACGCACGTCGCAAGCTCGATATCGGACTGGAGAGCGGCCCCGTCGGCAGCGCCCGCATTCATGACTCCGCGCCCAAGCATGTCGCGGGCGAAGCGCTCTATATCGACGACATCGCCGAACCGGCCGGGCTGCTGCACGCTTATCTCGGCACAAGCGCGATCGCCCATGGCCGGCTGCGCTCGCTCGATCTCGGAGCGGTCAGGTCTGCGCCAGGCGTCGTCACCGTGCTGACGGCGGCGGATATCCCCGGCGCCAACGACATCTCCTCGACGCATCTGCATGACGAGCCCGTCTTCGCGACCGAGCGCATCCTGTTCCACGGCCAGCCGCTCTTCGCCGTGGTGGCTGAAACCCGCGAGCAGGCGCGGCACGCCGCGACGCTGGCGAAGGCGGATTATGCCGAGGAAGCCCCGCTGATCGACATCGCCGCCGCGCGCGAAGCCGGAGGCAAGCTCGTCACCGCGCCGCTCAAGTTGGAGCGCGGTGACGTCGCGGCGGCCATGGCCGCGAGCTCGCGCCAGCTGAAGGGCTCGATGGCGATCGGCGGGCAGGAGCATTTCTATCTCGAAGGACAGGTCGCGCTGGCGATCCCCGGCGAGGACGAGGATATGGCGGTGCTGGTCTCGACCCAGCATCCGAGCGAGGTCCAGCACATGGTCGCGGCCGTGCTCGGCGTCGGCTCGCACGCTGTCACGGTCGAGGTCCGGCGCATGGGCGGCGGCTTCGGCGGCAAGGAGACGCAGGCCAATCTCTTCGCCTGCGTCGCAGCGCTCTGCGCCCGCAAGCTGAAGCGGCCGGTCAAGCTCCGGCCCGACCGCGACGACGACATGGCGATCACCGGCAAGCGCCACGATTTCGTCTGCGACTACGAGATCGGCTTCGATGACGAAGGCCGCATCCATGCGGTCGACGCCGTCTATGCGGCGCGCTGCGGCTGGAACGCCGACCTCTCCGGTCCGGTGACCGACCGCGCCCTCTTCCACATGGACAATTGCTATTTCTACCCGGCGGTGCGCGCCCGCTCCGAGCCCCTCTTCACCCATACCTGCTCGAACACCGCCTTCCGCGGCTTCGGCGGGCCGCAGGGTATGGTCGGCGCCGAACGCTTCATCGAGGAGGTTGCCTACGCCACCGGGCTCGACCCGCTGGAGGTGCGCAGGCGCAACCTCTACGGCGCAGCCGATCGCAACGTCACGCCCTATCACCAGACGGTCGAGGACAATATCGCGGC
Source organism: Bosea sp. F3-2 (assembly GCF_008253865.1). Classification (NCBI taxonomy): domain Bacteria; kingdom Pseudomonadati; phylum Pseudomonadota; class Alphaproteobacteria; order Hyphomicrobiales; family Alloboseaceae; genus Allobosea; species Allobosea sp. F3-2. The sequence goes on from NZ_CP042331.1 coordinate 2,425,205, forward strand.
CGAGGTCATCGCCGAGCTGGAACAGTGCTGCGACTATCAGGCGCGCAAGGCGGCAATCCGCGAGGCCAATGCCGGGAACCCCATCGTCAAGCGCGGGATCGCGCTGACGCCGGTGAAGTTCGGCATCTCCTTCACCGCGACCTGGTTCAACCAGGCCGGGGCGCTGGTGCATGTCTATACCGACGGCACGGTCGCGCTGAACCATGGCGGCACCGAGATGGGGCAAGGACTCTACGTCAAGGTGGCGCAGGTGGTGGCGCAGGCCTTCGGCATCGAGCTCGACCAGATCAAGATCACCGCGACGACCACCGGCAAGGTGCCGAACACCTCGGCCACCGCCGCCTCTTCCGGCTCCGATCTCAACGGCATGGCGGCGCTCGACGCCTGCGAGACGATCAAGAAGCGGCTCACTGCCTTCGCCGCGAAGCACTGGCAGGAACGGCCCGAGGACGTCGCCTTCCTGCCCGGGCTCGTGAAGGTCGGCGCCCGCGAGATCACCTTCAAGGAACTGGTCGCCGCCGCCTATATGGCGCGCACCCAGCTTTCGGCGACGGGCTTCTACGCGACGCCAAAAATCCATTGGGACCGCAAGGCCGGGCGCGGCCACCCGTTCTATTATTTCGCCTATGGCGCGGCAGCGGCCGAGGTCGCGATCGACACGCTGACCGGCGAATACAAGGTCGAGCGCGTCGATATCCTCCACGACTGCGGGCAGTCGCTGAACCCGGCGATCGACAAGGGCCAGATCGAGGGTGGCTTCGTACAGGGCGTGGGCTGGCTGACGACGGAAGAGCTGGTCTGGGACAAGAAGGGGCGGCTGTGGACCCACGCACCCTCGACCTACAAGATCCCTGTCGCCTCCGACCGGCCGCGCATATTCAACGTCCATCTCCTGGAGAATGCGCCGAACCGCGAGCCGACGATCCACCGCTCCAAGGCCGTCGGCGAGCCGCCGCTGATGCTGGCGATTTCGGTCCTGCACGCGCTGTCGGATGCCGTGGCGAGCGTCGGCGATTACCGGATCTGCCCGCGCCTCGATGCCCCGGCGACGCCGGAGCGTGTGCTGGATGCGGTGGAGCGCGTCAGAGCGGAGGCGGCGCGATGAGAGGTGTCAAAGCCCCTGTCCAATGCACGTCATGCTCGGGCTCGACCCGAGCATCTCCTGCAGAAGATTCTCGGGTCTCCGCTTCGCTCCGCCCGAGAATGACGACGGGGTGAGCAGCGCATGACCCTCGCCTCCTTCCTCGCCACTCATCATCACGAAGGCATCGTTCTGGTCCGGATCGAGGTGGCGGAAGGCTCGACGCCGCGTGAAGCCGGCGCCTGCATGGCGGTGAGCTCCGCTGCCATCGCCGGGACCATCGGCGGCGGACAGCTCGAATTCCACTGCATCGACCTCGCCCGGCACATGTTGAGCGAGGGCGCCGAGGACCAGCTGCTCGACATCCCGCTCGGCCCGCAGATGGGGCAGTGCTGCGGCGGGCGGGTGCGCGTTTCGCTGCGCCATGCCGGCGCGACCGAGATCGCCCTGCTCACTGCCCGCGAAAAGGCTGAAGCGGCGGCCCGGCCCCCGGTCCTGATCTTCGGAGCCGGCCATACCGGCCGGGCCCTGGCGAAGGCGCTGGCGCCCCTGCCCTTCTCGGTTTCGCTGATCGATGACCGTGACGACGTCATGAGCGGGTTGCCACCGGCCGTCACCTGCATCCGCATGGCCGATCCCGTCGATGCGATCGCGAGCGCCCCGGCAAAGGCCACCTTTGTCGTGCTCTCGCACAGCCACGCGCTCGACTATCGGCTGACCGAGGCCGCGTTGGCGCGCGGCGATACGGCCTATGTCGGCATGATCGGCTCGGCCACCAAGCGCGCCCGCTTCGAATCCAGCTTCCTACGTGCCGGTGGCCGCCGCGAGGCGCTGGCGCGGCTGACCTGCCCGATCGGCGGTTCGGATGTGGACGACAAGCGCCCGGAGGTGATCGCGGCCTTGACGGCGGCCGAGCTGGTGCGTTGCTTGCTTGGCCGCCGGACCCCGGCGAAAGGGAGACGCTCGAGACATGAATCAGCCGCGTGAGCAGGAAGTGCCGCCGCGGCTGGCGCTCGCCCATGTCTCCAAAAGCTTCCCGGGCGTAAAGGCCAATGACGATATCAGTCTAAGCGTCAAACCCGGCGAGGTTCATGCCCTGCTCGGCGAGAACGGCGCCGGCAAGTCGACGCTGGTCAAGATCATCTACGGCGTGCAGCAGGCCGACGAGGGCACCATTCACTGGAATGGCGAGGTGGTCGCGGTCCCCTCGCCCAAGGCTGCGCGCAAGCTCGGCATCGGCATGGTGTTTCAGCACTTCTCGCTGTTCGACGCGATGACGGTGATCGAGAACATCGCTCTCGGCCTTGACGAAGCAGTTGATCGCGAAGAGCTGAAGCGGCGCGTCGCCGCGATCCTGCAATCCTACTCGCTGCCGCTTGATCCGGAGCGGGAGGTGCACACGCTCTCCGTCGGCGAGCGCCAGCGCATCGAGATCGTGCGCTGCCTGCTGCAGAAGCCGAAGCTCCTGATCATGGACGAGCCGACCTCGGTGCTGACGCCACAGGAGGTCGAACGCCTGTTCGAGACGCTGCGCCAGATCGCACTGGGCGGCTGCTCGATCCTCTACATCTCGCACAAGCTGCATGAGATCAAGGCGCTCTGCGACAGCGCCACCATCCTGCGCGGCGGGCGGGTCGTGGCGATCTGCGATCCAAAGACCGAGACGACCAAGCGCATGGCCGAGCTGATGATCGGCGCGGAACTGCGCAAGATCGAGCATGGCAAGGCGGCCGGCGGCGGCGCTGTCCGGCTGGCCGCCAAGGGACTGTCCCTGCCCGGCGAGCCGCCTTTCGGCACCGATCTGGAGAACGTCACGTTCGAGGCGCGGGCCGGCGAGATCCTCGGCATCGCCGGCGTCGCCGGCAACGGCCAGGCGGAATTGCTGACCGCGCTCTCGGGCGAGCAACTGGCTGCCAATGCCGAGGCGATCAGGCTCGACGGCAAGGCCATCGGCCTGGAGGGCGCCGGCGCCCGCCGGGCGCTCGGCCTCGCCTGCGTCCCCGAGGAGCGCAACGGCCATGCCGCCGTGCCGGATTTCTCGCTCGCCGACAACGGCATCCTGACCGCGCGCCATCGGCTGCCGCTGGCGCCGCACGGCTTCATCAGCCGCAGCAACGTGAAGCGCTTCGCCGACAGCGTCATCCGCCTCTTCGACGTCAGAACCACCGGCAATGCCGCGCTCGCCCGCTCGCTCTCGGGCGGAAACCTGCAGAAGTTCATCATGGGCCGCGAGATCGGCCAGCAACCAGCCGTGCTCGTCGTCTCGCAGCCGACCTGGGGAGTCGATGCCGGCGCCGCGGCCGCGATCCGGCAGGAACTCGTCGACCTCGCCGCCAAAGGCTCGGCCGTGGTGGTGATCTCGCAGGATCTCGACGAGCTGCTCGAGCTCGCCGACCGGCTCTGCGTCATCAATGAAGGCCAGCTCTCGGCACCGCGTCCGGTCGCGAGCCTGGGCATCGACGAGATCGGCCTGATGATGGGCGGCGTCCATGGCGCGGAGGCAGCCCATGCTTGATGCTCCCATTGAGCAGGCGCTGGAAACCCCTCCCCCCTGTGGGGAGGGGAAGGGGTGGGGGGCGAAAAGTCGGGCCGCGCGGCCGGGACTATTCACCGTTCCGCCGATACCGGCAACGCCTCACCAAGCGGCACCACCCCCATCCCCATACCCTTCCCCACAAGGGGGAAGGGAGGAGCTACAGGGAGAAAGGGAGGAGCCCTTCTCCCCGATCGTCCGCGGAGCGGCGCATGCTTGAATGGCGCCGCCGCCGCGAGCCGAGCGCGCTGATGCTGGGCTTGAGCCCGCTGATCGCGATCGGGCTCACCATGCTCACCGGCATGATCGTCTTCAGCGCCATGGGCTATGACGGCTTCCATGCGGTCGGGAGCATCTTCCTGACGCCGTTCCTGGAGCCGCAGCGCTGGGCCGACATCGGCGTCAAGGGCGCGCCGCTCATCATGATCGCGCTGGGCCTCGCCATCGGCTTCCGGGCCAATGTCTGGAACATCGGCGCCGAGGGGCAATACATCATGGGCGCCATCGCCGGCACCGGCGTCGCGCTCGCGACCTATGACATGACCGGCTGGTGGATCCTGCCCGCCATGATGCTGGCCGGCATCCTCGGCGGCATGGCCTGGGCCGCAATCCCCGCCTTCCTGCGCGTCAAATTGCAGGTCAGCGAAATCCTGACCAGCCTGATGCTGACCTATGTCGCGGTCCAGCTCCTGTATTTCCTCGTGCGCGGCCCCTGGAAGGACCCGGACGGCTTCAACTTTCCGCAGACGCGGATGTTCACCGCCGACCAGGCGCTGCCGACGGTGCTGGAAGGCTCACTTGTTCATCTCGGAATTCCGGTCGCGCTCGTCCTTGCCGTCATCGCCTGGCTCCTGATGGAGAAGACCACGGCGGGCTACGCGATCAAGGTCGTCGGCCTCGCGCCCGCCGCCGCCCGCCATGGCGGCTTCAGTGCCGCGCGCACGACCTGGGCAACGCTGCTGATCAGCGGCGCGCTCGCCGGCCTCGCCGGACTGTTCGAGGCGGCCGGCCCCTTCGGGCAGCTCACGCCGCAATTCCCGGTCGGCTATGGCTTCACCGCGATCATCGTCGCCTTCCTCGGGCGGCTCAATCCGCTCGGCATCGTCTTCGGCGGCATCGTGCTGGCCGTAACCTATGTCGGCGGCGAGATCGCGCAGTCGACGGTCAGGCTGCCGCAGGCCGCAACCGGCATGTTCCAGGCCATGCTGCTGTTCATGCTGCTCGCGACCGATGTGCTGGTCCGCTGGCGCATCGTCTGGAGGCGGAGGGTGGCGTGATGACGACGCGAGCAGTCCGTCGATCTCAAAAGTACGACGCCTCCGCTTCCCTCCCCCCGCTTGCGGTGGGGAGGGTACGGGTGGGGGGCAGTGCCGCTTGGCGAGCCGATACGGGACCGAGCTCCGGCTTTACGCCCCCCCACCCCAGCCCTCCCCACCGCAAGCGGGGGGAGGGAGGAGCGCGTGCACCTGCTCCCCCAGCACAAGGAGGAAGCGTCGCTCCATGACCTCGGTCGTGCCCGTCTCCATCCTGATGACGCTCATCGCGGCTTCGACGCCGCTGCTGCTCGCGGCGTTGGGCGAGCTCGTCGCCGAGAAGGCCGGCGTGCTCAATCTCGGCGTCGAGGGTATGATGCTGTGCGGCGCGGTCGCGGGCTTTGCCGTCGCCTTCTCGACCGGCAGCACCGGCTTCGGCCTCGTCGCGGCAATGTTCGCCGGCATCGCCGCCGCGATGATCTTCGCTGTGCTCGCACTCTCGCTGATGGCCAATCAGGTCGCGACCGGTCTCGCCCTGACCATCTTCGGCATCGGCGCCTCCTCGTTGATCGGCGCGGGCTTCGTCGGACGCACCGTGACGCGCCTTCAGCCGGTGTTCCCGGCCGCCCTCTCGGAGCATCCGGTGTTGCGGGTGATTTTCGGCCACGACATCCTGGTCTATCTCTCGCTGGTGCTCGTCGCGGGCGTCAGCTACTTCCTGCGCCGCACGCGACCCGGCCTGATCCTGCGCGCGGTCGGCGAGAATGACGCTTCCGCCCATGCCATCGGCTATCCAGTCATCGCCATTCGCTACGCGGCGATCGCCTTCGGCGGGGCGTTGGCGGGGCTCGGCGGTGCCTATTTCTCGCTGGCGCTGACACCGATGTGGGCGGACCGGCTGACGGCTGGACGCGGCTGGATTGCGCTCGCACTCGTCGTGTTCTCCGCCTGGAAGCCGGGGCGCCTGCTGCTCGGCGCCTATCTCTTCGGCGCGGTGATGACGCTGGAGCTGCAGGCCAAGGCCGCCGGCGTCACCTGGCTCGCGCCAGAGGTGCTGGCGATGGCCCCCTATCTTGCGACAATTGCGGTTCTGACCATGATGTCGCTAGGACGAAAGACCGGCCGGCTCGACGCGCCTGCCTGCCTCGGCAAACCCTTCTCGGCGTCCTGACGCCGCCACTGACAACGGGGAGTTTATAGGACATGACCAGCATCATCACCCGCCGCAGGCTGACCTTCGGCGCAGCCGCCGCCTCCACCCTGCCGATCCTCGGCCGCAGCGCCTCGGCGCAGTCGCCGCTCGGCGTCGGCTTCATCTATGTCGGCCCGATCGGCGACCATGGCTACACCTGGACGCATGACCAGGGCCGGCTCGCGCTCGAAAAGGAATACGGCTCGAAGATCAAGACCAGCTTCATCGAGAACGTCGCCGAAGGTCCGGATGCGGCCCGCGCGCTGCGCCAGCTCGCCCAGGCCAACAACCAGCTGATCTTCGCGACTTCCTTCGGCTTCATGAACCCGACGATCCAGGTCGCCAAGCAGTTCCCGAAGATCAAGTTCGAGCACGCCACCGGCTATATGCGCGCCGAGAACGTCGCCACCTACAATGCGCGCTTCTATGAGGGCCGCGCCGTGATCGGCACCATCGCCGGCCACATGTCGAAGACGGGCCAGGCCGGCTATGTCGCCTCCTTCCCGATCCCGGAGGTGGTGATGGGCATCAACGCCTTCCACCTCGCGGCTCGCAAGGTGAACCCGAACTTCAAGACCAAGGTCGTCTGGTGCTCGACCTGGTACGACCCCGCCAAGGAGGCCGACGCCGCCAAGGCGCTGATCGACCAGGGCGCCGACATGATCACCCAGCACACCGACTCGGCGGCGCCGCTGCAGGCGGCCGAGCAGCGCGGCGTCTTCGCCTTCGGTCAGGCGTCCGACATGAAGGCCTTCGCGCCGAAGGCCCACCTCTCCGCCATCGTCGACGACTGGTCGGGCTACTACATCAAGCGCGTCAAGGACGTGATGGACGGCACCTGGAAGACCGGCGACGTCTGGGGCGGCATCAAGGACGGCTTCGTGAAGCTCGCGCCCTACAATGACGCGATCACCCCGGCCGCGCGCGCCGCTGCGGACGAAGTGACCAAGGGCATCGCCGCCGGCACGCTGCACCCCTTCACCGGCGAACTGAAGGACCAGAAGGGCGAGGTTCGTCTCAAGGCCGGCGAGAAGGCCAGCGACGAGATGCTCTCCAAGATGGACTGGTACGTCGACGGCATCCAGGCCTGATCGGATGTCCAGCGGCGCCGGCGGATGCGTGTCCGTCGGTGCCGTGATTCGGGCAATGCCCTCCCCATCACGCGCCAGCGGCCGTCCCGCGACCGTTCCAACCCCTAAAAAATGGCGCAATCAGACCGGGAACCGGCGGAACGAAGCCGTTTTCTGTGCGTATCTACCGCCACGGGCATCGTCTTTCCTCGATAACCGTGGCAACTGCGTGAGTTGCGCGCCGCGAATAGCATCCATGTGCCGCGGTCGCTCGTGTCGGAAACGAGCATGAACGGCCGTAGTCCCGCACGCGACGCCTGAAGCACCTTCTCAAGGAGGATTTTCATGACCAAGAACGAACTGATCGCCGCCATCGCTGACGAGACCGGCAAGACCAAGGCGGACGTCTCCGCCATCCTGGCCTCTCTCGGCGCGACCGTCGCCAAGACCCTCAAGCAGGGCGACGACGTCACGCTCGGCGGCATCGGCAAGCTCTCCGCCGCCAAGCGCGAGGCCCGCGAGGCCCGCAACCCGTCGACCGGCGCGACCATCAAGGTTCCGGCCAAGACCGTCGTGAAGTTCAAGGTCACCAAGGACCTCGCCGACGCGGTGGCGTAACAGCCAACGTTCGGGATCGAGCAGCGTTCGCGCTTAGCGCGGACGCTGCTTGACCCGGCGCCTCATGCCCTCACATTAGCGGCATGTTCCTTCGCCTCTTCACCGATCTGCGCGCCGCCAAGGTCCCCGTGACCTTGCGGGAATACCTCACGCTGCTCGAAGGGGTGGAGGCCGATCTCGCCGAGCATAAGGTCGACGAGTTCTATTATCTCGCCCGCGCCACGCTGGTGAAGGACGAGCGCCATCTCGACAAGTTCGACCAGGTCTTCGCCCAGGTGTTCAAGGGCATGGAGACGCTGGGCCAGGCCATCGAGCAGGCCGGCATTCCCGAGGAATGGCTGCGCAAGCTCGCCGAGAAATTCCTGACCGACGAAGAAAAGGCGCAGATCGATGCGCTCGGCTGGGACAAGCTTTGGGAGACGCTGAAACAGCGGCTCGAGGAGCAGAAGGGCCGCCACCAGGGCGGCAACAAATGGATCGGCACCGGCGGCACCTCGCCCTATGGCGCCTATGGCTACAACCCCGAAGGCATCCGCATCGGCCAGGACAAGAACCGCAACTTCCGGGCGGTGAAGGTCTGGGACAAGCGCGAGTTCAAGGATTTCGACGACACGCGTGAGCTCGGCGTGCGCAATCTACGCGTCGCGCTGAGGCGCCTGCGCCGCTTCGCCCGCACGGGCGCGGCCGAGGAGCTCGATCTCGACAATACGATCTCCGAGACCGCCAAGCACGGCTATCTTGACGTCAAGCTGCGGCCCGAGCGCCGCAACGCCGTGAAGGTGCTGCTCTTCCTCGATGTCGGCGGCTCGATGGACTGGCATATCGAGCTGGCCGAGGAGCTGTTTTCGGCGGCGCGGGCCGAGTTCAAGCATTTCGAGCACTTCTACTTCCACAACTGCCCCTATGAGCGCGTCTGGAAGGAGAACCGCCGCCGGCATGATCAGATCATCCCGACATGGGACGTGCTGCGGACCTACCCGGCCGACTACCGCCTCGTCTTCGTTGGCGATGCCTCGATGAGTCCCTATGAGATCGCGATGCCCGGCGGCTCGGTCGAGCACTGGAACGAGGAGGCTGGCGAGGTCTGGATGGAGCGGCTGGTGAACAAGTTCCCGAAATCGGTCTGGCTCAATCCGGTTCAGCAGCATCTGTGGAACTACACCCAGTCGATCCGGCAGATGGGTGGGCTGATGGGCGGGCGCATGTTCCCGCTGACGCTCGACGGGCTGGATGGCGCGATGAGGGTTCTGGCGCGTTGACGATGACGATCATGGATGAAGAGCTGGACGACGCCCCTCCTCCGAGCTGGCGCCAGCGGCCGAAGCCGGTCGGCTTCGAGATCGGCTACAAGCTGGTGGGGGACAGCCTCGAGATCGACCGGACGCGCCGCGTCGACACCGTCAGGCTCAGTGCCGTCGAACAGGTGCGTTTCGTCTACGCGCCGAGCAACATTTCATCCAAAGGCTACAAGACGCAGCTTCGGCTCAGCGACGGTCGGACCGTGAGTTTCGGCAACCTGTCTTGGCGCTCGCTGACCGATCTCGACCGCGACGATGCACGCTATCACCGCTTCGTCTCGGCGCTGTCGGCCGCGATCGCTCGGGCCAATCCGCGCGCCCGCTTCGTGGCTGGGCGGCCGAAACCGCTCTGGCTCGGCGTCGCGGTCGTCGGCGCGCTGTCTCTCCTGATGCTCGCCGCCTTCACGTTGCGCGCCTTCCAGCAGGGAGCAACCAATGCCGGGTTGCTCGGCCTCCTGCTGGTTGCCGCTTCGGTCTGGCAGGTCTGGCCGCTCGTAAGCCTCAACCGGCCGCGGGAACTCGCGACCGGCGAAGTGCCCGACAGCCTCGTTCCGGGCCGGACTGGCTGAAGCTCAGCGTACCACCAGCACCGAGCACTTGGCCCGGCGCACGATGGCCGAGGCGTTCGAGCCGATGACATAGGCCAGCATGCCCGGCTCATGCGAGCCGATAACGATGAGGTCGGTGCCGGCAGCATCCGCCTCGGCCAGCACCTCGCCATGGACCGAACCCAGCAGCACCTTGGCCGAGACGTTATCGGCGGGCAGGTCAACCTTCGCCGCGATCTCGGCGAGCTTCGCTTCGGCATCCTGCTGCTGCTCGGTATCGAAATCAGCAGGCACGAATTCCATGTAGGTGACGGGGACCAGCGAGCGGACATAGATCAGCCGCACCACGCCGCCCGATACCTTGGCGAAGGATACGGCAGCCGCGATCGCTGGCTGGGCAAGTTCGGCCTCCGCCAGATCGACGGGAACCAGAATCGACTTGTACATCGCATCCTCCAAGGCTGGTTGCAGAACCATTCTGGAGTTTGCCAGCACGCGCGCCATGATCCAGCGCAAAATGCGCGATGCGGCAGGGCGCCGCGCGCGCGTCGGTCACGCGTAAGTCAGCGGGATTTCAGCCCTGGCGCTCGGGTGTGCGCACGACGAGCCCGTCGAGATCGTCCCTGATGCGGATCTGGCAGGAGAGGCGCGAGGTCGGCCGCACGTCGAAGGCGAAGTCTAGCATGTCTTCCTCCATCGGCTCGGCGTGGCCCACCGCTTCGATCCAGGCATCATCGACATAGACATGGCAGGTAGCGCAGGCGCAGGCACCGCCGCATTCGGCCTCGATGCCGGGGATCGCGTTGCGGATCGCCGTCTCCATCACTGTGGAGCCCGTGTCGCCCTCGACGGTGCGGCTCTCTCCGTGAGCGTCGATGAAGGTGATGTTCGGCATAAGAGACTCCGGCGGGGCGATATCGGCCCCGCTTAGAACATGTCCCGCAAAAGTGGAAACCACTTTTGCGACAAGAACATGCTTAGCTTTTTGATTTTGCGCGAATTCTATTCGTTCGGCTGGATCAGTCGAACGGAAAGCGCGCGGAGCATTTCAAAGCGGCACGGAACGGGGTTTTGCGCAGCGCCCCGATCAGGCCGCACAGTCGAAGCGCGAGATCACCGCCCGCGCTTCGGCGGCCGCCAGCGCCAGCTCATCCAGAGCACTTTCGGTCAAACGCAGTTCCGCGTCACCAAGACTGTGCTCGATCCGGTCGGCCGCTTCGGCGACCTGCCAGGCGCCAACGGCGCGGGCTGCGCCCTTCAAGGTATGGGCCGCGTCCATGCGGGCCTGCCTGTCGGCGCTGCCGTGGATGGTGCGCAGATGCGCGACGCATTGCTGGGCGAACAGGGTCAGCAATTCGCGCTCAAGCTCATGATCGCCGCCGGTCTGGCGGTGAAGGTGCTCGGTATCGATCGCATTCTGGGGCATGGGCAACTCGTGAACATCAAACCGCCGCATGGGCGATCTCACCCACTCCAAGAAGCGCCTTGATGGTGAACGAGGCGTTAACGACGTTTGTGAATCAAGCACTCAAATGGGTTTCCAAGGTTCCAGGGCTCCACTACCCTTCCAATTGGTAAATGATGGGCGCAGTGTCTCCGATCATCCCGGCCAGAGGCGGCAAGGGACGACGGGGACGGGCTTTCGCGTCCATCGTCAGTAGCGTGGCGAGGCGGCAACGATGAATCGACCCAAGAAGCTCCAGGATCCCACTGAAGCTGCGATGTCGGCGATCGAGGAGGCGCTTCGACTCGACCAGCCCCAGTCCGACATCGCCAGAGGCGAGACGGAAACGCCGGTCAGCGCCGAGCCCCGGCTTCCCGCCACCAGCGAGAACGATCTCAAGCTCGAATTGCCGCGCGTCGAGCCAGCAGCCGCACAGCCCGCGCCCGTAACCCCTCCTCCTCCGGCGCAGCCGCGCGCCAGCGCTGCGCTTGCGCCCGACACGACCCGCGTCGCCAATGACGACCGCCGCGATTCCAGCTCGCTGGTGCAGGCCTTCGCCGTGCGCCCGTCGCGCAAGCCCTATTGGTTCGCCGCGCTTGCCTCGCTCGCCTGGCTGGGCGGAGCCGCCTTCGTGCTGTTCGGCCGCTACGGCTCGTTCAGCAATGGCCTCCCCGAGCCGGTCGCCAATTTCGGCATCGGCGAGTGGACCCTGCTCGCGCTCTCGATCGGCGCGCCGGTCGTGTTCTTCTTCGTCCTGGCGGCGCTCTATCGCCGCACCCAGGAGATGCGCCTGATCTCGCGCGCAATGACCGAGGTCGCGCTGCGTCTCGCCGAGCCGGAGGTCGCGGGGGCCGATTCCGTCTTGTCGCTCAGCCAGACCATCCGCCGCGAGGTCGCCGCCATGGGCGACGGCATCGAGCGCGCCGTGGCGCGCGCCGGCGAATTGGAGACGATCGTGCGCGGCGAGATCTCGACGCTCGAGCGCGCCTATGCCGACAATGAAATCCGGCTGCGCTCGCTGATCGACGAGCTCGTCACCCAGCGCGAGGCCGTGGTCGGCAATGCCGAGCGCGTCAAGCTCGCGATCAGCGGCGCGCATGACGGGCTCGCCAAGGATCTCGACAGCGCCAGCCGCGTCATCGCCGAGGCGGTCACGCAGGCCGGCGACCGCGTCACCGGCTCCCTCAGCGCCAAGGGCGACCAGATCACCCAGGCGCTCGGCCGCGCCGGCGAGCGGATGGTCGAGGAGATCAGCGGCCGCGGGCATGATCTCGTCGAGCGGCTCCAGGTGACCTCGGGCGAGGTATCCGAGCGGCTGGCTGGCGCCAGCGACAATCTTTCGACCATGCTCGACGGTCGCGCCAAGGAGATCGCCGGCTCGCTGGAGCGCACCGGCGCCTCGCTGACCGACGGGCTGACCGCCAGCGCTCAGGGCGTCACCCGTGCCATCAGCGAGACCGGCATGCAGGTCGCGGAGTCGCTGACCGCCCGCGTCGATGTCGTCAACGAGACGCTGAAGAGCACCGGCGAGACGCTGGCGAAGGACATCTCTGCCCGCGGGACCGAGGCGGCGGAGCGCTTCGAGACCAGCAGCCGCAACATGGTCGCGCTGATCGAAAGCCAGAGTGACGCGCTGCAGAAGCGCCTGTCCGAGTCCGGCGAAGCGCTGCGCAGCGCGCTCTCCGACGAGGGCGAGAGTGTCACCACCCGTCTCGCCGAGGTCGGCCGCGGCGTCAACAGCCTGCTCAACCGCCAGAACGAAGCCATCGCCAACCGGCTCACTCAGGTCGGCGAGAGCGTTCATGCTCTCATCGGCACACATGGCGATACGCTGGTCGGCCGCCTCAACGACACGGCCCGCACCGTCGACGACGTGCTGCGCGAGCGCAGCGAGGCGATCATCCTGCGCGTCAGCGATGCCGGCGAGAATCTGAGCAACGCCGTCGAAAAGCATGGCGACGCCCTCACCGGCCGCATCACCGACGTCGCCGGCCAGGTGCACGGCCTGTTCACCGAGCAGGCCGGCAAGCTGGTCGATCGTCTCAGCGAAACCGGTGAGACCGTGCATGCGCTGCTCGACCAGCAGGCGGAGAAACTCGTCGAGCGCGTTTCCGGCGCCGGCAACGAACTCGCCGACCTCGTCGGCCAGCAGAGCGGCTCCGCCGTCGCCCGCGTCTCGCAAGCTGGCAGCGAGCTGGCCCGCCTGCTCGCGGAACGCAGCGAAGCAGCCGTCGCCAATGTCTCCGAAGCCGGTCGCAACCTGACCGCCCTCATGGGCGAACAAGGCGATGCCACCGTTGCCCGCGTCTCCAATGCCGGCGCGGATGTCGCCCGCCTGCTCACGGAACGCAGTGAAGCGGCCGTCGCCAATGTCTCCGAAGCCGGTCGCAACCTGACCGCTCTCATGGGCGAACAGAGCGATGCTACCGTCGCCCGCGTCTCCGATGCCGGCGCGGATGTCGCCCGGCTGCTCTCGGAGCGCAGCGAGGCGCTGGTCGCCAGCGTTTCGGGTGCCGTCAACACCGTCGAGACCCGCCTGCGCGACGAGAGCGACCTGCTCGTCGGCCGCCTGACCCAGGCCGGCCAGGACGTCGGCAATCTCGTCGGCCACCAGAGCGAGCGCCTGATCTCCGGCCTCTCCGAGACCGGCATGCGCGTCAGCGCCCTGCTGGAAGAGCAGGCCGGTGCGATGACCGTGAAGGTTTCGCAGGCCGGCCTCGAGATCAAGGATCTGCTCGGCAGCGAGAGCCAGGCTCTGGCCAGCCGCGTCGCCGATGTCGGCCGCTCCGTGCACGGCATCCTGGCCGAGCGCAGCAACGCGCTGATCTCCCGCCTTGCCGAAACCGGCGAGAGCATCGACCAGAAGCTGGAAGAGCGCGGCGCCGTGCTCGCCCAGCGCATCACCGGCAGCGTCGAAGCCGCACAGAACGCGCTGGAACAGCAGCAGACCGGTTTCCTCGCCAGCATCGGCGAGACTGGCGACAAGGTCGGCGCCCTGCTCGGCGAGCAGCGCGAGACGATGGTCCGCGACCTCGTCAACACCGGCCGCGAGGTCCACACCCTGCTCGGCGAGCAGAGCGAGGATCTGGCGCGCCGCATGACCGAGGCGACCCGCACGCTGACCGAAACGATCAATGTCGACGGCCGCCACGTCGCCGACCGCGTCGCCGAGGCGACGCAGGGCCTGCGCGACACCTTCACGGTCCATGCCGAGGACGCGCGCACCATGCTCGCCGGCACCGGCCGCGAGATCGTGATGGCGCTCACCCAGCAGGGCGGACGTGTCAACGAAGCGCTCTCCGCCAACGCCGAGTCGATGCTGCGTTCGGTCGAGGGCCGCGCCCAGGCATTGACCGAAGCTCTCGCGCTGCGCCACGACGCGCTGACCCGCCTCTTCGACGAGCGTGGCCGCGAGATCGAGACTGCTCTCGGCTCGCGCATGGCGACGCTGTCCACGCTGTTCGACACACAGGGGCGCGAGATCGAAACCGCGCTCGGCGACCGCCTGTCGGCGCTGGCCACCTTGTTCGATACGCAGGGCCGCGACGTCGAGACGGCGCTCGGCGCGCGCCTCGCCGCTTTCGAGGATCTGATCGTCCATCAGGGCGGTGCGCTCACCGCCAAGATCTCGGGTGACGCCCGCGAGCTCACCGAAGCGCTGCACAGCGGCATCGCCCAGGTCGAGAAGCTGATTTCCGAGGACGGCGTCTCGCTCGCCGACAAGGTCGGCACACGCGCACTCGAAGCCGCCGAACTCCTCGCCAGCCGCACCCGCGAGGCAGCGGATGCGATGGAAGGCCAGATCAAGCTGTTCGAGGACCGCTCGGGCGCCAAGAGCGCCGAGATCGCCGGGGCGCTCGACAGCCTGATCGCCCGCATCGACGGCAGCCTCGGTTCGCGGGCCACCGCCCTCAACGAGGCGCTGGTCGAGCGGACGGTCGACATCGCCCGCGTGCTCGCCGAGGGCGGCCGCGAGGTCACCCGCGCGCTTGCGGCCAAGGCCGACGAGATCGGCGAGGTCGTCACCTCGAAGAGCGAGTCGCTGACCCGCACGCTTAGCGACAAGGCCGACAGCATCAACGCCACGCTCGGCGGCCGCGCGCTGCAGATCGCCGATACGCTCGACCAGAGCGTCGCGCGCTTCGAGGAGCGCGTCGTCAACCGGCTCGACACCGTCTCGCACACGCTCGACAGCCGCGGCGACGAAATCGCCACCACGCTGCAGGGCCGCTCCGAGGCGATCGCGGCAGTGTTGTCCGAGCGGGCGCAGGAGCTGCGCGCCCTGTTCGACGATCAGGGCGGTGGCATGGTCTCGTCGCTCGCTCAGCAGAGCGAGGCCATCGCGGCCGCGCTCACCGAGCGTGCAGAGCAGCTGCGTACCTTGTTCGACGATCGTGGGCTCGGCATCGTGGCTGCGCTCGGGCGACGCGGCGACGCCATCTCCGGCGCACTCGACCAGCGCGCCGAGCAGTTGCGCGCGATCTTCGAAGATCAGGGCTCCGGCATCGTCACCGCGCTCGAACGCCAGGGCACAGCCATCGCGAACTCGCTGGAAGAGCGGACCGACGCCATGCGCGCCGCCTTCGACGCCAAGGGCCACGGCCTCGTCGAAGTGCTTGGCCGCCAGGGCGAGACGATCACCCAGTCGCTCGATGAGCGGGTCGAGACGCTGCGTGCGGTCTTCGACGCCAAGGGCAACGGCCTCGTCACGGCCCTCGGGCAGCAGGGCGAGACCTTCACCCAGTCGCTCGACGAACGGGTCGAGGCGCTGCGTGCCGTCTTCGACGCCAAGGGCAATGGTGCCGTCGAGGCGCTGAACCAGCGCGGCGAAGCGCTGGCCGCCGAGTTTGCCACGGTCGGCGAAACGGTGGTGCGCGCGCTCGAAAGCCGCGGTAACGCCATCGTCGCCGGGCTGCGCGACCGCGGCGCCGCCATCTCCAACGCGGTCGAGGCCTCGTCCAACGCTCTGCGCGAGACGCTCGAAGCCGGCTCGAAGCAGTCGGTCGAGGCGCTGGTCGGCACGAATGAGCAGCTGCGCGAGGAGCTGGGCGGCATGCTCGGACGCCTGGGCGAAGCCAACAAGCTGATGCAGCAGATCGTCAACGGCGCGAACAAGAACCTCGCCGCCGTCGAGAACAGCCTGTCGACCCGCGTCGGCGAGTTGCAGAACGTGATCGGCACCGTGATGACGGAGGCCGGCAACGCCTCGCAGCAGGTCACGGCGCAGATCGCCGAGCTGAAGAGCTACTCCGAAGGCACGCTGCGCGAGACGACGGCCCTGATCGGCCAGCTCGACGATCGCGGCACCTCGCTCAGCGAGGCGACGCAGGCCAGCACCGCGGCGCTCAATGCCGTCGCCGGCCGCCTCGAGCAGATCGAAGCCCGCGTCGGCAAGGCGCTGGCCGAACGCCGCGACGCCCTGGAGCAGCTCCATGGGCTGATCGCCAACCGCACCGAGGACGTCGAGACGATCACCCGCTCCTTCGCCTCGCTGATCGACGAGTCGCTCGGCACCGCCGAGGCGCGGGCGCGCCAGATCGGCACCGTGCTCTCCGACTCGGCCGAGGCGACGACGAGCGCCATCGCCCAGCAGTTCGAGACGATCCGCACGGCGACCGGCAAGGAGCGCGAGCGCACGGCGGAGGCCCTGCGCTCGGCCTATGCCCAGGTCTCGACCGAGATCAGCGGCGAGCTCGCCAAGGTGACCGAGCGCTTCCAGAAGGCGGCGCAGGACATGCGCGGCATCACCGGCGACATCCAGCGCGAGCTGGAAGCCACGCGCGCGGAGATGAAGCGCGGCGTGCTGGAGCTGCCGCAGGAGGCCCAGGAATCGACCTCCGCCATGCGCCGTGTCGTGGCCGAGCAGATCAAGGCGCTGAACGATCTCACGGAGATCGTGACACGCTCCGGCCGGCGTGGCGATGTCTCGCTGCCGATCGAGCCGGTCGCGAACCGCAGGACCACGGCCGCCGCCGCTGCCGCCCCTGCCCCGCAGTCGGCTCCGGCCTTCACGCCAGCGCCGCAGCCGAAGCCGGCGGCCGCGGAGCCCCTGCTGCGTCCCTCGCTCGATGCCTCGACCGAGACGGCGCGCGCCGCCACGCCTCGCGCGGAGCCCCGCAGCGAGCCCACCCCTGCGCCGAGCCGCCCCGCTCCGGCTCAGGAGACCGCGCGCCGGCAGCCCGAAGCGACGACGCAGCAGCCTGCCAAGGCCGGCTGGCTCTCGGACCTGCTCAGCCGCGCTTCGCGCGAGGACAAGCCGCCGGAGCCAAGCAAGCCGACGACCCATTCAATCGAGAAGCTCGACTCGCTCTCCGTCGATATCGCGCGGATGATCGACCATGACGCCGCCGTCGAGCTGTGGGATCGCTACAAGCGCGGCGAGCGCAACGTCTTCACCCGCCGGCTCTACACGCTGCAGGGCCAGCAGACCTTCGACGACATCCGCCGCAAGTACCGGCGCGACCCGGAGTTCAAGGAGACGGTCGATCGCTACATCGACGAGTTCGAGCGCCTGCTCGGCGAGGCCGCCAAGGACGACCGCGACTCGATGGTGGCCAAGACCTACCTGACCTCGGAAACCGGCAAGGTCTACACCATGCTGGCCCATGCCAGCGGCCGCTTCGAATAAGCGGCCGCATCCCAGCGGATCAGAAAACGAGAAAGGCCGCCCGCGAGGGCGGCCTTTCCTTTTGCGAGCAGCCGTGACGCGGCCGGCGTATGCTATGCCCCGGTGCGGACGTGCACCTCGCCCCGATTGAGGAAGCAGGCCTTGTCGAAGAGCGACAGGTCGAGCGGGTTGGGCAGCCGTACATCGGCAATGTCCGGGAACGGCTTGCCCGACGCCTCGTAGGACCGGTCCACCTGCGAGATGAAGACCAGGATCAGCCCCCTCTCCCGCGCGAAGGCTCGCAATGTCCTCACCTGAAGCACCAGCTCCGGCGTATCGCGCCGCTGGTCGAGCAGTTGCAGGTAGTCGATGACGACCACCGTGCCGCGCGGCGCCGTCGCCAGCGTTCCCACGATATAGTCGGCGCTGATCGCATCGGAGCAATCACAGTCGAACAGGCCGGCGAACTCGTCCGGCTCGATGCCGAGCGCACGCAGGCGACCCGCCACGTCGGCCGGCGTGTATTCGAGCGTGAAGAAGACGCCACGGCGGCCAGCTCTCATCGCCTCCGCCAGCAGGCCAAGGCTCGCCAGCGTCTTGCCCTGGCCCGGCCGCCCGGCCATCAGAACGAGATCGCCGGACGCAAAGTGGGGCAACAGCGCGCGGGCCGTTTCGGTTCGGGGCTGCTTCGCGACGAGCAGGCTCCAGCTGCGATAGCCTTCATCTGTCGCGATACGATCGAGAGCGGCGTGGAGGGGAATCCGTTCCCTGCGGCTCAGCAGCCTGGCCCTGCGCTTCAGCTGATGGATCGGGGCCGACAACGTCATGACATGAACCTCCTATCGCGGGCAGCGAGTGCAGTCCCTCCTCATGCGTGATGCCCGGACAGTCGGTTGGATCGTCGGAAATGCCCCGTATGGTCATACTTCCCCGGCTGGAGGGGGGAGGCTCGGGCCGAGCCGGGATCGGAATCTAGCCGATGCCGGCCCGATAGGCCATGCCGGATCAGCGCGCCCAGCGCACAATCTCGATCAGCACCTGCGAGAGCGCCCGGTCGAGCGCCTGCGTCGCTCCCGCCCCGTCGACTGAGGCAGCCGGCACGCGGGCGGAGAACAGGCGCGCGCGCTGGATCTTGCCACTCTGATCACCGACGATCCGGGCGGTGATCTCGACCACCGCCATCCCGCTCGCGGCGTCGATGTTGAAACTGCGGATGTTGGTGTTGAGCTGCAGGTCGGGCTGAATACGTTGGCCGGGCGCCGAAACGGAGCCGACGCGGCTGGCGTTCTCGAAGGTCTGGATCAGGCGCGCCTGCACCAGCGCCGGGATGCGGTCGGCCCATTGAGCGCCACCGACGAAGGAAAGCGCCCCGCTCGAATCCCTGACGATGACCCGGTCGGAATCGAGCGTCTGCACCGTGGTCGGCTCGGCCACCACCATGACGGCGCGCGAGCCGCCGACCTTGCCGAAGCCGCTCGGCGCCGAGAGATCGAAGGTCGTCGGCGTCGGGCCGCCACAGCCGGCAAGCATCGCGCCAGTCGCCAGCATGAGGGCCGTGAGGCGAGCCTTCGTCGCCGGGAAGAGCGCTGCCTCGATCGTCATCGCTTAGCGGGATCCATTGTATTGCGGGAGCGGCGGCTTGCTGCCGAAGATGAACTGTTGCGGGTTGCGCTCGAAATTGCGCAATGTCCGGTTGATCTCGGTCAAGGTCTTCTTGCCGTCCGATGCGAGGGTTTCGATATCGCGTACCCCCGGGCCGGTGAAGCGGCTGATACCGGCTGTGATCTCGGCGGTGCGCTTGTCGAGATTGTCGGAGAGCGTGCGGAACGACTTGGCGGCGTCGGCGACCTCCTGGAAGGCGCTGCGGCCGTCAGCGCCCGAGCCGGCGTTGAGGAAGCTCTGCGCCGCCTTCAAAACGCCCTCGAACTGGTCGGCTGCCCTGTCGATCTTGGCCGAGATCGAGGCGGCATCCTTGACGACCTTCGCGACATCGGAGCTCGAGCCGCCGAGCGCGCCGGTGAACTTGTCGACATTTTCGATGATGGCTGCGACCTTCTGCCGGTCGACCGAGCGCACCACCCCGGTCAGTTCCTCACTGAGCGTCTGCAGCCTCTGCGAGAGCGGCTGAATCGTCTCGGCGATGTTGCCGAAGCCGGCCATCAGCTTGTCGACCCCATCAGCGTTCTTGCCGAGCGCCTCGGAGAATTTCTCGACGTTGCGGACGGTGTTGTTGATCGGACCGGCGTTCTGCTTGATCAGCCCGTCGAACGAGGTGAGCATCGTGTCGGCCTTCTGCGCGACGTTGCGCACGGTCTCGATGATGTCCTGCAGCTCGGAGCGCTCGGCGATGATCGTCGGCATCGGCTCGCCGGGCTTGGCGGTCAGAACCGGCGCATCGGGTGCGCCACCGATCAGCTGGAGCGCGACCACGCCGGCCAGGCCCTGCGCCTCGATGCGGGCGCGGGTGTCCTCGCGCAGCGGCGTCGTGCTGGCGACCTGGATGACGGCATAGATGCGGCGCGGATCGTCTGGCTGCAGTTCGATATGGGTCACTTCGCCGACGCGCAGGCCGTTGAACAGCACGCTCGATCCGCGGCCGAGGCCGGTCACGGTGCCGGTGAAGATGACGCGGACACTCTCCTTGCGCCCTGCCCCGCCGCTGTTGAACCAGTAGACGAAGCCGAAGGCCGCAGCGAGGACCGCGAGCGTGAAGAGACCGACGAGTGCGTAGTTGGCGCGCGATTCCATGCCCTAGCCGTTTCGTTCCCGCTCCCCGGCCGGCAGCCGGGCCGTGGCGCGCTCGCCACCGAAATACGCCTTCAGCCACGGATGTTCCGAGGCCAGCATCGTCGCCAGCGGGCCAACCGCGATCACCTTCTTGTCCGCCAGCGCGGCGATTCGGTCACAGGCATGATACAGGCTGTCGAGATCATGGGTCACCATGAAGACGGTGAGCCCGAGAGTCTTCTTCAGCGTCATGATGAGGTCGTCGAACTCGGCCGCGCCAATAGGGTCGAGGCCCGATGTCGGCTCGTCGAGGAAGACGATCTCCGGATCGAGCGCAAGCGCCCGGGCGAGCGCGGCCCGCTTGATCATGCCGCCCGAGAGCTCCGAGGGAACCTTGTCGGCAGCGTCGAGCGGCAAGCCGACGAGATCGAGCTTCACCATCGCCAGTTCTTCGAGCAAGTCAGGCGACAGATGCAGATATTCGCGCATCGGCACCTGAATGTTCTGCTTGACCGTCAGCGCCGAGAACAATGCGCCCTGCTGGAACATCACGCCGAAGCGACGCTCGAGGACGCGCCGCTGCTGAGGGCCGAGCGTATCGACGTTCTCGCCGAAGACCTCGATCGTTCCGCGCGCCTGGCGCACCAGGCCGAGGATCGTACGCGTCAACACGGACTTGCCCTGCCCCGAGCCGCCGACGAAACCAAGGATCTCGCCGCGCATCACGTCGAGGTCGAGCCCGTCCATGATCACCTTCTCACCGAAGGCCACCTTGAGGTTGCGCACCCGGATCACCGCTTCGGGCTCGCCCGCATGCGACTGCTCCGCGGGCGAGACCACCTGCGCCGCATGGGCTGGAGATCTGTCGGGGAAAGCCATCGTCAGAACTCGATCGACGCGAAGAACATGGCGAAGAGGCCGTCGACGACGATGACCATGAAGATCGCCTTCACCACCGAGGCGGTGACCTGGCGGCCAAGCGATTCCGCCGAGCCCTGGACCGCAAGTCCCTCGATCGAGGCGATCAGCCCGATGACGAAGGCCATGAAGGGCGCCTTGATAAGTCCGGCGGCAAAGTGCTTCCAGGTGATGACCGACTGCAGCCGGGCAAGGAAGGTGTCGACGCCGATGCCGCCATAGAGCCATGCGACGAGGCCGGCACCTACGAGGCCCGCCATCGCCGAGATGAAGGTCAGGATCGGCAGAGAGATGATCAGGGCGAGAATGCGCGGCACGACGAGCACCTCGATCGGGTCGAGCCCCATCACGCGCAGTGCGTCGATCTCCTCGCGCATCTTCATCGACCCGATCTCGGCGGTGAAGGCCGAGCCGGAGCGGCCCGCGATCATGATCGAGGTCAGCAGCACGGCGAGTTCGCGCAGGATCAGGATGCCGGTCAGGTTGACGACGAAAGCCGAGGCGCCGAACTGCTGAAGCTGAAAGATGCCCTGTTGCGCGACGATGCAGCCGACCAGGAACGAGATCAGCATGATGATCGGCGCGCCGTTGAAGGCGATCAGCTCGATCTGGTTGACCAGGGACGGCCCGCGGAACTTGCGAGGACCTAGGAAGACGCCGGCAGAACCGACCACGACTTCGCCAAGGAACATCGCGCCGCCGACCATGTCGCGGCCGAAGCCCACGACCGCCTCGCCGATATCGACCAGAATGTCGACCACGCGGAAATGCTGGTGCGGCGCCGGCTGGTCCTCGTCATGGACCTGGACCTCCGCAAGCAGGATGGCGTGCTCGGGCTTGTCGCTGACGATTTCGATGGCTGCGCCATCTCGCTCGCGTTGCGCCTTCAGACGGTTGAGGACGTAGGCGCCGAGCGTATCGAGACGGGTGACGTCGGAGAGATCGAGCCGCACATGGCGCGCCTGCGGCAGATGCTCGACGATCTCCGCGATCAACTCCTCGATGCGCGGGGCACGATCGGCGCTCCAGGAACCGGCGAGCGCCACCGCGACCGTCCCGGCATCGGAGCGGATGGTCGTCTGCGGTTCGGCGGTATCAACGCTCGCCATGTCGCTGTGACGTCCCTCGCCCTGCCCGGGACAGCCTCGCGGCTGCGCAACACCGGTCTATCGCGCCGAAATCCACCCCTTGCCCCCTGTATTGCCGCGACCAGGGCACTTGGCAAGCATAGGGCAATGTCCAGCGCGCTTCCGCCGGAAAGCGTTGCCGAAGGGCCATAGAATTGGCCGTTTCCGAGACAGCCCAGCTCACTGTGCCGCCGGAAGCAGCAATTCCTTAAGCAATCGTGGAGCAGCCTCGTTCCTGGAACATCCCGACCGCCGCTGATTCGGCCGGTCCATCGAAGGCAGAATGGTCATGGGCGACCCGCGCTCGCTGACACCGCTGAGCCAGGCTGACTACGAGGCGATTGAAGCCGCGGTCATGGAGACGTCCCGCGGCCGCTGGTTCATGGCCGAATACGCCAAGCGCAACCGCCAGGCCGATACGCTCCAGCTGCTCGGCGCAATCCACCGGATCGAGCGCGTCGTCGGACTCGGCGTGCAGGAGACCAGCCGCGAAACCAACCTGATCGAAGCCGCTGCCCTGATCAGCGATCTGCGCAGCGACCTGGAGCGCGTGAGCGGCAAGGCCGACATTCGCTCGTCCGGGCTCGCCGTCCGGATCGAACAGGCGGCCGGCACCGTTCTCTCCGCCACGGAAAACATCCAGGAGGCGGCCTGGGGACTGCGCGAAGCCGGCGCAGACGAAGGGCTCTGCGACAAGCTCGATCAGCACTCTGCCGAAATCTCGACCGCGATCGCCGTCGTCGACGGGCTCGTCCAGCGGATCGACAAGATCTCCGACACCATCGCCATGCTGGATTCAAGCCTGCGCGCCTTCGGCGAGATTTCGCGAGAGCCGAGCACCAGCTTCGAGATCATGGCCGCGGCCGCCGAGCGAACGGTAACGCCGACGCCGCCCCCACCGGCGATCCGTCGCAGCTACGGCGATGCAAGCATCGCCGCATCGGACGAGCCGTCAACTCCATATCAGCTCAATGATCAGGCTGCTCCGGAGACGCGCATGGGAACCGTGCATCTCCTCGACGACGACCTCGCCTTCGAGGAGCCGCCAGTCGCACCGCCTGAACCGCAGCGCGTCGCTGCCGGCTATTCGGAGGCGGGCCTGCGCGAGATCGATGCGCTGCAGGCTGATCGCAAGCTGGCCTATTTCGTCTAGCGGCGCTGCGCGTGATCGCGAGCGCGGCTCGGAAGCCACGCTTCAAGCAGGCGTCAGTTCTCGCGCCGGATCGCGCTCTCGTGCCAGCGATGCAGCAGCAGGTAGGAGATCAGGCTCGTCGCCAGAAAGATCGCGATGCCCGACAGCGAGATCATCACCAGCGCGGCGAAGACGCGCGGGATCTTGAGCTGGTAGCCAGCCTCCAGGATGCGATAGGCGAGGCCCGAGGCGCTGCCGCCCGTTCCTGCGACAAACTCCGCCACCACCGCGCCGATCAGCGCGAGGCCTCCCGAGATCTTCAGCCCTGCCAGGAAATAGGGCAGCGCCGCCGGCAGCTTGAGATAGCGCATCGTCTGCCAGCGCGAGGCGCCGTAGAGTTCGAACAGGTTGACGAGATTGTGGTCGGCCGAGTTCAGCCCGAGGATGGTGTTGGACAGGATCGGGAAGAAGGCGACGATCCAGGCGCAGATCAACAGCGACAGGTCGATGTCGTTGGCCCAGATGATGATCAGCGGGGCGATGGCGACGATCGGCGTGACCTGCAGGATCACGGCATAGGGCAAGAGCGCCATCTCCAGCCATTTCGACTGGCTGAACAGCACGGCAAGCGTCACGCCGACGACGATAGCCGCCGCGAGCGCCATGAAGGTGATCTTCAGCGTGATCCAGAGCGAGCCCGAGAGCGTGCCCCAATCGGCGACCAGCGTCTGGCCGACCAGGATCGGCCCCGGCAGCACATAGGACGGGATCTCGTTCCAGCGGACCGCGAATTCCCAGAGCGCCAGCACGATCACGCCGATCGCGAGTGGGGCGAGGATACGCGGCCAGACGCTGACCGGCAGGCCGAGAATGCGCGCCTCGGCCGCAGCAACAGGCAGCGCCTGCGCGTCGGTGCCGTCCGACGCCAGCGTTTCAACAGGCGCGCTCATCGGCCGATCGCTTCCTTGAGCTTGGTGGAGGCGACGCGGCAGAGATGGGCGTATTCGCCAGAAGTCCGGAACAGCTCGTCGCGGGGATAGTCGGCCTCGACGGAAAGATCGGCCATGACCCGGCCGGGCCTCGCCGCCATTACCACGATCCGCTGCGAGAGATAGACCGACTCGAACACCGAATGGGTGACGAAGACAGCGGTGAAGCGCTCACGCCACCACAGCTCCAGCAAATCGTCGTTGAGGCGATGGCGGGTGATCTCGTCGAGCGCGGCAAAAGGCTCGTCCATCAGCAGAATCTTCGGGCGCATCACCAGCGCGCGGGCGATCGAGACACGCATCTTCATGCCGCCCGAAAGCTCACGCGGATAGGATTTCTCGAAGCCCTTGAGGCCGACCAGCGCCAGCATCTCGGCCGCGCGCGCTTCCGCCTCGGCCCGCGGCACGCCCTTCAGCTTCAGCGGCAGCATGACGTTGGCGACGGCGTTGGCCCAGGGCATCAGCGTCGGGTCCTGGAAGACGAAGCCGAGATCGCGCGCGCCATGGCCGATGCTGCCCTGGGCCGCGCCCGTCTCGCCCGGCCAGGTGATCGTGCCGGAGCTCGGTGCACCGAGGCCGGCGATCATGCGCAGGAGCGTCGACTTTCCGCAGCCGGAAGGGCCGAGCAGGCTGATGAACTGCCCTGCTCCGAGTTCGAGATCGACATCGCGGACGGCGAGCGTGCCGTTGGCGAAGCGCTTCGAGACGTGCCGCACCGCCACCAGCGGAGCAGCAGCGCTTTCCTTGTCTACCGGTGTGCTCAGATAGGCTGTGTCCAAAGCCTGATGGTCCGATCTTGGTATTGGCATCGCCTCGTCATCCCGGGCGACCGAAGGGAGACCCGGGATCCATGCCGGAGCCTCTCCGATACGGGTTCAGGCATGGATCCCGGATCGGCGCCGCTGACGCGGCTTGTCCGGGATGACCCGCCCTTTCAGGATGGGGGCTCGGCTCAGGCCTTGCCGATGCCCTTGTTCACGAAGGCGAGGCTGTAGGCCTTCTTGAAGTCGACACCGGCAGGGATCACCCCGGCGTCGGTCATCGTCTTGGCGAAGCTCGCCCAGCGCGCATCGGTCATCGCGCCGATGCCGAGCGTCAGCGCGTCGCCGGACAGCACGATGCCGCGCTCGTTCATCACCTTGAGCGCGTAATCGATCTTCTCCTGATCCATGTCGGGATTATCCTTCAGGATCCGGGCGTTGGCGGCTGCGATATTGGGGCCGCCCTTCATGTACTCCGCCCAGCCTTCGAGCGTCGCGTCGACGAAGCGCTGCACCAGATCCTTCTTCTCCTCGGTCATCTTCCGGGAGACGGTGATGGTGGTGTTGTAGTTCTCGAAGCCGGCGTCGGCGAGGAGATGGACGACCGGCTCGACGCCCGCCTTGCGGATGACGAAGGGCTCGGAAGACAGGAAGCCCTGCTGCGAGATCTTCTTGTCGGCCAGGAACGGCGCCATGTTGAAGGTGTAGGGCCGGATCTGCTCGTCGCGATAGCCGAATTTGAGCTTCAGGAACGGCCAGAAGCCGACGCGCGCCTGCGCGCCGATGAGGATCGGCTTGTCCTTGAGGTCGGCGAGCGTGTCGTTGCCCTGGCCGGGATGCGAGATCAGGACCTGCGGGTCCTTCTGGAAGATCGAGGCGATGCAGAGGAAAGGCAGGTTCTCCTGCGCGAAGCTGAGCGCCTCCAGCGAGTTGCCCATGATCATGTCGACGCGGCCGCCGAGCAGGAGCTGGGTCGGGTTCTGTTGCGGTCCGCCGGGGCGGATATCGACCTCGATGCCGTATTTCTTGTAGATGCCGTTGGTCGCGGCCAGGTAGAAGCCACCATGTTCGGTCTGGGCGCGCCAATTGGTCTGGTAGCTGACCTTGTCGAGTGTCTGCGCATTGACGCGCGCACCCGGCACGGGGATGAGCAGGGACGCGGCGGAGCCGCCGACCAGCCCGAGCGCGGCGCGCCGGTTCACGCGATATTTCATCGTCGTCATCTCGCTATCTCCCCTCATGCCTGCCGGCGGGCCAGCCACTGGCCCGTCTCCTTATCCCATGCGATAGGACGGCGGGACAATGCAACGCCGCGCCACCGGGTTTCTGCACAGAAACAAGGCAATCGCGCCGGCCCCTGACAGGCCTGATCATGACTGCACGTTTCTGGGGTGACCTGAAGAGTTCCGATTTCGCTGCGCTCTCGCCCGAGCGCACCGTGGCGGTGCTGCCGCTGGCCGCGATCGAGCAGCACGGCCCTCACCTGCCGGTCTCGGTCGACACCACCGTGATGAACGCCATGCTGGCCGAAGCGATGCCGCTGGTGCCGGCCGACCTCGACGTGCTCGTCCTGCCGACTCAAGCCGTCTGCAAGTCGAACGAGCATCTGCACTCGCCGGGCACGTTGACGATCGGCTGGGAGAGCGCGATCCGCGCCTGGATCGAGATCGGCGAGAGCGTGAAACGTGCCGGCTTCCGAAAGCTCGTGCTGATCACCTCCCATGGCGGCAATGTCGATCCGATGAAGATCGTCGCGCGGGAGCTGCGCGTCGGCCACGGCATGCTCGCCGTCACCACGGCCTGGATGTCCTTCGGCCTGCCGGACGGGCTCTATGACGAGCTCGACATCCGCCACGGCATCCATGGCGGCGATGTCGAGACCTCGCTGATGCTGCATTTCCGGCCGGACCTCGTCGATATGAGCAAGGCAGCGCCCTTCAAGCCGCATACGGTGACGATGGCCGAGGAGGGCTACACACATCTGCGGCCAACCGGCCCGCATGCCTTCGCCTGGATGGCGCAGGACGTGAACCGCTCCGGCGCAGTCGGCGACGCCAGCCTCGCGACCGCAGAGAAAGGCAAGGCGACGGCCGCCCTGCAGGCAAAGGGCTTCGTCCAGTTGATGGCGGATGTCGCGCGCCTGCCGCTCGATACGCTCTTCCAGGCGGGCTGAAGACCGTCGCGCCCATCCAGGAAACACCGTCATTCCGGGCGGAGCGCAGCGGAGACCCGGAATCCATCGTAGAGCGCAGCGACCTTCGATGGATTCCGGATCGGCGCCGCTTCGCGGCTTGTCCGGAATGACGGCGTGTTATTGTGAAAGGCGATAGGTTCCCCCCTTCCAGAGCCTCAATCGGGATCGAGGAGACGCGGACCCGGCCCCTCCTCGCCCAGCCGGTCGAGCGGATTGTGCAGCGGACAGTCGCGCACCGAGAGACAGCCGCAGCCGATGCAGCCGTTGAGATGGTCGCGCAACCGCGTCAGCCGGTCGATGCGGTGCTCCAACTCGGCCTTCCAGGCGGATGACAGCCGCGTCCAGTCCGCGACGGTCGGCGTGCGTTCCTGTGGCAGGGCCTTGAAGGCCTCGCGGATGGTCTTCAGCGGCATGCCGGCGCGCTGCGCCACCTTGATGATCGCGACCCGGCGCAGCACCTCGCGCGGATAGCGGCGCTGGTTGCCGGGCGTGCGATGGCTGCGGATCAGCCCCTCCGCTTCGTAGAAATGCAGTGCTGACACGGCGAGCCCACTACGGCGCGCGACGTCGCCGACGCTGAGTTCGCCCGGCAAGGACATCTGCTGGGACATCGGGAAAGCCTCTTGACCTTAACCTTACTTGAGGTTCTATAAGCCCTGCTCCCGCGATGCAAACCGGAGCGTTTCCATGCACCAGAAGGTCGATACCCGGATCAGGCTGGCCCTGATCTACGGCAGCAGCCGCGAGGGTCGCTTCTGCGACAAGGTTGCCGGCTGGGCGATTTCGCAGATCCAGGGCGACGGCCCGTTCGATCTCGCCATCATCGACCCCGGCGAGATCGACCTTCCCCCGCGCCATGTCAGCGGCAAGCACCCTGCCCTCGAGGAGCTCAGGCAGATCATCGGCTGGGCCGACGGCTTCGTCGTGGTGACGCCCGAATACAACCGTGGCTATCCGGCGATCCTGAAGTTCCTGATCGACGCGGTCGGGCCGGAATGGCGCGGCAAGCCGGTCGGCTTCGTCTCCTATGGCGGCATTTCGGGCGGCCTGCGCGCCGTCGAGCAGCTGCGCCTCGTCTTCGGCGAACTGCACGCCGCGCCGATCCGCGACGGCGTCGCCTTCGCCGATGTCTGGAGCCGCTTCGACGCCGAGGGGCAGTTGCTCAACGCCGACCGCGCCGAACAGGCGATGGCGGCCATGCTGGGGCAGCTGCATTGGTGGGCGAGCGCGCTGCGCAAGGCGCGAGAGACCGTGCCCTACGGCCAGTTCGCACCGGCCTGAGAGGCTGTCTGGCCACGCCAGCCCTCATCCTGAGAAGCCGCGAAGCGGCGTCTCGAAGGATGCTCCAGATGTCTCCGGAACCTCCTGGATCATCCTTCGAGACGCCATTTCTGGCGAAATGGCTCCTCAGGATGAGGGCTGGGGAGGTTGTCAAACGGGCCGTGATACGTCACGCGAACGTGGAAAGAGCTTCACAAATCCGAACTGGTCTCAGCGTGGCGGGATGCGGAACAATGCCCGTCCCGAGACTAGATCGCCGTGCGTCCTATCGGACGCAAAGTGGCGATCTAGCTCTTTGTTATAGCATCAGATTTTTCCGAAAAGTGGATTCCACTTTTCGGTCCGATGCTTCAGGAGCCGACGGATATGAAGCTCAAACTTCTCCGCAACGCGACGCTGAAACTCGACTATGGCGGCAGGACCTTCCTGATCGACCCCGATTTCGGCCCGCGCCATAGCCGCCGCTCCTTCACCGGGCGCTCGCAGAATCCGATGGTCGACCTCCCCGAGCCGATCGAGGATATCGTTGCGGGCGTCGACACGGTCATCGTCTCGCATCTCCACGCCGATCATTTCGATGAGGTCGCCAAGGAGCGCGTTCCGAAGAACCTGCCGGTCATCTGCCGGCCCGGCGACGAGGCTGCGATCGCCAAGGCGGGCTTCTCCTCGATCACCGCGATCGAGTGCTTCGTCAGGCTGGGATCGATCGTGCTGAAGCGGCACCCGGCCCAGCACGGTACGGGTGCCGTCGTCGAGACGATGGGGCCGGTGATGGGGCTGAGCTTCGAGGCGCCGGGCGAGCCCACGCTCTACTGGTGCGGCGACAGCGTGCTCTATCCGCCGCTGCGCGACGCCGTGACGGCGACCGGACCGGACATCATCGTCACCCATTCCTGCGGCGCGATGTGGGACAATACGCTGATCGTGATGGACGACGAGCAGACGCTCGATGTCGCTGATGCCTTCCCGCGCGCGACCGTGATCGCAACACATATGGAGGCGCTGGACCATGCCACGGTGAGCCGAGCAGCCTTGCGGAAGGCGGCCAAGGAACGCGGCGTCGACATGCAACGCCTGCGCATTCCCGCCGATGGCGAGACGATCGAGCTCGGCGTGCCGGCGCTGGTGTGATCGGAGCTCGCTAGCCGTCATGCTCGGGCTTGACCCGAGCATCTCGGAGAAGGGAGCGTCATTCCGGGCGACCCCTCGGGTCCGGCCTTTGGCCGGCCCAAGGACAGGCTCCGGGAGACCCGGAATCCATCGTAGAGCGCCGGACCCTTCGATGGATTCCGGATCGGCGCCGCCTTGCGGCTTGTCCGGAATGACGAGGAGGCGGTCTTACTCGCCGGCCTTGAGCTGCTTGGCGTAGATGTCCTTGTACTGCTCGCGCAGCAGGTTCTTCTGAACCTTGCCCATGGTGTTGCGCGGCAGCTCGGCGACGACGAAGACCTGCTTGGGCTGCTTGAACTTGGCGAGCCGCTGCTCCAGCGCCCTGGCGATGGCCTGCGCAGTGATGTCGGCGCCGGGCTTGGCGACGACGACCGCGGTGACACCCTCGCCGAAATCGGGATGCGGCACGCCGATGACGGCGCTCTCGATCACGCCCGGCATCTCGTCGATCTCGGTCTCGACTTCCTTGGGATAGACGTTGTAGCCGCCGGTGATGATCAGGTCCTTGCCGCGCCCGACGATATGGACGTAACCGGCGGTGTCGATCTTGCCGAGATCGCCAGTGATGAAGAAGCCGTCCGGCCGGAACTCGGCCTTGGTCTTCTCGGGATTGCGCCAGTAGCCCTTGAAGACGTTCGGACCCTTGACCTCGATCATGCCGATCTCGTCGGCGGCGAGCGCCTTGCCCGTCTCGGGATCGGTAACGCGCGCCGAAACGCCCGGCAGCGGGAAGCCGACCGTGCCGGCCACACGATCCCCCTCATAGGGGTTCGAGGTGTTCATGTTGGTCTCTGTCATGCCGTAACGCTCGAGGATGGCGTGGCCGGTGCGGGCGCTCCACTCCCGATGCGTCTCGGCCAGCAGCGGCGCCGAGCCGGAGACGAAGAGGCGCATATGCTTCGTCGCCTCCTTAGTCAGGCGGGCATCCTGCAAGAGCCGGACATAGAAGGTCGGCACGCCCATCATGCTCGTCGCCTGCGGCAGGTATTTGAAGACCTGCTCAGGATCGAATTTCGGCAGGAGGATCATCGAGGCGCCGGCCAGGAGAATCACGTTCGTCGCGACGAAGAGGCCATGGGTGTGGAAGATCGGCAGGGCGTGCAGCAGCACGTCGTTCTTGGTGAAGCGCCAGTAATCGACCAGCGCCAGCGCGTTCGAGGCGAGGTTGTCGTGGCTGAGCATCGCGCCCTTGGAGCGGCCGGTCGTGCCCGAGGTGTAGAGGATGGCGGCAAGATCGTCCGCGCCGCGCTCGACATCGGCGAAGCTCGTCGAAGCGGCCTTGGCCTTGTCGAGCAGGCTGCCGACACCGACGCCCAGCGTCTCCAGCTTCGCGCCGGCCTTCTCGGCATAGGGGCGCAGCGCCTCGGCCTTGGCCGGATCGCAGACGAAGACCGCCGGCTCGGCGTCGCCGAGGAAATACTCGATCTCGGCCGGGGTATAGGCGGTGTTGAGCGGCAGGAAGATCGCGCCGGCCCGCACCGTGCCGAGATAGAGCATCAGCGCCTCGAAGCTTTTCTCGACCTGCACCGCGACGCGGTCGCCCGGCTTCACGCCGAGGCCAACCAGGGCGTTGGCGAAGCGGGCGGAGACAGCGAGCATGTCGCCATAGGAGAAGCGCCGGCCGTCATCGAGCGCGGCGAAGGGCGCATCCGGCGCCGGCATGCGCGAACGGATCAGGTCGAACAGGTGATTGCCCATGATTTCGGGTCCTTTCAGGCGTTTTCGTCTCAGTTCGCGGCAGGACGCAGGAGCTTGCGCACACTGGACGAGGCCACGACCGTGTTGCGGGTAGCGAAGGCCTCGTGATTGGTCTCGATGTCGTTGAGGTCGTAGCGGTAGTTCACCATCACGCCGTGCGACTCGCGCAACCCGCGCGCCGAGAGATTGCCGCCGACATTGATGCGCTCCAGCCGCGCGCCGTTGC
Organism: Bosea sp. F3-2; assembly: GCF_008253865.1. NCBI lineage: Bacteria > Pseudomonadati > Pseudomonadota > Alphaproteobacteria > Hyphomicrobiales > Alloboseaceae > Allobosea > Allobosea sp. F3-2. The sequence goes on from NZ_CP042331.1 coordinate 2,457,072, forward strand.
CGAGGTGGAAGCGCGCGACCGGATCGATGACCCGGCCGGAGGCCGTGCGGGCCCGCAGCAGATACTCCGCCGTCATCTGGCCGAGCAGCTTGTCGCGGCGCGCCTTCGTCGCATCATCGAGCGAGATGGTCTCGCCGGCCGGGCGGGCAAGCTCGGAGCGCTCCTCGTTGGTGAGAGCGACGTCGCCCGGCTCCGCCGCGACGCCGGCGAGCCAGCGGGTGAAGCCAGGCACCGGCGAGAGCGTGACGAAGGTGTCAAGCCCCGGCAGCTCGCGCCGCAGATCCTCGGCGACCTGCTTGATCAGGAAATTGCCGAAGGAGATGCCGCGAAGGCCCTCCTGGCAGTTCGAGATCGAGTAGAACACCGCGGTCGTCGCCTCCTGCGCCGGCAGCATCTCGCGCTCGGGCTGAAGCACCTCCCTGATGCTGTGCGGAATCTCGCTGGTCAGCGCGACCTCGACGAAGATCAGCGGCTCGTCGACGAGCTGGGGATGGAAGAAGGCGAAGCAGCGCCGGTCGGCCGGCTCGAGCCGGCGCCGGAGATCGTCCCAGCCCTGGATTTCGTGGACCGCCTCGTAGCGGATGATCTTCTCCAGCACATTCGCCGGCGTGCGCCAGTCGATGCGGCGCAGGACGAGGAAGCCGCGGTTGAACCAGGAGCCGAAGAGATGGCGGAAGTCATCATCGATCGCCTTGAGGTCGGGCTGCGTCTCCATCGCCTCAAACAGTGCTTCGCGCATGCGCACCAGCACAGGCGTGCCTTCCGGCGCGAGGTTGAGGCGGCGCAGCAATTCCTGCCGGCGCGGCTCGGCTGCAAGGTGGAGCGCCGATACCGCCGCCGCATCGGGCTTGCTGCGATAGGCCTCGATCGCTTTGTCGAGCCGGCCATGGTCCGGTCCGAAGCGCTCCTGCAACAGGTTGAAGAAGGCGAGCCGGCCGGGCTTGTCGAGCCGCTGCCAGGCTTCGAGCACCGCCTGCGCCAGCGCCATCCCGGACGCTTCGCCCCGGCCGGACAACAGATCTTCGCAGAGGCGGTCGATCGGACGGGCGCGATTGCCGAGGAAGCGCTCGAAACCGATCAGTGCGCGGCCACGGTCGGCCACGCTCGTCAGAAGTTCGCCGAGAAACGCCATATCCATGCGGGCTCCCAGTTCGACCCGGCATCGCACCATCCCGAAAACCGGGATCCACTTTTCGGGTCGATGACCTGATCCTATACGAGATTCAGCGCAGGCAAATCGGGCATCAGCGCAGCAGCTTCCAGGCTTTCAGGAAGAAATCCGGCGTACCGAAATTGCCCGACTTCAGCGCCACGACCATGTCCGGCCCGTCGACCACGCGCGTCCAGGGCACGCCGGGGTCGATTTCCGGGCCGATCTCCAGCGTGCGGATGCCAAGACCCAGCACGGTCGCGCCCGAGGTCTCGCCGCCCGCGACGAGAAGCCGCGTCACGCCGCCTTCCGAAAGACGCCGCGCCAGCTCCGCGAAGGCATGCTCGACGATGCCGCCAGCCTTGTCGCGCCCGAGCTTGTCCTGCACGGCCGCAACCTCGGCCGGATCGTCGCTGGAATAGACCAGAAACGGCTTGTCCTGCGGCTGCGCCAGCGCCCAGGCGGCGAGCCCGGTCGCATCCTGGCTGCCGTCGGCTAGGGCGAGCGGATCGACCTTGAGCGCCGGATAGCCCGCTTCCAGCGCAGCCTCGATCTGGCCGCGCGTCGCCGTCGAGCAGCTGCCGGAGATGATGCCGGCGCGGCCAGCTGGCGCCTTCAACTCCTGCGGCCCGGGACGCTCCGGCAGCAGGCCGGCCCGGCGGAAGTTCTGCGGCAGGCCCATCGCGATGCCGGAACCGCCCGTCAGCAGGACATGCTCGGACACCGCATGGCCGAGCGTCATCAGGTCCTCGTTGGTCAGGGCGTCGGTGACGGCATAGCGGACGCCATCAGTCTGCAGCTTGGCGAGGCGCGCCTTCACGGCGGAGGGGCCGGCCAGCACGGTGACGTAGTCGACGAGGCCGACCTCGGTCTTCGCCTGCGCCGCCATCAGCCGCATCAGGTTGGAATCCCGCATCGGCGTCAGCGGATGGTCCTTCATCGAGCTTTCATGCAGCGGCACGGCGCCGACGAAGAGATAGCCCTGATAGATCGAGCGGCCATTCGCCGGGAATGCCGGGCAGACGATCGCGAGTTTCGCGCCCAGCCGCTCGGCCAGCGCGTTCGCCACCGGGCCAATATTGCCTTCGGCGGTGGAATCGAAGGTCGAGCAGTATTTGAAGAGGATCTGGCGCGCGCCGCCCTTCAGCAGCGCTTCACAGGCGGCAAGCGAATCTGCCACGGCCTCGGCCACCGGATTCGTCCGCGACTTCAGCGCGACGACGACGGCGTCGGCCTCCGGCAGCGTGCCGGCCGGCGGCACGCCGATGACCTGGACGGTGCGCATGCCGGCGCGGTTCAGCATCAGCGCGACATCGGTCGCGCCGGTCATGTCATCGGCAATCACGCCCAGCAGCATGCGGTCCTCTCCCTCGGCCATCCGGCTCGGTTCTATGCCTGGCAGTTTTAGCGGTCGATTGCCGCCGAGGCGACCGCCATCGTCGCATCCGCCGTTCCCCTTGAAGGCATGCGCCACAGCCTTGCACGATCGACGTTCAGCGCTGCCTTTCGATCAGGCAGTGCTGCCTGCGAATTGATGCGGCGCATGATCGACGGCCCCGTCATTCTGAGTCAGGTTGGTGCCATGAGGAACGAATTCGGCGTGGCAGATGCGAAGCGAGCCGGCCGGACACAGTCCTTACAATCATTCGGCACAAGGGGGAGAAGCATGAAGCTGTTGAAGGTTGCAGTCTCGGCCGCCGCGCTCGCACTCGCGACGCTGCCGGCGCTCGCCCAGGCCCCCTCCACCCTGCGCATCGGGCTGCAGGAAGACCCCGACATGCTCGACCCGCACAAGGCGCGCACCTTCGTCGGCCGCATCGTTTTCATGGGGCTGTGCGACAGGCTCGTCGACATCACGCCCGAGCTGAAGCTGGTGCCGCGGCTGGCGACGGAATGGAATTTCTCCGCCGACGGGCTGACGCTGACCATGAAGCTGCGCAGCGATGCCAAGTTTCACGATGGCGAGTCCTTCAATGCCGAAGCCGCAAAGGCCAATCTCGAACGCGCGATGACCCTGCCCGACTCGCTGCGCAAGTCGGAGCTGGCCTCGGTCGACAAGGTCGAGGCACCCGATGCCGCGACGCTGGTGCTGAAGCTGAAGCGGCCCGACGCCACGCTGCTCTCGCAGCTGACCGACCGCGCAGGCATGATGCTCTCGCCCAAGAGCCTCGCCGGCGATGTCACGGCGAAGCCGGTCTGCTCCGGCCCCTATAAATTCGTCGAGCGGGTCCAGAACGACCGCATCGTGCTGGAGAAGTTCAAGGAGCATTGGGAGGCGGACAAGTACAATTTCGACCGCATCATCTACCGCTCGATCCCCGACACGACCGTTCGCCTCGCCAATCTGCGCTCGGGCGAGCTCGACATGCTGGAGCGCCTCGCGCCGACCGACGTGAAGTCGGCTCAAGGCGACAAGTCGCTCAAGGTGATGAGCATGGCCAATCTCGGCTACCAGGGCATCACCATCAACACCAACAATGGCGAGGCCGCGAAGCAGCCGATGGGCCAGGACAAGCGCGTGCGCCAGGCGCTGTCGCTCGCCATCGACCGCAAGGTGCTGAGCCAGGTGGTGTTCGAAGGGCTCTATGAGCCGATGAACCAGCCGTTCAACCCGGGCAATTTCTACATCAGCGCCGATCTGCCGGTTCCGGCCCGGGATGTCGCCAAGGCCAAGGCGCTGCTCAAGGAGGCCGGGCAGCCCAAGGTCACGGCCGAGCTCTTCGTCACCAACAACCCCGTGGACGCCCAGCTTGGCCAGGTCATCCAGGCGATGGCGCAGGAAGCCGGCATCGACATCCAGATCCGCTCGACCGAGTTCGCCAGCCAGCTGCGCGACCAGCAGCAGGGCAAGTTCCAGATGAGCCGGATCGGCTGGTCCGGCCGCATCGATCCGGACGGCAACATTCACCCCTTCGTCACCACGGGCGGCGGCCAGAACGACGGCAAATACTCCAACCCCGAGGTCGACCGCCTGCTGAACCAGGCCCGCACCGTCTACGAGCCGGCTGTGCGCAAGAAGCTCTACGATGCGGCGCAGAAGATCCTGCAGGACGATCTGCCGATCATCTATCTCTACAACCAGACGGTATTCTTCGCGATGCGCGCGAATATGCAGGGCTTTGTGATCAATCCTGACGGGATGATCCGGCTGGCTGGACTGAAGCGCTCGTGAGGACTTCTGCCAGGTCGACAACCGTGCCGTCATCCCGGGCGGCCGAAGGTCGACCCGGGATCCATCGTAGAGCGCAGTTCCCTACGATGGATCCCGGAGTTCCGCTTCGCTGCATCCGGGATGACGAAGCGGTTCCGGGCGCGCCATGTTCACCCTAATCTTCCGCCGCATCCTGATCGCGATACCGACGCTGTTTCTGGTATCGGCCTTCGTCTTCGCCCTGCAGCGCGCGCTGCCGGGCGACCCCTTCCTCGTCATCGCCGGCGAGGAGCGCGACCCCGCGGTGATCGCGCGGTTGCGCGAGATCTATCACATGGACGATCCCGTGATCGTCCAGTTCTTCGCCTGGCTGGGACAGGTGGTTCAAGGCGATTTCGGCCGCTCGCTGCGCACTGGCGAGCCGGTGCTGAACCTGATCCTGCAGAAGCTGCCGGTGACGATCCAGCTCGCCACCGCCGCTATCCTCGTCGCGATCTCGATCGGCATCCCGATCGGCATCCTGGCGGCGCGGCGCAAGGGCACGATCGTCGACTACTCCGCCAGCGCGGTCGCGCTTTCCGGGTTGTCGATCCCGAATTTCTGGTTCGGGATCATGCTGATCCTGCTTGTCTCGGTGCACCTGAAATGGCTGCCGGCCTCGGGCTATGAATCGATCTTCGTCGATCCCTGGGAGGCGATCCAGCGGCTGATCATGCCGGCCTTCGTGCTCGGCAATGGGCTTGCCGCCTTCCTGATGCGTCATACCCGCTCGGCGATGCTGGAGGTGCTGCGCTCGGACTATGTCCGCACGGCGCGCGCCAAGGGGCTCGACGAGGATACCGTCGTCCACCGCCATGCGCTGCGCAACGCGCTTGTGCCGATCATCACGCTGACGACTCTGCTCTTCGGCGAGTTGCTCGCGGGCGCGGTGCTGACCGAGCAGATCTTCACCATTCCCGGCTTCGGCAAGCTGATCGTCGATGCCGTGTTCAATCGCGACTACGGCGTGGTGCAGGGCGTGGTGCTGTGCACGGCAATCGGCTTCATCCTGATGAACCTGCTGGCCGACATCCTCTACATCCTCGTCAATCCGCGCCTGAGGACCGGCTGATGGCGTCGCTCGATTCCATTTCCGCCGCCGGGCCGGCGACCGGCATCACGGCGCGGCCCGGCGTGCTCGCCCGGCTCGTGCGCAACAAGTCCGCGCTGATCGGCGGCGGGCTCGTGCTGATCTTCGTGCTGATGGCGGTGCTCGCGCCGATCCTGCCGCTGGCAGACCCGTTCAAGTCGAACTTCCTCGCCATCCGCAAGCCACCCTCGGAGCTCTACTGGTTCGGCACGGACGAACTCGGTCGCGATCAGGTCTCGCGGCTATTCTTCGGCGCGCAAGCCTCGCTGCTCGCCGGCATCGTCTCGGTGCTGATCGCGGTGGCGATTGGCCTGCCCTTCGGAATGCTGGCGGGCTGGTATGGCGGCTGGACCGATATCGCGATCTCGCGCGTCACCGAAGCGCTGCTCGCCTGCCCGTTCCTGATCCTCGCCATCGCCTTCGCCGCGGTGCTCGGCCCCTCGCTGACCAATGCGATGATCGCGATCGGGCTTGCAGCGGTGCCGATCTTCATCCGGCTGGTGCGCGGCCAGGTGATGAGCGTGAAGATGGAGGATTTCGTCGAAGGAGCACGCGCGGTCGGCGCGCGCGACCTCCGGCTGATGTTCCGCCATGTGCTGCCCAACACCCTGTCCCCCATCGTGGTGCAGTCGACATTGTTCATGGCGCAGGCAATCATCCTGGAAGCCGCCCTCTCCTTCCTCGGCCTCGGTCAGCAGCCGCCCGCGCCGTCCTGGGGTCAGATGCTCAACGTCGCAAAGAATTTCATGGAGCAAGCGCCGTGGATGTCGGTGGCGCCGGGCGTCTGCATCTTCCTGGCGGTGCTCGGCTTCAACCTGCTCGGCGACGGCTTGCGCGACGCGCTCGATCCAAAAGAAAACTAGGCTTTCAAGGACACGCCCATGTTTACGACCCGCCCCGAAATCCTCGGCACCTTCGGCGTCGTCACCTCGACGCACTGGCTCGCCACCGCCTCCGGCATGGCGATGCTGGAGAAGGGCGGCAACGCCTTTGATGCCTGCGCGGCAGCCGCCTTCGTGCTGCAGGTCGTGGAGCCCCACCTCGTCGGCCCGGCCGGCGACATGCCGGCCGTGTTCTATTCGGCCGACAAGAAGAAGGTCGAGACGCTCTGCGCACAGGGACCGGCCCCGCAGGCGGCGACCATCGCCGCCTACAAGGCGCTCGGCCTCGACCTGATCCCCGGCTCCGGCCTGCTCGCCACCGTGATCCCCGGCGCCTTCGGCGGCTGGATGACGCTGCTGCGCGACCATGGCCGACTGAAGCTGCGCGAGGTTCTTGAGCCCGCGATCGGCTATTTCGAGAACGGGCACCCGATGCTGCCGCGCGTCTCGGATTCGATCCGGGAGCTGACCGAGCTTTTCACCAATGAATGGACCACATCGGGCGCGGTCTATCTGCCCGGCGGCAACGTGCCGGAGGCGCGCAAGCTCTTCGCCAACAAGGCCGCCGCCGCGACCTACAAGCGCATCCTCAGCGAGGCGGAAGCCGCCGGCTCCGACCGGCAGGAGCAGATCCAGGCCGCCTATGATGCCTGGTACAAGGGCTTCGTCGCCGAGGCGATGGATCGCTTCTGCCGCACCACCGAGGTCATGGACTCGTCGGGCCGCCGCAACAAGGGTCTGCTGACCACCGACGACATGGCGAATTGGCAGCCGACCTACGAAACGCCGACCTCCGTGAGCTATCACGACTGGGAGGTCTTCAAGATCGGACCCTGGGGCCAGGGTCCCGCCTTCCTCCAGACGCTGAAGATCCTGGAGGGTGTCGACCTCGCCGGGATGGGACCGGCCAGCCCTGAATTCGTCCACCACGTCGTCGAAGCGATGAAGCTCGCCTTCGCCGATCGCGAGGCCTATTACGGCGACCCGGAGTTCGTGAAGGTCCCGCTCGAAACCCTGCTTTCGGCGGATTACGCTGCAGCGCGACGCAGCCTGATCGGCGAGCGCGCCTCGCTGGAGCTGCGCCCCGGCATCGTCCCGGGCTATGAGGCGCAGGTCGTGCATGCGCTGAAGGCGCTCGGCGCCATCGCCCAGCCGGGCCAGGGCGGCGCCAGCGTCGGCGAGCCGACCATGGCCTCGATGGTCGCAGCCGGACGCAAGGGCGACACCGTCCATATCGACGTCATCGACAAATGGGGCAACATGATCGCGGCCACGCCCTCGGGCGGCTGGCTGCAATCCTCGCCGGTCATCCCGGAGCTCGGCTTCCCGCTCAATTCGCGGGCGCAGATGTTCTGGCTGGAAGAAGGCCTGCCGTCCTCGCTCGCGCCGGGCAAGCGCCCGCGCACGACGCTGACGCCGTCGATCGCCTTCGAGAAAGGCGAGCCCCGCCTCGCCTTCGGCACGCCGGGCGGCGACCAGCAGGAGCAGTGGCAGCTCGGCCTCTTCCTGCGCCGGGTCCATCACGGTCTCAACCTGCAGGAGGCGATCGACCTGCCGCTGTTCCACACACAGCACTTCCCCTCCTCCTTCTATCCGCGCGCCTCGCGTCCGGGCCATATGATGATCGAGGAGAGCATCGGTGCCGCTGCACTCGCCGAGCTGGAGCGCCGCGGCCACGCCATCGAGAAGGCGCCGGCCTGGACAGTCGGGCGACTCACTGCGGCGGAACGCAGCGCCGACGGGCTCTTGCGCGCGGCGGCCACGCCGCGTCTGATGCAGGCCTATGCCGCCGGCCGCTGAGGAACTAGCCGCATGACCTGGTCCATCGTCGCGCGCGACGCTGCCACCGGCGCCTATGGCGTCGCCGTCTCGACCTGTGCCTTCGCCGTCGGCTCGCGCGTCCCCTATGGCGGCGGCCGGACTGGCGCCATCGCGACGCAGGCCTTCGTCAATCCGCTCTACGGTGTCGACGGCCTGAGACTGCTGCAGGAGGGCCGCTCGGCCCTCGAGATCGTCGCGACCCTGACGGCGGCCGATGAGGGCCGTGCCCATCGCCAGCTCCATGTCATCGACCGTGACGGCAGGATCGCCGCCCATACGGGCGCGGCCTGCATCGATTGGTGCGGGGCAGTGGACGGGCCGCAGGTCTCGGTCGCCGGCAATATGCTCGCGGGACCGGAGGTCGTGCAGGAGACGCTGAAGGCCTATATCGCCGCCTCGGGGCTCGATTTCGACGAGCGGCTGCTGGTGGCGCTCGAAGCCGGCGAGAAGGCTGGCGGCGACAAGCGCGGCAAGCAATCCGCCGCGATCCGCATCTGGAGCGGCGAGCCGGTGCCGAGCTTCGACATCCGCGTCGACGATCACGCCGATCCGCTCAAGGAGCTGCGCCGGCTCTGGCGCGTCGCGCATCAGCGCTACGTGCCGTTCCAGCAGGCCTCGCCCTCGCGCAGCCGTCCGGCCGGCGTCACCGACCGGACCGAGCTCGACAGGCTTTGCGACGACTACGCCGCCGGCTGGAACGCGCGGCATCCGGAACGGTAACAACCCAGGCAGTGCTTTCTCGACGCGAGTTCGGCATGCTAGATTGACGCTTGGTCACCTCGTCATTGCCGATGAACGGGAGGCTACGATGGCCGATGCGGATGTCGATAGCCTTCAGCGGCGCATCGCAGCGCTCGAAGCCCAGATCGCGCTACTGACCCAGGCGATCTCGGTCGACAGGGCCGGCAACATAACCATCAGCGCGGCAAGCCGGTTGACGATCCAGAGCGGCGGTCCTTGCGCGATCCAGGCCGGCAGCACGCTCGCCCTCTCCGTCGGCAGCAATATGAGCCTCGCCGTCGCCGGGCGGCTTCAGATCGCCGGAGGGCAAGGAATCGCGCTCGATACCCGCTACTTCACCTTGAATGCGACGGTGAATCTCGAGCTCGCCAGCGCCAAGACCTTGGCGATCAAAGCCGAACGCGAAATGAACGTCGTCGCAGGCAAGGCCCTCACGGCAACGAGCGCGGATACGACGCTGCTGCGAAGTGGCGATGCTCGGCTGAACCTGAAGAAGGATGGGACCGCCGAGCTGCACGGCCGCGATATCACGATACAGGCCAGCGGACGCTTCACAGCGAAAGCGTCCTCCGACCTGGTCCTGAAAGGCCCGCGGATTCTACAGAACTGACATTCCCGACGTTAGTCTGCCTGACGTCAGCTTGCCTTACGTCAGCTTTCCGCGAGCAGCGACGGGCAGTTCGCCGATCAGCTTGTCACCGCGCACGGTGATCAGCCGGTCGACCATGTTGACGACAACGCAGACATGGTTCGGCACGATGCGCACCACCTCGCCGACCACCGGCCGCTCGTTCGAGCCGGACAGGTCGAGGAAGCCATGCTCCTCGGCGAACTGCGCGATCCGCGCCCTCGGATATTCGAGGATGTAGCCGTGGCCGTCGAGATTGCCCTTGTCGCTGGTCAGCGTCTTCGAGCCTGAATCGAGGATGCCGCGCTCCGGCGCCGCCCGGCTCACCACCGAGGCGTAGACCGTCAGCGCGCAGTCATCGAGCGTCGCGACGCCCGCTGCGATCTGCATGCGGTCATTGAAGATCGAGGTGCCCGAGCGATGCTCGGTCGCGCCCTTGAGCTTGCCCATGTTGGGGATGTTGGGCGAGCCGCCGGTCGAGACGATGTCGGCCTTGAGGCCTGCGTCGCGCAGACCGGCATTGGCGGTATCGAGGAAGACCTGCGTTCGCTTCCAGCCATCTTCGGGCGGATACATCAGGAAGCCGGCGAAGCGCAGACCCGGCGATGCCGCGATCATCTTCGCAAGCTCGACCGCCTCTGCGGGCGTCTCGACGCCGGCGCGCTTGCGGCCGGTATCGCATTCCACGACGACTTCGAGGTCGCGCCCGGCGATTTCGGCGGCGCGCGGCAGGCCCGAGATGGTGACCGGGTTGTCGGCGGCGACGATCATCCTGACGCGGCGCTGCAGCGCGCCGAGGCGCCCCAGCTTCTCCTCGCCGAGGATGTTGTAACTGATCATGATGTCGTCGAGGCCGCCATCGGCCATGACCTCGGCCTCGCCGAGCTTCTGACAGGTGATGCCGCGCGCGCCGGCCTCGATCTGGAGCCGCGCCAGCTCGGGCGACTTATGCGTCTTGATATGCGGACGGTTGGCGACACCGGCGGCATCGCAGGCAGCCTGCAGCCGGGCGATGTTGGCATCGACCTTGTCGAGGTCGATCACCACGGCGGGGGTGCCGTAAACGCGCGCGATCTCGGCCGCGAGCGGCGTGGCGGCCGGCTGATCGACAGCCGGCGAGGTGGTGGCGGTCACGGTCATGGCAGCACCTTGATGATGACTTCGATCTCGACGGTCATGCGGTTCGGCAGCGAGCCCATGCCGACGGCGGAGCGGGCATGGCGGCCACGATCGCCGAGCACGGCGACGAACAGGTCCGAGCAGCCGTTGATGACCTTGGGATGGTCGGAGAAGTCCGGCGCGGCGTTGACCATGCCGAGCAGCTTCACCACCTCGACCTTGTCGAGCGAGCCCACAGCCTTCTTCATCGCCGCAAGCAGGCCGAGACCGGTCTGCTTGGCGTGTTCATAAGCCTGCTCGATCGTGACGTCGGCGCCGACCTTGCCGGTCGGATAGGTGCCGTCGGCCCGCTTCGGCCCCTGGCCTGAGAGATAGACCATGTCGCCGACCTGCTTGAAGCTGACATAGGTGGCGACCGGCGTCGGCACCTCCGGCAGCGTCAGCCCCAGTTCCTTCAGCCTGTCCTCGGCGCTCATGGCATTCCTCTCTTCGATTGTCGCCGACATCTGTGCGCCGGCGTCTCCTGTCAATTCTGCAAATCGCGGCGCATGTAGCGGGCCGCATCGTCATAGCTCGCAAGCTTGCGGGCAAGCGCCGGGTCATGCACCTCGCGAAAGCCCTGGCGCTGCCAGAAGCCGGTCGAATCGTTCACCGCGACCAGCGCGAGGCTGGCGAAGCCGGCTCGCATCGCCCGCTCCGCAATCTGCGCAACGATCCGCCCCGCAGCGCCACCGCCCCTGCCCGCCGGCAGAAGCGCGAGGTCATGGATATACCAGTTCCCAGCGCCGGGCGGGATGGCGCCAAGCAATGAATTCAGCGCCGGAACCGTGCCGACCGGCCAGGGATGGCTGACGAGGTAGCCGAGCAGGCCGCCATCTTCGCCGGCCAGTACATGGCAGCCCTCGGAAGCCAGTTGCAGCCGTTCCGCGAAGACCGCTTCGTCCTCGGGATAGCTCGGATGCACCACGGCCGCGATCCGCATCACGGCCGGAAGATCGGCCGGCGCCATGCGGCGCCAGAGCGCGCTTCGCAACAGACACTCCCTTCGTCATTCCGGGGCGAGCCGAAGGCTCGAACCCGGAACCCGCGACCGGGTGCTACGCTTCGAAGCAGTCATATCCACAAGGTTCACCCAGTCGTGGGTTCCGGGTTCTTCGCTGGCGCGAAGCCCCGGAATGACGAGGTGGGGATTACGCGGCGACCTTCGGGAACTTGCTCGTCCGCTTCGGGTGCCACCACTTGCCCTTGAGCACGACGCCCTCGGAGACGATCTTGCGGTCGCCGATCAGGTGCTCACCGACGACGTCCTCGTAGTCGAACTTGCCTTCCTTGACGGTGATGATCGTCGCGTCGCCGAGCGAGCCGACCCTGAGCGAGCCGTATTCCGGGCGCTTCAGCGCCATGGCGGCGTTGACGGTCGAGGCCGCGACGACGTTGTTCAGGCTCATGCCCATGCAGAGGAACTTCGACATGGTGGTGACCTGGTCATAGGCCGGGCCGTCGATGCAGAGCTTGTGCACGTCGGAGGAAATCACGTCCGGTTCGAAGCCGTTGGCCAGCATGGCGCGGGTGGTCTTGAAGGAGAACGAGCCCTTGCCGTGGCCGATGTCGAAGATGACGCCGCGCTTGCGGGCCGCGAGCACCTCCGGCTTCACCGTGCCTTGCGCGGTCGCAGGAGCGTTCGGGAACGGGCGGAAGGCGTGGGTCAGCACGTCGCCCGGCCTGAGCATGCCGATGACTTCCTCATAGGACGGCGGCGGATGGTCGATATGGCACATCAGCGGCATGCCGACCTCGTTCGCCACCTGCAGCGCGATGTTGAGCGGCACCGTGCCGGAGGTGCCGGAGGCGTGGAGACCGACGCGGACCTTGATGCCGACGATGTAGTCGCGGTTCTTGTCGGCGACCTCGACGCAGTCGATCGGGTTCATCAAGCGAAGGTCGCCACTCTCGCCGACCATGACGCGGTGGTCGAAGCCGTAGATGCCGGCATGCGAGACGTGAAGATAGGCGAGGATGCGCGCCTGGCTCTGCTCGATGACGTGCTTGCGGAAGCCCGCCCAGTTGCCGGGGCCGGCCGAACCGGTATCGACCGAGGTGGTGACGCCGGACATCCGGCAGAATTCGTCGGCGTCGATGCCGAGCGAGGTGCCGCCCCAGTAGACATGGGTGTGCAGGTCGATCAGGCCGGGCGTGACGATGTAGCCGGAGACGTCGCGGATCTCCTTGGCGCCCTTCAGGTCCTTGCCGAAGCCGGACACCTTTCCGTCCGTGAAGGCGACGTCGAGGATGCCGTCGTGCTTCTGCGACGGGTCGATGACGCGGCCGCCCTTCAGGATGAGATCGTGAGTCATGGGTTTTCCCGTATTTTGCTTTCAGAACAGGGTGCCGTCATTCCGGGCGTAGCGAAGCGCAGACCCGGAATCCATCACGGGGCGCAACGCCCTCCGATGGATTCCGGACCTGCGCGACTTCGCCGCTTGTCCGGAATGACGGCTGAAAAGATTGGTCACAACGGTGCTACCGCGCCCTTGCGCTCAACGATCAGGCCGTAGGCCTGGGGCTCGCGATGCCTGGCGAAATTGAAGGTCGAGGCCTTATAGCTCTTTCCGAGGTCCATGTCGCAACGGGCGACAACCAGTTCGTCGCCCTCGGTCACGGCCTGCGCGACGACCTCGCCGGTCGGGGCGATGATGCAGGAACCGCCGATCTGGTCGACGCCGGCCTCCAGCCCTGCCTTGGCGACACCGACGACCCAGCTGGCGTTCTGATAGGCGCCAGCCTGCATCACGAGCTGGTTGTGGAAATTGCCGAGCCGGTCGTGGTCCGGCGCCGGCGGGTTGTGCTTGGGCGTGTTGTAGCCGAGCACGATCAGCTCGACATCCTGCAAACCCATCGAGCGGTAACTCTCGGGCCAGCGCCTGTCGTTGCAGATCATCATGCCTATATTCGCGTTCATCGTCCGCCAGACAGGCCAGCCGAGCTCGCCGGTCTCGAAATAGCGCTTCTCGAGATTCTGGAACGGCGCTGCGGGGCGGTGCTCGGGATGGCCCGGCAGATGGATCTTGCGGTATTTGCCGACGATCGCGCCGGACTTGTCGACCAGGATCGCCGTGTTGAAGCGGCGCTTGCGTCCCTGCTCGAAGGCGAGCTCGCAATAGCCCAGATGGAAGCCGATGCCGAGGCGCTTGCTCTCCTCGAACAGCGGCGCGGTCTCGTTCGAGGGCATCGCGCTTTCGAAATAGCTGTCGATCTCGGCTTCGTCGTCGATCCACCAATGCGGGAAGAAGGCGGTGAGCGCCGCTTCCGGGTAGACGACCAGATCGGCGCCGTGCCCCTTGGCCTGCCGCATCAGCTCGACCATACGGGCGACGGCCGAGGCCCGGCTTTCATCGCGCTGGATGGGGCCGAGCTGGGCGGCGGCGACGGTCAGAATGCGGGTCACGTCATAGGCTCCGGATGAAGATCACCCTGCCGTCAAGGCTTCGAGGCACTGAGCCGGCGCGTCAAGCGCCGGCAATGCAGGGCGAGGGTTGTTCCTGCTGCGGGGCTGGTCCTCAGATCGATTTCGCGAGGCGCGGATCGAGCGAGTCGCGCAGACCGTCGCCGAGCATGTTCACCGCCAGAACGGTGAGCGAGAGGAAGACGGCCGGGAACAGGATGATGTGCGGCCGGACCTGCCAGAGCGCCCTGCCCTCGGCCATGATGTTGCCCCAGGACGGCGTCGCCGGCGGCACGCCGGCGCCGATGAAGGACAGGATCGCCTCGACGATCATGGCGCTGGCGCAGATATAGGTCGCTTGAACGCTCATCGGCGCAAAGGTGTTCGGCAGGATGTGGCGCCAGATGATGCGCGGCACGCGCGCGCCGTTGGCCACCGCCGCCTCGACATAGGGCTGCTCGCGCAGCGACAGCACCACGCCGCGCACGAGGCGCGCCACGCGCGGGATCTCGGCGATGGTGATGGCGATGATGACGTTGCCGACCGAGCCGCGCGTGAGCGCCATCAGGGCGATGGCGAGCAGGATCGGCGGGATCGACATCATGCCGTCGATGACCCGCATGATGATGCCGTCGGTCCAGCGCACGAAGCCGGCGAAGAGGCCGATGGTGAGCCCGACAATCGAGGACAGGATCGCGACGCTGAAGCCGACAAGCAGCGAGACACGCGCGCCGTAGATCACGCGCGAATAGATATCGCGACCGAGCATGTCCGTGCCGAACCAGTAGAGCTCGGAGGGCATGCGCGTGCGCCTGCTCGGCGAGATCGCGGTCGGATCTACGGTGCCGAGTAGCGGTGCGAAGATGCCGATGAGCGCCATCAGGATCAGCAACCCGCCGCCGATCGCGACGGAAGGATGCCGGCGCAGATACCGGCGGAAGCGGGCCGAGCGGCTGAGCGTGGCCTTAACCGGCTCAGCGGCAGCGGCGACGGCCGGGGCCGGAATGGAGGATTGAGCGGTCAATAGCGGATCCTCGGGTCGACGAGGGTATAGGTCAGGTCGATCAGCAGGTTCACGAGCACGTAGACCAGACTGAACATCAGCACGACGCCCTGGATGACCGGGTAGTCACGCCGCAGGATGGCGTCGACGGTGAGCCGGCCAAGACCGGGAATGGCGAAGACGCTCTCGGTGACGACCGCGCCGCCGATCAGAAGCGCGATGCCGATGCCGATGATGGTGACGATCGGCACCGCCGCGTTCTTGAGCGAATGCAGGAAGAGCACGTCCTTCTGCGACACGCCCTTGGCCTGGGCGGTGCGGACATAGTCCTGCTGCAGCACCTCGAGCATCGTGGCGCGGGTGATGCGGGCGATCAGCGCGATATAGACGAGCCCGAGCGTCACCGACGGCAGGATGAGGTTCCTGAGCCAGGGCCAGAAGCCCTGCGAGATCGGGGTGTAGCCCTGCACCGGCAGCCAATCGAGCTTCAGAGCGAAGAAGTAGGCGAGCAGATAGCCGACGACGAAGACCGGCACAGAGAAGCCGAGAACGGCGAAAGCCATCGCTCCCTTGTCGATCCAGCTCCCCGCCTTCCAGGCGGCGATGACGCCCATCGGAACGGCGACGACGACGGCGAAGATCAGCGTCAGCACCATCAGCGAGACGGTGGGCTCGATGCGCTGGGAAATGAGCTGCGTCACCGGCAGGTTGGTGAAGATCGAGGTGCCGAGATCGCCCTGGATCACGCGGAAGGACCATTCGGCGAAGCGGACCAGATAGGGGCGATCCAGCCCCAGACTCGCACGGATGCGCTCGACATCGGCAGGCGAAGCCTGGTCGCCTGCGATGATGGCCGCCGGATCGCCCGGCGCGATGTAGAGCAGCGAAAAGACAAACAACGCCACGAAGGCCATGACGGGGATGGTCGTGATGATGCGTCTGACGACGAAAGCAAACATAAAGCCGTCGAACCTCGTTCAGATCGAACCCTGGGGACCCGCGGCCCGGTGTCCTTCCGGGTCGCGGCGAGGCGAAGTGCCGGAGCCCGGCCGGCTCCGAGGGGCGGAGCGGCTCAGCCGCCCCGCAAGAAAAGTCAGCCCTTGGCGACATCCCAGAAGAACGGCAGCGGCCCGCTGACGACCCCCGAGACGTTCTTCCGCCAGGCCTGGTAGCCGAGATAGAAGCCCGTCGGCGCATAGACGACGTTCTCAACCGCCGCCTTGTTGAGCCTGGCCATGGCAGCCTTCTCGCCGGCGAGGTCCTTGGCGTTGAACCAGTTGGTGACCTCGGTCTCGACCGCGGGCACGTCGGGCCAGCCGAACCAGGCCTTCTCGCCATTGGCGCGGATCGCCGTATAGGCGGCCGGATTGATGCAGTCGGCGCCGGCATGCCAGGTGTGGAACATGCTCCAGCCGCCCTGCCCCGGCGGGGTCTTTTGGGCGCGGCGCGAACCGACCGTGCCCCAATCGGTGGCGACGAAATCGACATTCATGCCGATGCTCTTGAGCAGTTCGGCCGTGACGTCGCCCATCGACTTGGTGGCGGCCATGTCCTGCGCGACGATGCAGACGACCGGCTCGCCCTTGTAGCCGGACTCGGCGAGGAGCTTCTTGGCCTCGGCGACATTGCGCTTCTTCAGGATGTCGCCACCCTCCTCGGTGTAGAGCGGTGTCCCGGGGGTGAAGAAACCCGGCAGCGGCTTCCAGAGCTTGTCGTCATCGCCGACGACCGCGCGCATATAGTCTTCCTGGTTCAATGCCGTCAGCACGGCCTGACGTACCTTCACGTTGTTGAAGGGCGGGAAGAGGTGGTTCATGCGGAAGGCGCCGATATTGCCGAGCGGATCGCCGATATCGACCTTGATGTCCTTGTGCGCCTTGAGCACCGGCACGAGGTCGGAGAGCGGGGTCTCCCACCAATCGACCTCGCCGTTCTGGAGCGCAGCGGCGGCCGTCGCCGGGTCGGGCATGATCAGCCACTCGATCCGGTTGACGAGGATGTTCTTGCCGCCGGCAAGCCAGTCCGCCTTCTCGGAGCGCGGCTTGTAGTCCGCGAACTTCTCGAACACCGCCTTGGCGCCGGGAACCCAATCGGCGCGCAGGAACTTCATCGGGCCGGAGCCGACATATTCGGTGATCTGGGTGAAGGGATCGGTCTTGGCGATGCGCTCGGGCATGATGAAGGAGCACGGCGCGTTGTTCTTGGCGAGCGCCAGCAGCATCTTCGGGAAGGGCTGCTTCAGCGACCATTTCCAGGTCAGCTCGTCGACCGGCACCAGTTCGACCTGGATGGCACGAATCATCAGGCCCATCGGATCGCGCGCCGACCAGCGCACCAGGCTCGCGACCACGTCCTTCGAGGTGACCGGCGTGCCGTCATGGAACTTGAGGCCCGAGCGCAGCTTGAAGGTCCAGGTCAGGCCGTCGGAGGAGACCTCCTCGGCCTCGACCATCTGGCGCTGCGGCTGGAACTTGGAATCGATGCCGTAGAGGGTGTCCCAGACCAGCGCGGCGGCGTTGCGGACGACGTATTGCGTTCCCCAGATCGGGTCGAAATTCGCGAGATTGGCCTGCGGCACGAAGCGCAGGGTCTTGGTCGCCCCCTGCGCCAGCGCCGGCATTGCCAGCCCGCCTGAAGCAGCGGCCAGACCGGCGCCCGTCGCGGATTTCAGAAACGTCCTGCGATCCATCAATGCTCTCCCCTGAAGCGGCGTCTCTGATCGGGCTGCCTTGCCGCAAGTTTGAGCAGAAAAATCCTGCCTGACAACACACAGCCGCGCCCGATCAAGGCCGTCCGACCGCCTGCACGGTTCGTGCCAGACGGAACTTCAGAGGCGGGAGCCGGTATTTCCGGCTCCCGGAGGGAGTTTTCGGGTGGTTTGAGGCGATCGCGAAAAAAATCGCGATTAAATCGGTTTGACGGGGGCGTCGACGCGCGCGAACGGTCTGGCCTGCTCGAAGGCAGCCGCCGCCCGCAGCACGAGCGCGTCCTTGCCGAAGGCACCGACGATCTGGAGCCCGGCCGGCAAACCCGCCTTGGTCAGGCCGCAGGGCACAGAGACCGCCGGCTGCTCGGTGACGTTGAACGGGTAGGTGAAGGGCGTCCAGCGCGTCCAATCCTCACCATAGGCGCCATGTTCCGGCGTGTTGCGTCCCGCCGCGAAGGCCGGCAACGGCAGCGTCGGCGTCAGCAGCAGGTCGTAACGGGCGTGGAACTGCGCCATGCGATGGGCCAGCGCATTGCGCTGGTTCAGCAGGGCATCGACATAAGCGGAGGCCGGGATGCTCTCGCCGAACTCCGCGACCGCGACGAGGCCCGGATCCATCCGGGACCGCCCGGCGGCATCGACGCTACGGAGCGCCAGAGCTGCCCCGGAGGCCCAGATCGTCATCAGCGTCTCGATCGGATCGGCGAAGCCGGGGTCGACCTCCTCGACGGTCGCGCCGAGCTCGGCGAAGACCTGCGCCGCCGCAGCCGTCAGCGCGGCGATCTCGGGATCGACGGTGACGTCCTGGCCGAGGCGCGGCGACCAGGCGACGCGCAGGCCGCGGACGCCGCCCTTCAGCCCGTCGACATAGTCCGGCGGACGGTCCGTCAGCGCCGTCATATCGCGCGCATCGGGCTGGCCGATCACCTTCATCGCCAGCGCCGTATCGGTGACGGTGCGGGTCAGCGGCCCGAGATGGGCAAGGAAGCCCATGGTCGAGATCGGCCAGGCCGGGACGCGGCCATAGCTCGGCTTCAGGCCGACGACACCGGTAAAGGCAGCGGGGATACGCACCGAGCCCGCCCCGTCCGTGCCAAGATGGATACAGCCGAGATTGAGCGCGGCGCAGACGGCCGCGCCGGAAGAGGAGCCGCCCGGCCCCGTGCCGGTGTTCCAGGGATTGCGGGTGATGCCGGAGAGCGGGGAGTCGCCGACACCCTTCCAGCCATATTCCGGCATGGTGGTCTTGCCGAGGAACACCGTGCCGGCTTCTCGCAGCCGCGCCGTCGCGGGAGAATCCTCCGTGAAGGGCACATCGGAGGCGACCGCCGAGCCGCGCCGCATCGGCCAGCCGGCGACGCCGAGATTGTCCTTGATGGTGACGGGCACGCCGTCGAGCGGGCCGATCGCCTCGCCCTTCAGCCAGCGCGCCTGCGAGGCTTCCGCCATCGCCAGCGCGATCGCCTCGTCACGGACGACGAAGGCGTTGACCTGCGGCTCGAAGCGCTCGATGCGCGCCAGCGCATCCTTCGCGACATCGACCGGGGAGAGTTCCTTGCTGGCGTAGAGCGGCCCGAGCTCGGCGGCGGAAAGCGAGGCGATCGTCGTCATGCAGGGACCTTTCAGGCGTTGGCGACGCGCCAGGCAGTGCTGAGCAGGATGTTGGCGCCGGCGGCCATGTCGTCGTCGGTGCTGAATTCGGCGGGGTTATGCGAGAGCCCGCCGATCGAGGGGATGAACACCATCGCCGTCGGGCAGAGCCGCGCCATCATCTGCGCATCATGGCCGGCGCCCGAGATCATCCGCCGGATCGGCAGCCCGAACTCGCCAGCGCTCCGCTCGACCTCGGCGATCAGTTCCTCGGCAAACGGCGTCGCCGGGAAACGCGCGAGGTCGCGGAAGGAGATCTCGATGCCATCGCGCTCCGCGAGCTCGGCACAGAAGCGGCGCACCGCCGCCTCGGCCTGGGCGAGTGGCGCATCGAGCGGGTTGCGCAGGTCGAGCGTCATCACCACCGTCTCGGGCACGACATTGACGTTGCCGGGCTGTACGCGGATGACGCCGGAGTTGGCGAGCTGGTGCGGGATCGTCTTGGTCAGCTCGTTGGCGAAGATGTTGATGCGCGCGGCAGCAAGACCCGGGTCCTTGCGATACGCCATCGGCGTCGTGCCAGCGTGGCTCGGCCGGCCCTTGAGGGTCAGCTCCAGCCAGCAGATCGCCTGGATGCCGGTGACGGCACCGAGGCCGCCGCCCTCGTTCTCCAAAACCGGCCCCTGCTCGATATGGAGCTCCAGATAGGCATGCGCGGGCAGGAAGCCCGGCTGCTCCGCACCTTCGTAATCGATGCGCTTCAATTCGGCGCCGAGGCCGACGCCCTCGGAATCGACCTCCTTATGCGCCGCTTCGACGCTCATGCCGCCGGCCCAGACATAGGAGCCGAGCATGTCGGGGTGGAAGCGCGCGCCCTCCTCATTGGTGAAGGCGATGACGGCCATGTCGCGCTTCGGCGTCAGCCCGGCATCGCGCAGCGATGCCAGAACCTCGACGCCGGCGACGACGCCGAGCGCACCGTCGAAGCGCCCACCGGTGCCGACCGTGTCGATATGCGAGCCCATGATGACGGCGGGACCGTCCTGCCGACCTTTCAGGATGCCGACGATGTTGCCGATCGCATCGACCCGGACATCGAGGTCGAGCGCCTTCATCTGGCCGACCAGCCAGTCCCGACCCTGCCGATCCTCATCGGTGAGGGCAAGCCGACGGCAACCTCCTTCCGGCGTCGCACCGATCTTCGAAAGTTCTGCCAGGCGCGAGGCCAGCCTCGCGCCGTCGATCCTCAGATTGGTGCTCATCGGTCCAGACCCTCCAGCGATCTGCGAGGCAAGATGCAGACCGCGACGGGACTTGTCGACCCGCGTCCAGCGCATCTGCTTCGGGCGTCGTCAGTCATGGCTGTGGCTGTTTCAATGCCGCAATCGGCGGTAGAAGCGCACCCCCATGCCGACCGTCGACGCCTTCAAACCGCAGCATCCCTGGCTCATGGAGGCGCGCGCCATGCTCGCCCTGAGCTGGCCGATGGTGCTGACCAATGTCGCGCAGACGGCGATGACGGCGACCGACGTCATCATGATGGGCCATCTCGGCCCGGAGGCGCTGGCTGCCGGCGCGCTCGGCACCAACCTCTATAATGCCGCCCTGATCTTCGGCATCGGTGCGATGGGCGCGGTCGCGCCGATGCTCGCGATCGAGCTCGGCCGCAACAAGCATGCGGTACGCGATCTGCGCCGCACCGTCCGGCAGGGCTTCTGGGCCGCGGCCACCATGGTGGGGCCGATGTGGCTCTTCCTCTGGCAGGCCGAGTTCATCCTGACCGCGATGGGCCAGGACCCGGCCCTGTCCAAGGCGGCCGCATCCTACATCCATACGCTGCAATGGGGCCTGCTGCCCTTCTTTCTGTATCTGTGCCTGCGCGGCTTCGTCGCCGCGTTGCAGCGACCGCGCTGGGCCTTCATCGTCGTGCTCGGCGCCGTCAGCTTCAACGCCGTCGCCAACTGGTGCCTGATGTTTGGGCGGCTCGGCTTCCCGGCGCTCGGCCTGCCGGGTTCGGGTCTGGCGACGGCGCTGTCCTCGGCCTTGATGTTCCTGGGCCTCGCGCTCGTCGTCTCGCTCGACCGGCGCTTCCGGCGTTATCATGTGCTGGGCCGCTTCTGGGTGCCGGACTGGCCGCGTTACCGCGCCTTCTGGCGAATGGGCCTCCCGATCGCTCTGACGCTCGCCTTCGAGTCGCTCATCTTCTATGGCGCGGCCTTCATGATGGGGTTGCTCGGAGCAACTGCGCTTGCGGCCCATGCCATCGCGATCCAGATCGCCTCGCTCGCCTTCATGGTGCCGCTCGGCATCGGCCAGGCCGGGACCGTCCGCGTCGGCCGCGCCTTCGGCGCCGGCGACAAGGAGGGCATCCGGCGTGCCGGCACGATGGCGCTCATCCTGGCGCTGAGCTTCATGAGCTTCACCGCGCTGCTGATGGCAACCGTGCCGCACTGGCTGATCGCACCCTTCCTCGACCGCTCGAAACCCGGCGCGGAAGCGGTGGCCCAGATCGCCGTGGTCTTCCTGTTCTATGCGGCGGTCTTCCAGATCGCCGATGGCGCGCAGGTCGTCGGCTCATCGATCCTGCGCGGGCTCGGCGACACGCGCCTGCCGATGATTCTCGCCGGCATCGGCTATTGGGGCATCGGCCTGCCACTTTCCGCAGCTCTCGGTTTCGTGACCCCGCTCGCCGGGCGCGGCATCTGGATCGGCCTTGCCATCGGGCTGACCGCCGTCGCCGTGATGATGCTCTCACGCTGGTGGGCGCGAGAGCGATTGGGGCTGCTCAAATGGGGGCTGCGGCAGGCGGTCTAGCGGGAGCCAGCTCTGTTGCCGAAGGGCAACAGAGTTACACAGCCACAATTTGGCCATCCCCTGTTCACCCCACGGCCATCTCGGACACCTTGAACGGAAGCCTGCAACGGCGCATGGAACCGCAGCGCCGTCCCACCGTTGACTTCCGCCGCCCGTAACACCGAGTTTGCCGTCGATGTCCCCCGCCCGCCCGTCCGCCTCTCCCCTCGCCCGTCCGACCCGCCGCGCCTTCGCAGCCCTGACGCCGCTGTTCCTCGCCGCCTGCGTGAGCCGGCGCCAGCAACCTTATGAGGTTGCGCCCAAGGGGCCGCAGATCAGCCCGCAATACCTGTCGATGTATGGCGAGCGGCCGGACGAGCAGCACCCGCTGCCGGCGACGGACCTCACCGAGGTCGAGCCGCAGTTCCTGCGCCGCATCGTCTCCTATCCGACCCGCGAGCAGCCCGGCACCATCGTCGTCGATACCGACAACCGCTACCTCTATCTCGTCCAGGAGGGCGGCAAGGCGATCCGCTACGGCATCGGCGTCGGCAAGCAGGGCATGTCCTGGCGCGGCCGCGCCACGGTCGCCCGCAAGGCGCAGTGGCCGCGCTGGACGCCCACCGCGGCGATGATCGCCCGCGAGCCGGAACGGAATCGCCCCTGGGCTGCCGGCATGGCTGGCGGCCTCGAGAACCCGCTCGGCGCGCGCGCCCTCTACCTCTATCAGGGCAGCCGCGACACGCTGTATCGCATCCATGGCACCTCCGAGCCCTGGTCGATCGGCAAGTCGGTGTCCTCGGGCTGCATCCGCCTGTTCAACCAGGACATCATCGATCTCTACAGCCGCGTGCCGACCGGCACGACGGTCGTGGTGCTCAACCGCGGCACGCTGCAGCCGGGCTCCGAGGTCGACGAGATGCCGCCGCCGGACGACGATCTCGACGGCAGCATCTGATACGGCGCGGCAGCTTGCCGCGCAGGTCAAGCAGTTCCGGCCTTGATACTGTCACAGGCCGGTCCCACCTCTTGAGCGCGGCGCAACGATGCCGCGTAACGAGAGGAGATGACGATGACGCCGCAAGAACGCGACGTGATCGCCGGGATTTTCGACCGCCTCAAGCAGGCGGCCAACCAGCCCCGCGACCCCGAGGCTGAGAACTTCATCGCGGAACGCCTGCGCGAGCAGCCCTATGCGCCCTATGCCATGGCCCAGGCGGTCTATGTGCAGGAGCAGGCGCTCGCCAATCTGCACCAGCAGGTCGAAAGCCTGCAGGCGCAGCTGCGCGAGGCCGAGAAGCGAGCCAGCGAGGCCGCGGTCCCGCCGGCTGCCGGCGGCTTCCTGTCCGGCATCTTCGGCGGCGGCAGCGTGCCGCGCGCAGGGTCGGTGCCTTCCGTGACGCCACGTGCCGATGCGGCTGCCCCCTCCAGCGCCTGGAACACACAGCCGCAAGGCCAGCCGATGCAAGCCAGCCCGGTACAGGCCGCTCCGGCGCAGGCCGCCGCGCCGATGCAGCCCGGTCCATGGACCAACCAGCCGCAACAGGCCCCTGGCCGCGGCGGTGGTTTCATGGCGAGCGCCTTGACAACGGCAGCCGGTGTCGCCGGCGGTGTCGTTCTCGGCAATGTCCTCGCCAACGCCTTCAGCGGCGCGGGTGGGGCCGCCAAGGCTGCAACCCCGGCAGCGGCGGCCGATACGAGTGCCAATGCCGGCGCCAACACGCAGCAGGCGGCTTATGATGAGGGCGCCAAGGATCAGGCGGCGCAGGATCGCTCGGATTACGGCCAGGGCTATGACGGCGAGGCCAAGTACGAGCAGGCGAACAACGACGACGATGACGGTGACGATCCCGGCTTCGATTCCGGCGACGACGACAGCTGGGTCTGACCCCTTCCCACGACATAACGCGCCCGCCTCCCTGAGAGGCGGGCGTCTTTTTTGGCGTGAGCCCTTCCCTTTGTTCCCCAGAACCCATAGGTTAGAATTATTCTAATCTATGGACTTCCCATGAAGCGCGTCACTGATCTCGACGAGGCCGAAATCCTCGCCCTTGCCATCGCGAACGAGGAGGAGGATGCCCGCATCTACCTCTCCTTCGCCCAGCGCCTGCGCGCCAACTACCCGCATTCGGCGCGGATGTTCGAGGAGATGGCGACCGAGGAGCAAGGCCATCGCCACAGTCTGCTCACGCTTTATGAAAGCCGTTTCGGCAAGGAGCTGCCACACATCACCCGGCAGGATGTGAAAGGCTTCCTCAAGCGCAATCCTGTCTGGCTGCACGAAGACCTGCAGCTCGATGCAGCGCGTCGGCATGCCGCCCTGATGGAGCTCGAAGCGAGCCGCTTCTATGCCGATGCGGCTCAGCGCGCCTTCGACACCAGCACCCGAAAGCTCCTCGCCGATCTCGCCGAAGCGGAGCGCCAACATGAAAGCCTGGCCGAACGGCTCGGCGAAGAGCTCAAGACCTCGGGTGCCGCCAATGAGGAAGAAGAGACACGCAAGCGGCTCTTCGTCCTCCAGATCGTCCAGCCGGCGCTCGCCGGGCTGATCGACGGCTCGATCTCGACGCTGGCGCCGATCTTCGCCGCAGCCTTCGCGACGCATGATTCCTGGAACGCCTTCGTCGTCGGCCTCGCCGCCTCGCTCGGCGCGGGCATCAGCATGGGTCTGACCGAAGCGCTCTCCGACGACGGGGTGGTGACGGGACGTGGCCATCCTTGGGTGCGCGGCGCCGCCTGCGGCATCGCGACCGCGATCGGCGGGCTCGGCCACACCCTGCCTTACCTCATCCCCGATTTCTGGCTGGCGACCGCCATCGCTGGCGTCATCGTCGCCTGCGAGCTCGTGGTGATCGCCTGGGTGCGCTTCCGCTACATGGATACGCCGTTCGGCTCTGCGATCGTGCAGATCATCCTCGGCGGCCTGCTGGTGCTCGCTGTCGGCGTCCTGATCGGCAGTTCCTAGTGGCTGCTGCGTTTTGATGGAAGCGCGGGTCATCCCGGCCGGAGCGAAGCGGAGAGCCGGGATCCATGCCAGAACCTTTATCAGGAGGCGCTCTGGCATGGATCCCGGGTCAAGCCCGGGATGACGGCGTGTTTCCGCGTAAATTCAGCAGGCTCTAGGGCAACGCCCGCTCAGATCACCAGCACCTTGGCGCCGACGCGCACGCGCTCGTAGAGGTCCTTGACGTCGTCATTGGTCATGCGGATGCAGCCGGAAGAAACCGCCTGCCCGATGGTGTTCGGCTCGTTGGTGCCGTGGATGCGGTAGAGCGATGAGCCGAGATACATGGCGCGCGCGCCCATCGGATTCTCCGGGCCGCCGGCCATGAAGCGCGGCAGGTCCGGCCGGCGCTTGAGCATTTCCGCCGGAGGCGTCCAGCTCGGCCACTCCGCCTTGCGCGTGATCGTCTTCATCCCGGCCCAGGAGAAGCCGGGACGGCCGACGCCGATGCCGTAGCGCAGAGCCCGGCCGCCCGGCTGCACCAGGAAGAGGAAGCGCTGCGGCGTGTCGATGATGATCGTGCCCGGCTTGTGCGGACCGTCATAGGCAACCTCCTGCTTGTGGAAGCGCGGATCGACGAGCTGCTGGATGCCCTGCTGCGGCTCGATCGGCTGACCGAGCGCCGCCACGCGGCGACCGGCCTGCGGCTGGCGCGCAGCCTCGAAGGGATCAGCCTCGTAGCCCGGCGCCGACCTCACCGTCTGGCCATAGGCGTACTGACCACCGGGACGGTTGTAGACGGCGCCGCCTCGGCCATAGGGCGTCGGGTCGCGGCCGGTCATCAGCATCTCGATGAAGCCGCCGCCATAGTTCGCGCGGCCGCGTGCCGCAGCCATCGGGTCATTTGGCCCGGCATAGCCATAGCCCTGCGCCATGGCTGCGCTCGCTGTCAGCGAGCCGGCTGCAATCAGCAACGGAAGGACAATCGTTCGACGCATCACGCAATACTCTCGACATCGACTGCCGGAAGCCTGCGGAGCGGCTTGAAAAGAATGGTGAATCACAGGCTTCGAGCGCGCAATTCACTCCAAAACTCAGCCAATTCGCGGAATTAACCTTAGCGGGTCATCAAGCCGCAGGGTGAAGGAAGCGTTGCCGGCCGGGCTATCGCCTTAACCCTTTGCGGGCGAGCCAACGCAGCTTCAAGCCGCTGCGCCAGCGGCCGACATCGCAGGCGAGGATCACCGCCGCATAGGCCAGCCCGCCGAGGCCGATCTGGAGCGGCAGCTCCGCCAGAGCCGGCGGGCGGTTCTGAAGCGACCAGACCAACAGGCTCATCGCGGCAGCGGCGAGGATCACACAGCCGCAGTCGCGTAGCGGCGGCCATGACGGCAACGCGCCAAGGGCGACTGCACCGGTCACCGCAAAGGCCGTCAGGAAGGCTGCGCTTTGCGCGATCGCGATCGCTCCCGGTGTGGCTGCCCCCAACGGTGCGGCGATGACGGCAAGGTTCACGGCCAGCCCCGCCAAGGCCGCGAAGGTGGCGACGAGGGTGCGCCTGGCCAGCAGGAAGACCGGGTAGATCGCCGCCTGGAACAGCGCGATCGCGGCGAAACCGGGCAGCAGGAGCGCCATATAGCTGGCGAAATGGCCTCTGAAACTTGCGGGCACGAAGAGCCGCTCGAAGGCCGGCAGCGTCAGCCAGAAGCCCAGCACGACGGGCAGCACGACGGCGAGCACCGTCACCATGTTGCGAGCGATGCGCTTCTGCGCGGCGGGGCGGCCCCGGGTCTCGTCGAGGCGGATCACCTCGCGCAGCAGCAGGATCTCCAGCATCGAGGCCAGTACTGGAAAGAGCCTGAGGCCGATATCGGAGGCGAGCGAGAAATAGCCGGCCTCCGCCAGGCCGAAACGGTCCGCCAGAATGGCGCGATTGAGCAGCGGGATCAGCGAATAGACGGCGTTTCCGGCCACCAGCGGCAGCGCATAGCGGGCGAAGCTGCGGGCAAGATCGGTCCGTGCCGCGGCGAGCCCCGGACCTTCATCGGCCAGCCTGCGGCGCACCGCGAGCACCGAGACGATGGTGCTGGCCAGCCCGCCTAGCAAAACCACGACCGGATCGCGTAGCCACCAGGCCGCTCCGACCATCAGCGCGAGGGCAATGCCACTCCTGATGAGGACGAGCCGGGCATAGGCGGCGTCGAGGAAGCGCGAGCGGGCGATGGCACTGTGATAGTCGAACCAGCCGGCTCCGACGCCGCCGGCGACGGCCACCGCGAGCAGCGTCATCGGCAGGCCGGTATCGATGCCCGCGAGCAGCGCCGCCCCTAGCAGCGCGCAGAGTGAGAGGCCAATGCCGGCGAAGAGCAGATCGAGCGTCGCGCGGATGCCGGGATCGCGCTCCCGGCTTTGCGCCGAATAGAAGCGGACGACCGAAAGCTTCAGCCAGTCGAGCAGCGCCGTGTTGACCAGCACGACGACCGCGGCACCGATGGCATAGAGCCCGAACGCTTCCGGCCCCAGAAACAATGCGATGAGCAGCCCGAGGACGAAGTTCAGCCCGGCATTGATGATGAAGGGCACGAGAACAGTCATATGATCCCGGTCATGACGCCCTGAGGCGGAAGCAGCACGACTCACATCCACGGCCGAAACGTCGCGGGCCGTTCTGGCCTAGAGGCTCAAAGGGATCATGGGC
Source organism: Bosea sp. F3-2 (assembly GCF_008253865.1). Classification (NCBI taxonomy): domain Bacteria; kingdom Pseudomonadati; phylum Pseudomonadota; class Alphaproteobacteria; order Hyphomicrobiales; family Alloboseaceae; genus Allobosea; species Allobosea sp. F3-2. The sequence goes on from NZ_CP042331.1 coordinate 2,484,869, forward strand.
AAGGGTTTTTCCGGCGCGCGCTCACCTGCCACGCGTCATTGCGAGGAGCGCCAGCGACGAAGCAATCCAGGGGCGGCAGAGCTCTACGTCCCCCTGGATTGCTTCGCTTGTGCTCGCAATGACGGGGAGTTCACCGCCGATGCGGCGCTTGCATTGCGGCGCTGAACCCCATGCGCTGAGCGGTTGCGCCTCCCCTTGCCTTGGCGGCCAATGACCGGCATCCCTGCACCATGACGTCCAGCCTTCCGCCGCTTCGCGCCGCGCGCGACGACGATTCCGAACCGCTCGCCGCTCTGGTGGCGGCGAGCTTCGCCGAATATCCCGGCTGCCATTTCGACTGGTCGGAGTTTCCGGAACTGCGCCGGCCGGCGAGCCATTTCGCCGCCAGGAACGGGCGGCTCTGGGTCGTCGATGCGCCGAATGGCGGCATCGCCGGCTCGCTCGGCGTCATCCCGGTGCCGGAGCAGAATGCCGTCGAGCTGTTCAAGGTCTATGTCGCGCCCGCCTGGCGTGGCGCCGGGCTGGCGCAGGCCCTGTTTGCCGAGGCGCTCGCCTTCGCGGAAGCCGGCGGCTTCGGCGAGATGATGCTGTGGTCGGATACGCGCTTCGTCCGCGGCCACCGCTTCTACGAAAAGCTCGGCTTCGTGCGCTGGCCGGGCGAGCGCTATCTCGGCGATATCTCCTTCACCTGGGAATACCATTTCCGCAAGCCGCTTGCCGGTCCGCCGGCATGAGCATCACAACCGCGCTGCGCGCCGCGCTCGGCATCGCGCTCCTCACCGCCATGGATGCGGTGATCAAGGGCCAGATGCAGCAGCACCCCTTCATCGTCGCGCTGTTCATGCGCTTCCTGATGGGCGGCCTCTGCGCGCTCGCCGTCCTCGCGTTCGCGCGCCCGGCCCGCCCGACCCGAGACAGCATCATCGGCAATGTCGTGCGCGTCCCGCTCGTCGTGCTGACCGCCGGCAGCTTCTTCTATTCGGTCTCGGTGCTGCCGCTCGCCGAAGCGCTGACGCTCTCATTTCTGGCTCCTGTCTTCGTTGCGGTCCTCGGCGGCCTGCTGCTGAAGGAGACGATCGACCGGCGCGTGCTGCAGGCGCTCGCCTTCGGCCTCGCCGGCATGCTGGTGATGGTCTGGCCGCGGCTGCAGGGCCATGTCAGCGGCGCCAGCCTCGGCGTCGCCGCCGCGCTGTTCTCGGCGGTGAGCTACGCCTTCAATCTGATCCTGCTGCGGCGCATCGCGGTCAGGGAGCACCCCACCGTCATCGTCGCCTTCCAGAATGTCGGGCCGGCGCTGTGCCTCGTCGTTCCCGCCGCCCTCGCCTTCGTGCCGATGACGCTGGCGGATCTCGCGATCTATCTCTTCGCGGGTGCGCTCGGTGTCGCAGGCCATCTCACACTCACCTCGGCCTATGCCAAGGCGGCCGCGTCCCGGCTGGCGGCGATCGAGTACACCGCGCTGATCTGGGCGAGCCTACTCGGCTTCTTCGTCTTCGGCGAGGTTCCGCTCTACACGACTTATCTCGGTGCGCTTCTGATCGTGGCCGGGGCCGGCGCGGTCAGCCGGCGCTAGGCTTCGCCGGAAACACGACGCAGGTTTCCGTACCGTGCGCGAGCAGCTTGCCGCGCTCATCGCGCAGATTGCCTTCGGTCGTGATGACCGAGCCACCGCGATGGATCAGCTTGCCTTCGCAGCGCACCGTGCCGGAGTCCGGCATGACTGGCCGGACATAGTTCAGCTTCATCTCCAGCGTGGTGTAGCCCTCGCCCGGCTTCAGCGTGGAATGGGCGGCGCAGGCCATGGCGGAATCGAGGATCGTGGCGGTCCAGCCGCCGTGGATCGTGCCGAGCGGATTGAAGAAGCGGGGCGACGGCTGGCCGACGAAGACGACGCGCCCTTCATCCGCCTCCGCCAGATCGAAATCCATGGTCCCGGCGAAAGGCGGAGCCGGGTGAGTGCCGTCGATGATGCCGCGCAGGAAGCTCAAGCCATCGCCCGCGACCAGCACCTCGCGGGACACCACTCCGAACGTCCGATCCATGGCACCCTCTCAAATCGTGTATCTGCACGATAAAGAGAGGATGGTGGGTGCGTCAACCGGAGCCGATTGAGAACGCCGTCATTCCGGGCGGAGCGAAGCGCAGACCCGGAATCCATCATAGGGTGTCCAGCTCTACGATGGATTCCGGATCGGCGCCGCGGAACCTGTCCTGGGGCCGACCGAAGGTCGGGCCCGAGGGCGGCTTGTCCGGAATGACGGATCCGGGTTTCAGGCCCCCCCACGCGCAGCGCGGCGCAGCGCCTTCAGCCCGTCGCGGGTCTCGCGCCAACGCTCCTCGCCGAAGCCGCCCTCGATCTTGTCCTGCGCCGCCCGCCAGAACGGAATGGCCGCCTCGATCGCCGCCCTGCCCTTCTGCGTCACCGCATAGACCGCGGCACGGCCACGGCACTCGACCGGCTCGACCATGCCCTCAGTGGCGAGAAGCTGGAGATTGCGGGTCAGCGAAGTACGCTCCAGAGCGAAGCGCTCGGCCAGCTCCGTGATCGACTTCCATTGCCCGGTGCTCAGCGCCGAGAGCAGCACGAACTGGGTGATCTTCAATCCGCTCGGCCGCATCGCCTCGTCATAAGCGCGGGTGACGGCGCGGGCCGTCATCCGGACATGAAGCGCAACGCAGGACCGAGCGATGTCGTCGAGGCGCGGATCGGGCACGAGTGTCGTCATTCAGCCATCTTAGCGTGTTCTAGCGCGTGCGGCAGCCGAAAGGCGAAGGGCTGCGTGCCGCATCCGGCGTTCACTTTGTTGTCGCAGGCTTCCTTGACTCTCCGAGACCCCGAGCCTATCTCCGCGCCATCTGTTAGCACTCTCATCCATTGACTGCTAACAGCCTCCCCCGGGAGCCCTTCCGCGGCGCCCGAACCGAATGAGACCGAGAGGAAGACAGAACCATGAAGTTCCGTCCTTTGCATGACCGCGTCGTGGTCCGCCGCCTGGATGGCGAAGAGAAGACCAAGGGTGGCATCATCATCCCCGACACCGCCAAGGAAAAGCCCCAGGAGGGCGAGGTCATCGCCGTGGGCCCGGGCGCCCGTGACGAGGCCGGCAAGCTCGTCGCTCTCGACGTCAAGAAGGGCGACCGCGTCCTGTTCGGCAAGTGGTCGGGCACCGAGGTCAAGATCGACGGCCAGGATCTCCTGATCATGAAGGAATCCGACATCATGGGCGTCGTCGGCTGATAGCCGCCTGACTGCTCTCTTCCCTTTCCATTTCTAAGGAGTAGCTCTCATGGCTGCCAAAGACGTCAAGTTCTCCACCGAGGCGCGCGACAAGATGCTGCGCGGCGTGGACATCCTCGCCAATGCCGTGAAGGTCACGCTGGGTCCGAAGGGCCGCAACGTCGTGATCGAGAAGTCGTTCGGCGCCCCGCGCATCACCAAGGACGGCGTCACCGTCGCCAAGGAGATCGAGCTCGCCGACAAGTTCGAGAACATGGGCGCGCAGATGGTGCGCGAAGTCGCTTCGCGCCAGAACGACCATGCCGGTGACGGCACCACCACCGCCACGGTGCTCGCCCAGGCGATCGTGCGTGAGGGCGCCAAGTCGGTTGCGGCCGGCATGAACCCGATGGACCTGAAGCGCGGCATCGACCTCGCCGTCGAGGCCATCGTCGCCGATCTCAAGAAGAACTCGAAGAAGGTCACCTCGAACGCGGAAGTCGCGCAGGTCGGCACGATCTCGGCCAACGGCGACTCGTCGGTCGGCGAGATGATCTCGAAGGCCATGCAGAAGGTCGGCAACGAGGGTGTCATCACCGTCGAGGAGGCCAAGACCGCCGAGACCGAGCTCGACGTCGTCGAGGGCATGCAGTTCGACCGCGGCTATCTCTCGCCCTACTTCATCACCAACTCCGAGAAGATGGTCGCCGAGCTCGACGACCCCTACATCCTCATCTTCGAGAAGAAGCTCTCCTCGCTGCAGGCGATGCTGCCGATCCTCGAGGCCGTGGTGCAGACCGGCAAGCCGCTCCTCATCATCGCCGAGGACGTCGAGGGCGAGGCTCTCGCCACGCTCGTCGTCAACAAGCTCCGTGGCGGCCTGAAGGTCGCGGCCGTCAAGGCTCCGGGCTTCGGTGACCGCCGCAAGGCCATGCTCGAGGACATCTCGATCCTGACCGCCGGCCAGATGATCTCGGAAGACCTCGGCATCAAGCTCGAGACCGTGACGCTTCCCCAGCTCGGCCGCGCCAAGAAGGTGCGCATCGAGAAGGAGAACACCACGATCATCGACGGCGCCGGCAAGAAGAAGGACATCGAGGCCCGCGTCGCCCAGATCAAGGCGCAGATCGAGGAGACCACCTCGGACTACGACCGCGAGAAGCTCCAGGAGCGCCTGGCCAAGCTCGCCGGCGGCGTCGCGGTGATCCGCGTCGGCGGCGCGACCGAGGTCGAGGTCAAGGAGAAGAAGGACCGCGTTGACGATGCCCTGAACGCCACCCGCGCCGCGGTGGAAGAAGGCATCCTGCCGGGCGGCGGCGTCGCCCTGCTGCGCGCTCTGAACTCGGTCAAGACGATCAAGACCCAGAACGACGACCAGAAGACCGGCGTCGAGATCGTCCGCAAGGCGATCGCCGCTCCGGCCCGTCAGATCGTCGACAACGCCGGCGATGACGGCGCGGTCGTGATCGGCAAGCTGATCGAGTCGAAGGACTATTCCTATGGCTACAATGCCCAGACCGGCGAGTACGGCGATCTGGTCAAGGCCGGCATCATCGACCCGACCAAGGTCGTGCGCACGGCGATCCAGGACGCGGCTTCGATCGCGGGCCTGCTGATCACCACCGAGGCGATGATCGCCGAGCTGCCGAAGAAGGACGCCCCGATGCCCCCGATGGGCGGCGGCGGCATGGGCGGCATGGACTTCTGATCCATCGCTCCCAGCAAGACTACGGAAGGCCCGGCGCAAGCCGGGCCTTCTCTTTTTGGGGCGCGAGGGAGCCGAACAAGGGCACGGGGAACCCCTCTCCTGTAAGGAGAGGGGCAGGGGTGAGGTGTAGGCCGTTTGACCAGCGAGGTGCGGCCCCATCGCTGAGCAGCGACCACCTCACAGCAAATGCGGTTAGCGGCCTACCCCTCACCCTACCCTCTCCCTCCGGGAGAGGGTTCCCCGCGCTGTCCGAGCCTCTCAATGCTCCGTCTCGGATCCCGCTCATTCCATATCGTGTAAGCGAAGGCGCGAACTGCCCCTCCCCCCGCCATGCATCCCAAGCGGCCCGCTCGCGAAGCGATGAGATGTCATCGTCACCTCTCCTCGCCTATAAAAGCGGCAAGCGACTCCACAACGGGCTCGCGCGGAAACGCCAAACTGATCGGGAGAGGCCCATGAAAACCTCCACATTCCTCAGCGGTGTCGCATTCGCCGCAACGCTGTTCGTCTCGGCGCAAAGCGCTCAGGCCGACATCACCATCGGACTCGTCGCGCCGCTGACCGGCCCGGTCGCCGCCTATGGCGACCAGGTCAAGAACGGCGCCCAGACCGCCGTCGACGTCATCAACAAGAATGGCGGCGTGCTCGGCGAGAAGCTCGTGCTGAAGCTCGCCGACGATGCCGGCGATCCGAAGCAGGGGGTCTCGTCGGCCAACCTGCTGGTCGGCGAGAAGGTCAAGTTCGTGGTCGGACCAGTAACCTCGGGCGTCGCCATGGCGGTTTCCGACGTGCTCGCCGAGAGCGGCGTGCTGATGGTGACGCCGACCGCGACCTCGCCGGCGCTGACGACTCGCGGCCTGGCCAACGTCTTCCGCACCTGCGGCCGCGACGACCAGCAGGCGGAGATCGCCGCGGCTTACGTCCTGAAGAACATGAAGGACAGGAAGATCGCGATCGTCCACGACAAGGGCACCTACGGCAAGGGCCTCGCCGATGCCTTCCAGAAGGGCATCAATGCCGGCGGGCTCAAGGAGGTCGTCGCGCTGACGGTCAACCCCGGCGACAAGGATCTCTCGGCCGTCGTGACGCGCCTCAAGGCCGCCAATGTCGACCTGATCTATTTCGGCGGCTACCATCCTGAGGGTGGGCTGCTCTCCCGCCAGCTCGCCGATGCGGGCGTCAAGGCGGTCATCATCGGTGGCGAGGGTCTCTCGAACACCGAATTCGCCGCGATCGGCGGCGATCATGCCACCGGCACCCTCTTCACCAACGCCACCGACGCGCTGAAGAACCCGGATTCGGCCCAGGCCGTCGCGGCGCTGAAGGAGAAGGGCATTCCGCCGGAAGCCTTCACGCTCAACGCCTTTGCCGCGGTCGAGGTGCTGAAGGCCGCCATCGAGAAGGCCGGCAAGGCGAGCGATGCCAATGGCGCTGCCAAGGCGCTGCAGTCCGGCATGCCGGTCAAGACCGCGATCGGCACGCTGACCTATGGCAAGACCGGCGACCTGAGCTCGCCGAGCTTCTCCATGTACAAGTGGGACGCCGGCAAGATCGTCGCTGCCGAGTGACGCGCAGAGCTGTCGACCAGTCAGCCCCTGCCAGCTTCCCGCCCCGGACGAGCCCCGCTCGTCCGGGGCGGTTCGTTCCAGGTCTGCCGCGCCGCATTTTGCGGGAGCGCGTGTCATCCCGGACAAGCCGCTTCAGCGGCGCCGATCCGGGATCCATCGTAGAGCGCAGAGTCCTACGATGGATCCCGGGTCTCCCGCCGGTAGCCCGGGATGACGGCGCGTTTCCACGGAACCGGCAGAATCCCATGGCCGCCTCCCCCCTCGCCGCCGCCTATCCGCCAGATGACAATTTGCTCATTCGGGCGCATCGCCATTGAAAGGCCCCATCTGCTGCGACATGGTCCGAATCGTGGAGTTTACCGTTTCCCGCCCAGGATCCCTGCCCATGCGTCCGTTGAGCATCCTCGTCGCCGCGTTGGCGGCTGTCACGCTGGTCGTCGGCCAACAGGCCGGATCGGCCGGGCTGATCGGTATGGGCGTCGTCGGCCTGCTGCTGGCGGCGGTAACCTTCCGCTCGCCGAGCCTGGCGTTCTTCCTGCGCATCTTTTCCGGCGTCTTCGCCATCGAATATCTGCTGTTCGGCGCGGCGGCCGTGCTGGCGGAGATCGGCTGGTGGCCGCCGGCACTGCAGATCCCGCCCGTACCGACCAGCCTGCCGACCACCGTCGGCGTCTTCGGCATCCTGATCTACGCGATCTCCTTCGTGCCGGTGATCGCGCGTATCGCCCGCATCGCCTCGCCCTATTTCGAGTCGCAGGAGGTCACCACGGCCAATCTCTGGCCGATCGGCCCGTTCCGGATCCGGCTCGGCACGCTGGCGGTCTCGCTGTTCGTCTTCCTGATCGTGATCAACCAGGCCCAGGTCGGCATCACGCTGCGCCTCTCCTTCTTCAATCGCGACATGTACGACGCGCTGCAGAACAAGGATGCGGCCGCCTTCTGGTATCAGCTGTTCTGGGTGTTCTGCCTGTGGGCTGCTCTCTGGGTGATTTCTGGCCTGATCGAGCTCTTCGCCAACTACACCATCCTGATCCGCTGGCGACAGTTCATGGCGAACGAGTACACGCGGCGCTGGCTCGACCACGCCACGCATTACCGGATCGCGCTTGCCGGCAGCGTCGACAACCCCGACCAGCGTATCGCCGAAGACACCCGCGCCTTCGTCAACCAGACCTACAACTTCGCGCTGCCCCTGCTCTCGCAGGTTTCGACGCTGGTCTCGTTCTCGATCATCCTCTGGAACATCCCGGTCGCCTTCAACCTGCCGGGCACCTCCATCGCCGTTCCCGGCTACATCTTCTGGGTCGCGTTCTTCTACGCGGCGGCGGCGACATGGCTGACGCATCTGATCGGACGCCCGCTGATCCGGCTCGAGTTCGAGCAGGAGAAGCGCGAGGCGAATTTCCGCTTCTCGCTGGCCCGTCTGCGCGAATATTCCGAGCAGATCGCGCTGATGGTCGGCGAACCGACGGAGCGCGCCCATCTCGCCCAGCGCTTCTACGACATCGTCGAGAACTTCTACCGGCTGGTCTGGCGCCGACTGAAGCTGACCAGCTTCACCCTGTCCTACAACCAACTCAGCGTGGTGCTGCCCTACATCATCCTGGCACCGTACTATTTTGCGGGCACGATCACGCTCGGCATCATGATGCAGGTGGCCGGCGCCTTCGACCGGGTGCAGACTGCGCTCTCCTTCATCATCAACAGCTACTCCTCGATCGCCTCCTACCTCGCCTCGATCAACCGTCTGACCTCGTTCGAGACCGCGATCGCCGACGCGCAGCACGGGCCGATCAGCGAGGAGGCGCTCGGCCGCGAGACCTCGCGCGACCAGGGCCTGCACATCCGCAATGCCACACTGCTGCTGCCGAACGGCAAGCCGATCGTGAAGCTCGGCGCGCTCGATTTCGGCAAGGTGCGTTCCACCCTGCTGATCGGTCCGTCCGGCTCCGGCAAGTCGACGCTGTTCCGCGCCATCGCCGGCATCTGGCCCTTCGGCGACGGCAAGGTCGGGATTCCGCCCGAAGCGCAGATCATGCTGCTGCCGCAGCGCCCCTATCTGCCGCAGGGATCGCTCCGGGCCGCGCTGGCCTATCCGGCCAAGGAAGGCGCCTATGACGACGCTGCGATCCGCGCCGCGATGGAGAAGGTCAAGCTCGGCCATCTCGCCGACAAGCTCGACGAAGTCGATCTCTGGGGGCAGCGGCTGTCCGGCGGCGAGCAGCAACGGCTGGCCGTTGCCCGTGCACTGCTGAGCAAGCCGGACTGGCTCTTCCTCGACGAGGCCACCGCCTCGCTCGACGAGAAACTGGAAGGCGAGATCTACGCGGCGATCGACCGCGAGCTGCCTGAGGCCCGTATCGTCTCGATCGGCCACCGCGCGACGCTGCGCAGCATGCACGACGCCGTCGTCACCATGGAGCCGAACGCGGACGGCACCTTTACCCCGACGCCGACGGAAAAAGCGCCGGCTGCCTGAGGCCTCTCCCCTTCTCCCCTTGGGGGAGAAGGTGGCAGCGCGAAGCGCTGACGGATGAGGGCAGCGCTACGTTGCTGAAACGAAAAAAGGGCCGCTTGCGCGACCCTTCCCTCATCCGTCTGCTCCGCAGACACCTTCTCCCCCGAGGGGAGAAGGAGGTGCTCAGAGCGAGCGGCTGAGGGTCAGCTCGCCGGCCGCGCCCTTGAGGACGAGGCGGCCATTGACGATGTCCCAGTTGCGCGCAGCGCGCAGGGCAGTGAGGAAGGCGCGCTCGAAATCGAGCAGGCCCTTGTCGCAGCTGCGCTTGGTCAGGGCGATCGGCCCCACGGCGAGTCCCTGCTGGCGCAGCGGGTAGGCCGAGGCCGAAAAGGTGTTGCAGCCGCCGAAGCCGGTGCCGCGCAGATTCTTGTCGATGATCAGCGTCGCCCGGCGGTCGTAGACGGGCTTGCCGTTCAGCTGGACGACGCTCCAGCTCGCGCCGACCGGAAAGGTCTTCTCCTGCTGGGCCTGCGGAATCTCGGTCTGCCCGCCGAGCTCGGTGCGGGAGGGCATCTGCTGGCGGCGCTGAGCCATGGCCTCGCCCGGCATCAGCATCGGCGCGGCCAGGCCAGCAAGAACGGCCGCAAGGCCAAGGCGTCGGATCATGATCGTCTTACCTGCATTCACTCGCACGGCCGCGCGGGCCGCCAAACCGGTTAACACGCCTAGAGGCCAATTGGCTCAGGATCAAGGCTGAAGCGGGGCAGGCACTGTCATTCCGTTGCGGAAAACCGCTTCAGATGCGCGCGTTGAGTCGTTCCAGCAGGCGGTTCGAGCGGCGGAAGACGTAAGCCGGAGCGGAAACGGTCACATCGTCGGCGCCGAGTCCGTCGAGATGTTCGACCAGCGCGAAGACGGCCTTGTCCGGGCAATGCAGCGTCAGCGGCGTGCCGGCAGCCGGCGCGCCGAACGGCAGGCGCGTGCCGAAACGCCCCCCGAGAGCCGCCAGGACCTCCGGCGACAGATCGAGGCGCGCACGGACCTCGCGGATCGTGCGCCCCTCCTCCTCCGCCGCGATGCGCGAGAGGATGGTCTTTGCGGCAGCCCTGGCGCGGTCGCCCCAGGGCGCGCGCATGGAAGCGACGAGATTGGCTTCCGAGGCCAGCATCACGCCGTCGTCCAGCACCTTCAGCGCATTGGCCGCGAGCGTCGCGCCCGTCGTGGTGATGTCGACCACGATCTCGGCCGTTCCGGCGGCAGGCGCGCCTTCGGTCGCGCCGAGGCTCTCGACGATGCGATAATCGGCAAGGCCGTGCTCGGCGAAGAAGCGGCGGGTCAGGTGCACATATTTCGTGGCGACGCGCAGCTTGCGGCCGTGGCGCGCGCGCATGGTCGAGGCGACGTCGTCGAGATCGGCCATGCTGCGCACGTCGATCCAGGCTTGCGGCACGGCGACGACGACATTGGCGTGGCCGAAGCCGAGGGGGGTGAGCATCTCGACGGCGGCATCGGCATCCGAGAGTTGCTCGCGGACGAGGTCCTCGCCGGTGACGCCGAGATGAGCGGCGCCCGAGGCGAGTTGCGCGACGATCTCCGAAGCCGAGAGGAAGGCGACCTCCGCGCCCTCCACCCCGGCGATCGTGCCGCGATAGCCGCGCTCGCCGCTGGCCTTGACGAATTTCAGCCCGGCGCGGCCGAAGAAGGCGGTCGCGTTCTCCTGCAGCCGCCCCTTCGAGGGCACGGCGAGGACGAGCGGGGCATCGTTGCTGGACGGCTGGCTCATGCCGCGTCTCCCGTCAGCCGGTCGAGCCAGAGCGAGGCGCCGACGGCCGGGATCGGCCGGCCCGCGCCGAGACGGCCGAGAAGGTTGTCGTAGCGTCCGCCGCCAGCCACGGGCTTGCCGTCGCCGCGGGTGGTATCGTGCAGCTCGAAGATGAAGCCGGTGTAGTAGTCGAGATTGCGGGCAAAACCAGCCGAGAAGCGGATCGCGCCGACATCGACACCGCGCGCCGCGAGGAAGCCGGTGCGCTCGTCGAAGGCATCGAGCTGGCGGCCCAAATCGAGCGAGGCCTGGTCGGCCAGCGCCCTGAGCGCGGCAGAAGCGGTATCGGGATCGCCGGAGACGGCGAGCACCTGCGCAAGCAGCGCCTTGACGTCGCTGTTGACCGGATTCTCGCGCTCGGCGGCGTGCGCCAGGAAGCGCTCCGCGATATCGCCAGCGGTACGCCCGCCCACCGTCGAGATGCCCGCGATCGACAGTACATCCTCGACGAAGGCGCGGGCAGCCTTGGGGTCCTGCCCTTCCAGAGCCTTGAGCAGGCCGGCATGGGCGGCATCGCCGTCGGCGGCCGGCGGATCGAGCGCCTCGACGGCCTCAGCGCCCTTGCCCTGCACGATGGCGCGCACGAGGCGACGGCGCGCGGCCCGCGGCACCGAGAGCCCGTCGAGCAGCGCACCGAGCAACGCGACATCGCCCATCACGATGCGCCGCGCCTTCAAGCCCAATGCAGCGGTCGCCTCGATGGTAACAGCCATGATCTCGGCATCGGCGGCGGTGAAATCGGCACGGCCGAAGGATTCGATGCCCGCCTGCAGGAACTCGCCGGGCTCACCAGCGCGCATGCGGAAGACCGGGCCGGCATAGGCGTAGGCCGCCGGTTCGGTCGAGCCCGAGGCGATGTGATCGAGCGCGACGGGGATGGTGTATTCGGGGCGCAGGCACCAGTCGCGGCCGTCGGCATCCTGCGTCATGAAGATGCGGCGGCGGATATCCTCACCCGAGAGATCGAGGAAGACGTCGGCGGGCTGCAGGATCGCGGGCTCGGCATGGACATAGCCCTCGCCTGCGAAGAGCGCGATCACGGTCTCGATGCTGGCGCGGCTTGTGGGCACGGCTTCCTATCCTGTTGCGAGCGCCGTCCTAGCAGCGGTGCGACGAATTTTCGAGGGATTTGAGGGAAATGGGTGAACGGGAATCGAAGGGAGCCGTCGTCATGGTCGGGCTTGTCCCGACCATCCACGTCTTCACTGGTCGAAGGCCGTGTTCAAGACGTGGATGCTCGCCACAAGGGCGAGCATGACGACATCGCCCTTCACGAATGTCGCGCGAGGACCCGCTTCACGCCCTCGACCAGCTCCGCCACCGGCACGGCGAACTGCGCTTCGGCCTGCTTGGCCTTGTGCTCGGCGGAGTCCTTGACGTCGCGGCTGGCGGCCGCGAGCTCGGCGCCGAGGATCAGGTCCTTGATGACGACCGTCCCGGCCTCGCGCTCCGAAGAGCCCTGGATTACCGCGCAGACAGCGCCGCGCCGGTCGGCGTATTTCATCTGGGCGTTGAAGCCGGAAGCGCCGAGATAGAGGTCGGCGCGCAGCAGCGGCTTGCCCTCGGCGTCCGTCGCCTGACGCAGCGCCGAGACCATCGCCTGATACCCAGGCATGAATTCCGGCGACTTGTTGTCCATTGCGGTGACGACGACGAGCGGCAGCTCGTTCTTGCTGTCGACGATCGGCGACTTCACCGCCTTCAGCGCCGAATAGAGCCGCGAGACGCCGATGGAGAAGCCGGTCGCCGGCACGGGCTCGGGCCGGAAGCGGCCGACGAGGCCGTCATAGCGCCCGCCGCCCGCGACCGAGCCGAAGCGCACCACCTGCCCGTCATCATTGGTGACCGGGAAGGTCAGCTCCACCTCGTAAACCGGGCCGGTGTAGTATTCGAGGCCTCGGACGACGGAGGGGTCGACGCGGATGCGGCCCGGACCATAGTCTGCGGCACGGAGCAGTTCCGCGATCTGACGAAGCTCTTCGACCCCTTCTAAACCACGCTGCGAGCCAACAACCGCGTCACGAGCAAATGAAAGAGTCATGTCATCGGACGGCCATGTCTCTTCGCCCCGCGAATCTCCAGCCGGGGCGGGTTCCGCTCGACGACGAGAAGCCTCGATCAGATCGGGATTACTTTCGCGGAAAGCGACTTGGCCTGTGAGGAGAAGAATGCGGTTAGCCTGCTCCTCGTTCAGACCCGCGCCCTTCGTAAAATCCCCGCTCTCGTCCTTGCGCCCCTCACCGAGCAGGAGCCGCACGCCTTCCGGCCCGAACTTGTCGAGCTTGTCGATCGCGCGCAGCACCGTCAGCCGTCGCCCCGCATTCTCTTCGCCGCCGAGCCCGATGGCTTCCATCACGCCGTCGAGCACCTTGCGGTTATTGACCTTCACGACATAGTCGCCGCGCTTGATGCCGAGCTTCTCCATCGTGTCGGCGGCAAGCATGCAGATCTCGGCATCGGCCGCGACGGAGCCCGAGCCGACGATATCGGCGTCGAACTGCATGAACTGGCGGAAGCGGCCCGGCCCCGGCTTCTCGTTGCGGAAGACGTAGCCTGCGCGATAGCTGCGATAGGGCTTTGGCAGCGCGTCGAAATTCTCGGCGACATAGCGGGCGAGCGGCGCCGTCAGGTCGTAGCGCAGCGAGAGCCACTGCTCGTCATCGTCCTGGAAGGAGAAGACGCCCTCGTTCGGCCGGTCCTGGTCCGGCAGGAACTTCCCAAGCGCGTCGGTGTACTCGACGAAGGGCGTCTCGACCGGATCGAAGCCATAGACCGAAAAGCTCTCGCGGATGACGGAGAGCATGCGCTCGGTGGCGGCGACATCGGCCGGGCCACGATCAACGAAGCCACGCGGCTGGCGGGCCTTCAGCTTGGCAGGGGCGGATTTGTCGGCGGACATGGGCAATTCGCTTCGTACTGTCGGGCGATGTTGGTTTTGTCGGGTTTGTCGGCCGACACCGGCGTTCGGTAGACCGCGCGGGCGCAGGGAGCAAGTCACCAGGCGTCATTCTCGGGCGAAGCGAAGCGCAGACCCGAGAATCTCGTTGCCCCAAGACGCGGGAACCTCGACACGCTCTCCTCCCCCTTGTGGGGAGGAGTTGGAGGTGGGGGTGGTGCCGCTTGCACGCCCTCGCCAAGCGGCACCACCCCCATCCCCATACCCTTCCCCACAAGGGGGAAGGGAGAGCGCGCTACTCGGCGGCCGCAAGCCTGACTTCCCGCAACGGCCGATCCGCGATCCCCGCCTTCGCCAGCTTCTCCGGCAGCGGGCCGCCCGTCGCCCAATCCAGCAGCTCGGCGGTGTGGACGACCGGAGTCGTCGCGCCCTTGTCGGCAAAACCCTTCGCGAGCTGGGTCATGCAGCCGATATTGCCGGTCGCGACCAGCACCGGCTTGGTGCGCTCGATATTGCCGATCTTGCGGTCGCGCAGGCGGTCGGCGATCTCGGGCTGGAGGATGTTGTAGACGCCGGCCGAGCCGCAGCAGATGTGGCCCTCCGGCACCTCCTTGACCTTGAAGCCCGCCCCCGACAGCAGCCGCTTCGGCCCGTCCTTGAGCTGCTGGCCATGCTGCATCGAGCAGGCGGAGTGATAGGCGATCGGCATGGCGACGTCGCGCACGGCCGAGAGTTCCAGCGTCTCCAGGAACTCGGTGATGTCCTTCGCCAGCGCAGAGACCTTCGCCGCCTTCTCGGCATAGGCCGGCTCGTTGCGGAACATGAAGCCGTAATCCTTGATCGTCGTGCCGCAGCCCGAGGCGGTGATCAGGATAGCGTCGAGCCCCTCGCCTTCGGCCTCCGCCATCCAGGCGTCGATGTTCGCGCGGGCGAAGGCGAGCGCGTCATGCTCCTGCCCCATATGGTGAACGAGAGCGCCGCAGCAGCCCTCGCCCTTCGGCAACACAACCTCGACGCCGTGGCGGTTGAGCAGACGGATCGTCGCCTCGTTGATCGCGGGATCGAGCACCGGCTGGGCGCAGCCGGAGAGCAGCGCGACGCGCTTCGTCCGTGCCGCGGGCGGCGGGAAGCTCTGCGGGCCTTCCATGGTGGAGCGCGTCGGCAACCGCACCGGCGCCAGCGCCAGCATCGCCTTCAGCCGCGGCCCGACGACGGGAACCACACCCAGCACGGGCATCAGGGGCTTGCCGACCAGCGCCGCCAGCATCGCTGCGCGGAAGCGGCCGGGATAGGGCAGGATCGCCGCCAGAACCTTGCGCAGCAGCCGGTCGTGCCAGGAGCGGCGATAGGTCTCCTCGATATGGGCGCGGGCATGGTCGACGAGGTGCATGTAGTGCACGCCCGAGGGGCAGGTCGTCATGCAGGAGAGGCAGGAGAGGCAGCGGTCGATATGGGTGACGACTTCCGGCGTGGCCGGCTTGCCGTTCTCCAGCATGTCCTTGATCAGGTAGATGCGGCCGCGCGGGGAATCGAGCTCGTCGCCGAGCAGCAGATAGGTCGGGCAGGTCGCGGTGCAGAAGCCGCAATGCACGCAAGTGCGCAGGATCTTCTCCGAGGCCGGCATGCGCGGGTCGGAGGCAAGGCGTTCGGGGGTGAAGTTGGTCTGCATCAGATCCCCGCATACATCCGGCCGGGCTCGAAGATGCCGGCCGGGTCGAAGCTCTTCTTGATGCCGGCCGTCACCCGCATCAGCGGCTCGGCCAGCGGCTGGAACACCGCGACGGCGGCGCGCACCGCATCGGGCGCGCGCACCAGCGTGGCGTGGCCGCCGAGCGGCTTCAGCGCGGTGCGGATGGCGGCGGCACCGGCATCGCCATCGGCTGGAGCCGCCAGCCATAGCAGCCCGCCGCCCCAGTCGTAGAACCAGCGCGCGCCCGGCAGCATCCGCCCGATCGCCGCGGCGACCTTCGCGCCATCCGTCGGCTTGAGCGAGAGCCGCCAGACCGCCTCGCCCGTTCCGGCGAAGAAGGCGGCGTCGCGGATATCGCGCCAGAGCGCGGCCATGTCCTCGCCTTCCAGCCGATCGGGCACGCCGTATTCGCCGAGCAGCAAGGCGAGCTCGCCGGCACGGTACGCGATCGAGTCCGGAAAGTTCTCCAGCCGCAGCAGCGTCACAGCCTCCTCCCCGGCGAGGCCGGCGGGAAGATGCGCCGCGGCCATCGGCTCGAAGGGCGAGCCCAGCGCGTTCGACAGCAGCGCGACGCCCTGCGCGTCCGACAGCCCCCGCCATTGCAGCGTCACGATCTCCGCCGGCTTCGGCAGCACCCGGAAGGTGACTTCGGTGAGGAAGCCGAGCGTGCCATGGCTGCCGCTGACGAGCTTCACCAGATCGAGGCCGGTGACGTTCTTCATCACCCGCCCGCCGGATTTGATCATCTCGCCGCGGCCGTTGATCATGCGGATGCCGATCAGGGAATCGCGCGCGGCGCCAGCATTGATGCGGCGGGGGCCGGAGATGTTGCAGGCAGCGACAGCGCCGATCGTCGGCTCGCCCTCGGTGCCGTAGAGAGCGCGATGGTCCATCGGCTCGAAGGGCAGCATCTGGCCGCGTTCGGCGAGCGTCTCCTGCACCAGGGCAAGCGGCGTGCCGGCGCGCGCGGCGATAACCATCTCCGCTGGCTCGTAGAGGGTGATGCCGGTGAGGCCCGCGCTGGACAGGGTGCTCGCGGCCTGAGCAGGGCGGCCAAGGCCAGCGCGCGTGCCGCCGCCGCGCAGGGTGAGCGGCGTGGCGCTGTCGATGACCGACTTCACGACGGCGCAGGCCTGCGCCTCGGTGGTGGGAGTGTGGATGATCATGTGCAAGCTCCCCCGTCATTCCGGGGCGCGCCGAAGGCGTGAGCCCGGAACCCATGAACACGACATATATCATCGTGCGTTGGGCGCTTCCCGTTCCTTGCAACGTCGTGTTCAGGGGCTCCGGGATCTTCGCTGCGCGAAGCCCCGGAATGACGGGGGAGGTTCACTGCGCCAATAGCGGATACAGATCCGTCCAATCGGGATTGTTCTCCTCGATCAGGTTGATCTTCCATTGTCGCCGCCACTTCTTGATGTCCTTCTCCCGATCGATCGCGTTCGTGGCCGTCGCATGCTCGTACCAAACCAACCGATCGACGCCGTATTTGCGCGAAAAGCCAGGGACGATCTTGCTCCTGTGCTCCTGGATACGGCGGGCGAGATCGCGGGTAACGCCGAGATAGAGCGTTCCGTCTCGTCTGCTCGCCAGCAGATAGACGTGAAACGGCAAGAAGCCCCTCCCCCATCACGCCGGGATCCGTCCTTCCAGCGGAAACACCTTCGCCGGGTTGAGCAGCCAGCGCTCGTCGAACACCGCCCTGACCCGCATCTGCTGGGCGAGATCGGCTTCGTTGAACTGGAAGGTCATCAGGTCGCGCTTCTCGATGCCGACGCCGTGCTCGCCGGTGAGGCAGCCGCCGACCTCGACGCAGAGCTTGAGGATGTCCATGCCGGCATCCTCCGCCTTTTGCGCCTCGACCGGATCATTGCAGTTGTAGAGGATGAGCGGGTGCAAATTGCCGTCGCCAGCATGGAAGACATTGGCGACGCGTAGGCCGTAGCTCTTCACGATCTCGTCCATCCGGCGCAGGACGTGCGGCAGCTGGCCGGTCGGGATCGTGCCGTCCATGCAGATGTAGTCGGCGATGCGGCCGGTGGCGCCGAAGGCGGATTTGCGGCCCTTCCAGATCGCCGCCGCCTCCATCGCCGATTTCGATTCCTTGACGGTGGTGACACCATGCTCGCGGGCGATGGCGACGATGCGGGCGAGCTGGGCATCCATCTCCTCGTCCGAGCCCTCGACCTCGATGATCAGCAGCGCGCCGCAATCCATCGGATAGCCGGCCTTGGCGAAGGCCTCGCAGATCTCGATCGCCGGCTTGTCCATGAACTCCATCGCCACCGGGATGATGCCGGCGCCGATGATCGCCGCCACGGCCGCGCCGGCCTGCTCGCTGGTCGGAAAGCCGAACAGCACGGGGCGTGCGCCCTCCGAGGAGCGCAGGATGCGCACCGTCGCCTCGGTGATGATGCCGAGCTGGCCCTCCGAGCCGTTGATCAGGCCGAGCAGGTCGTAGCCCGGCGAATCGAGATGGCCGCCGCCGATCTCGACGATACTGCCATCGAGCATGACCATCGTGACGCCGAGCACATTGTTGGTGGTAACGCCGTATTTCAGGCAATGCGCCCCGCCCGAGTTCATGCCGATATTGCCGCCGATCGAGCAGGCGAGCTGCGAGGACGGATCCGGAGCGTAGAAAAAGCCTTCGGCGGAGACAGCATCCGTCACCGCGAGATTGGTGACGCCGGCCTGCACCTTGGCCGTGCGGTTGGCGTAGTCGATCTCGAGGATGCGGTTCATCTTCGCGACACCGATCACCACCGCGTCCTCCTGCGGGATCGCGCCGCCGGACAACGAGGTGCCGGAGCCACGCGGGATCACCGGCACGCCCTGCTCAAGGCAATAGCGCAGCACGGCCGCCACCTCCTGCGTGGTCGAGGGCAGCACGACCGCGAGCGGCATGCGGCGATAGGCGGTCAGCGCATCGGTCTCGTAGGGGCGGCGCTCATCATCGCTGGTGATCAGGGCATCCGGCGCGACCAAGCCGGTGAGGCCGGCGATGATCGATTCGCGGCGGGCGAGGATGCCGGCATCCGGCACCGGAAAAGCTATCGCGCTCATCGCTCCCTCCCATCTTCATGGCACCGGGGCGCCGTTCTCAGCGCCTTGTTTGCGCTGCAGATTAGATCAATTCAATGGCTCTTGCAGCGCGGCCAAAGCCAGCCATTATTTCCAGATTGGAAAAGGTGGTGGGTTGATGGATCGATTCGGCGATCTCGATGTGTTTGCGCATGTGGTGACGGCGAAAAGCATGTCGGCGGCCGGCCGGCAGCTCAATCTGTCGCCCGCCGTCATCTCGAAGCGTATCCGCCGGCTCGAGGAGCGGCTCGGTGTGCGCCTGCTCCAGCGCACCACCCGTCAGCTGGCGCTGACCGAGGCGGGCCAGGGCTTCTATGAGCGCGTCGTCTCGATCCTGTCCTCGATCGAAGAGGCCGAGGCCTGGGTCGCGAGCGGCGCCGGCCAGGTGCGGGGCACGTTGCGCGTCTCTGCGCCGACCTCGTTCGGGCGGATGCATGTCGCGCCGCATCTCAAGCGCTTCCTCGACGGCCATCCGCTGGTGACGGTCGAGCTCGTTCTGAGCGACGCCTTCGTCGATGTCGTCGGCGAAGGCTTCGATCTGGCGATCCGCATCGCCGATCTGCAGGATTCCAGCCTCGTCGCCAAGCGGCTCGCCCCGAACCACCGCGTGCTTTGCGCCACACCGGGCTATCTCACCACCCATGGCACGCCAACCGAGATCGGCGACCTCGCCCGCCATACGCTGATCGCCCACAACACGGATCATTGGCGCCTCGACGGCCCGGAAGGCCCGGTCTCGGTGCGCGTCAACGGCCCCTTGCGGACCAATTCGAGCGAGGTGGTGCGCGAGGCGCTGCTGGCTGGCGTCGGCATCGCGCTGCGCTCGACCTGGGATGTCGGGCCGGAACTGAAATCCGGCGCGCTGCAACGTGTGCTGCCGGCCTATGCGGTCGGCTCGCGGGTCGCTGTCTACGCGGTTTATCCGAGCCGCCGGCATATGGAGCAAAAGGTGCGCGCCTTCGTCGATTATCTGGCCGATCTCTACGGCGCCACGCCCTATTGGGATGCGGGGCTTGCACTCTAGGCGCTTGCCGCCGGACCTCGCGGCGGGGATGCTCCAGCCAAATCGTCAGGGAGGAATGACATGTTCGGTGTGCTCGAAGGCACGGGGGTTTCGGTCCTCGATCCGCGGTTCCACCGCGTCATCCCGGGCTCGGCCCGGGTCGAGCGGCTGTGGACGGGCGCACGCTGGTCGGAGGAGCCGGCCTGGTTCCCGGCGCACAACACGCTGGTCTGGTCGGATATCCCGAACAACCGGATGCTGCGTTACGATGC
The DNA here is from genome assembly GCF_008253865.1 of Bosea sp. F3-2. Classification (NCBI taxonomy): domain Bacteria; kingdom Pseudomonadati; phylum Pseudomonadota; class Alphaproteobacteria; order Hyphomicrobiales; family Alloboseaceae; genus Allobosea; species Allobosea sp. F3-2. The sequence continues at coordinate 2,504,587 of NZ_CP042331.1, forward strand.
GCTCTCCGGCCATGTCGGCACCTTCCGCCAGCCGGCGCGCAACGCCAATGGCAACACCGTCGATGCACAGGGCCGGCTCGTCACCTGCGAGCATGGCGGGCGGCAGGTCACGCGCACCGAACATGACGGCTCGATCACCGTGCTGGCGAGCCACTATGGCGGCAAGCGCCTGAACTCGCCCAACGACGTAGTGGTGAAGTCGGACGGCTCGATCTGGTTCACCGATCCCGACTACGGCATCCTCACCGATTACGAAGGCGACAAATCGCCTAGCGAGATCGGTGCCTGCCATGTCTACCGGATCGACGGCGAGAGCGGCGAGATCGCGATCGTCGCCGATGATTTCGTCAAGCCCAACGGCCTCGCCTTCTCGCCGGACGAGAGCATCCTCTACATCGCCGATACCGGCGCGAGCCACGACCCCGAGAACGGGCCACGGCATATCCGCAGCTTCACGATCGAGAGCGACGGCTGCACGCTCGGCGCATCCAAGGTGTTCGCCACCTGCACAGCCGGGCTGTTCGACGGCTTCCGTCTGGACATCGCCGGCCGCATCTGGACGAGCGCGGCCGATGGCGTCCACATCTACCATCCGGACGGCACGCTGATCGGCAAGGTCGCGATCCCGGAGATCGTCGCCAATGTCTGCTGGGGCGGCCCCAAGCTCAATCGCCTGTTCATCTGCGGCACGACTTCGCTCTATTCCGTGATGACGCACACCAACGGCGCCATGCGGCCCTAATCCGGCGCAGCGTCGCGGGACATCGGCCTTCCTTGTGATCACCGCCTCGTCATTGCGAGCGCAGCGAAGCAATCGAGGAGGACTGGGTTGAACGCCTCACGCAATCCCCCTGGATTGCTTCGCTGCGCTCGCAATGACGGCTTCTGCGATCCAACCTGATAGAAAATCGCGCTAATGCCTTTAGGCCCGGCCGGCGCTCAGCGCGGCGGCTCGCTCTTCACGCGCGTCAGCACCAGCGGCATGGCGAGACCGATGATGACGAAGCGCACGAGGTGGTGAGCGCCGACATAGAGCGTGTCGAGCCCCATCGCGAAGGCCAGCATCGCCATTGCTTCCAGCCCGCCCGGCGCGAAAGCGACCATGCCGCTGGCGTAGGATGTGCCGGCGAGCCAGGCCGCCGGCCAGGCGAACAGGAAGGCGACACCGATCGAGACGGCGAAGCCGCCGATCGCCAACGGGAACAGCCCCCTGAGCTCCTTGCGCGGGATATGGGCGATGCGCCCGCCCATGGTCGAGCCGAGCAGGATCTGCACGGCGATCTGGATCGGCTGCGGCAACGTGCCTTCGATCAGGCCGCTACTGTGCAGGATCGCGCTGGCGAAGGTCGCGCCGAACATCAGCGGTGCCGCGAGCCCGAGCCGGTCGAGGCCGAGGCCGAGCAGCAACCCCGCCATCGTCACCCACAGCATGGTGCCGGGGCTGACCGAGACCGCAACCGGGATGGGCGCTCCGGCAGAAACGCCGGTCGCCTGCATGAGGCTGGGAAGACAGGCGACCAGGACGAGCAGCCGGAACAGCTGAACCACCGAGATGCGTCCGATATTGGCGCCCTTGGCCTGGGCCACGGCCAGCACGGTCGAGAGCGCGCCGGGAGCAGCGGCGAGCAGGGCATCGATCCAGGGCCAGCGTGCGATATGGCGCAGATAGGCGCCGGTCGCGAGCATGATCGCGGCAACGCCAACGAGCAGCACCGCGAGCGAGGCCGGGTAACGCGCGGCCGCGGCCAGCGCCTCAGGCGTGGCGGAAGAGCCGAGAATGGTGCCGGACAGCACCATCGTCGCGTCGAACCAGGGCCGGCGCAGCGTCGGAAGCGGGCGCAGCAGCGCCACGGCCGTGCTCAGCACCATCGAGCCCGAGAGCCAAGCGGCGGGCATGCCGAGCAAAGCGAACAAGCCCCCGCCGGCAGCTGCCAAGGCGATGACGAGCACCTCCCGCCAGAGGATCGTCAGCCGGTTCGTAGGATAGCCGAAGGGTTTCATCGCGCTCCGGGCGCACCGATTGGGGCAGCGCCGGAGCGTTCATGGCGGCAGGCGCCGCACCGGTCAATCGGCGAGCGGACTGCCCCGCGCAAGGCTGCCCTGCGCTGCGGACGCGGCGGCTCAGATCGTCGCCAGAGCCTGCTGCAGCCGGGCGACCGCCTCGACCAGATCGGAGGATTTGCGGGCGAAGCACAGGCGCAGGCCGGTCTCACCACCGGGACCGAAGGCCGTGCCGGGAGCGAGGCCGACATTGGCCTTGTCGACCAGTTCGAGCGCCAGCTTGCGGGAATCGTCACGGCCATCGATCGAGAAGAACTGGTAGAACGCTCCGACAGGCGCCGAAAGCGTGACGCGATTCGTCGCCTTCAGACCCTCGAAAATGATACGTCGGCCTTCCGCGGCACGCGCGATCTGCTCGGCGACAAAGCCCCCGCCCTCGTCCAGCGCTGCGACCGCACCCCGCTGCACGAAGACCGGCGAGCCGGAGGTCGAGTACTGGATCAGGTTCTCGATGACCTGGCCGAAGGCTTCCGGTGCCTCGATCCAGCCGATGCGCCATCCGGTCATCGCCCAGTTCTTGGAGAAGGTCTGGACGAAGAGGACGCGATCCTCGGCCGTCATGATGTCGTGGAAGGAGGGCGCGCGCTCCGAGCCGTCATAGACGAAACGGCCATAGATCTCGTCGGCGATGATCCAGATGCCGTGCTTGCGCGAGAGCGCGAGCAGCGCTTCCTGCTCAGCCCGCGTCGCGGTCCAGCCGGTCGGGTTGGAGGGCGAGTTGATCAGGATGCCGCGCGTCTTCGGCGTGATCGCTGCTGCGAGCTTGTCGAGATCGAGCGTGAAACGGCCCTGCGCATAGTCCATCGGGACGCAGACCGTGCGCGCACCGGCGACCGCGACCGCCGCGCCGAAATTGGGCCATGCCGGGGTCGGGATGATCAGCTCGTCGCCGGGACCGGCGATCATGCGGACCGCGATCTGGACCGACTGCATGCCCGAGCCGGTGACGAAGAAGCGCTCCGGCGAGAAGCTCTGGCCGTAGAGGCGCTCGTGATAGCGCGCCAGCGCCTCGCGCAACTCGGGAATGCCGCGCTGCCAGGTGTAGAAGGTCTCGCCGGCCGCGAGCGAGCGCGCCGCCGTGTCACTGATGAAGGACGGGGTGGGCAGATCGCCCTCCCCGACCCAGAGCGGGATCAGGCCCGGCCGCAGCCGGCCATAGTTCATGACCTCGACGATGCCGCTTTCCGGTGCGTTGACGGCTTCCGGGCGGAGCTCCGCGACCAGGGTGCTGCCGGGCAGAGTGGCGGTATTCATCAGCATCGACCTCGCGACATTCGATGCCCTCCTTTAGCCGATCACGGCGCCGGCTGGCATGAAATCGCGAGATCAGGTCGATCGGCGGCCGTGATGAATCGCGGCCGCAGAGCCGGCTCGTCAGGCGTTCTTCTGCTGCTTGAGCAGATCGCGAATCTCGGTGAGGAGCGCGACATCGGCCGGGGGCGCAGCCGGCGGCGGCGGAGCAGCTTCAGCTCTGCGCTTAAGCTGGTTGATGCCCTTGACCACGAGGAAGAGGACGAAGGCGATGATCAGGAAGTTGATCGCCACCGTGACGAAGTTGCCGTAGGCCAGCACGGCGCCCTGTTTCTTGGCCTCCACCAGAACGGGCGCCGTAACAGCACGATTGAGGCCGAAGAAATAGTTCGAGAAATCGACGCCGCCGAGCGCGCCGATGAACGGCATAATGATGTCCTGGACGAGAGAATCGACGATCCTGCCGAAGGACGCGCCGATGACCACACCGATGGCGAGGTCGACGACATTGCCCTTCAGTGCGAATTCCTTGAATTCCTTCAGCATGCTGGCCCCCTTCTAGTCGACGACACTTCCCCGTCAGCCGGTCCCGAACGCTAGACCAACCCGACGGAGCCGGAAAAGCCCGAATGCCGGGCAAAATCGGGGGCATCAGGGCTTTTGCGGCAAAGAGCTGGGGATGACTTGCGCCTTTGTCCTATGGCGGGCTCGGGACGCGTCCGATAAACTGTCACAAAACTCGAAGCGGAAGCTCATTTCGAAACGGTAGTTCATGGCGCCCGAACTCCGGCCTCGCTCGCGCATCGGCGCGCTAGAGCATGTCCGCGCTTCTTCGAATCGCGGACATGCTCGAGGTCTTTGTTTGATCGCATTTTCTTCACGCGAACCGGTGTCCACTTCGCTCGAAAATGCTCTAGGGATCGCAGCATGATTCCCGCGTGGTCCGTCATTCTGGTCGCGCTGGCCTATCTGTGCGGGCTGTTCGCGGTTGCGCATATCGCCGACACCTCGGGCCGCAAGCTGATGACCGGCCGGGCGCGCACCACGATCTATGCGCTCGCGCTCGGCGTCTACTGCACCTCCTGGACCTTCTACGGCTCGGTCGGCTTCGCCAATCGCGCCGGCTTCGACTTCCTCGGCATCTATGTCGGGCCGATCCTCGTCATCGGCCTCGGCCATCGCTTCGTCGCGCGCATCGTCAGCATCGCCAAGTCGCAGAACATCACCTCGATCGCCGACTTCGTCGGTGCGCGCTACGGCAAGAGCGAGCGCGTCGCGGCGCTGGTCTGCATCGTCGCCGTCATCGGCGCGCTGCCCTACATCGCCTTGCAGCTGAAAGCCGTCGCCAATTCGCTCTCGGTCTTCCTCACTGCGACCGGCGGGCATGCGCTGATGCCGGGCATCCCACTGCTGAGCGACCTGCCCTTCGTCGTCGCGATCGTGCTCGCCGGTTTTGCCTGCGCCTTCGGCACGCGCCACATCGACGCCACCGAACACCAGGACGGGCTCGTGCTCGCGATCGCGGTCGAATCGCTGATCAAGCTCGTGGCATTCCTCGTGCTCGGCTTCTTCATCGTCTACGGCCTGTTCGGCGGGCCGGGCGACCTGTTCTCCCAGGCCGCGAAGCCACCGGAGGGAATGCTGCCGATCTGGGAGCGGACGTCGAGCTGGCCGAACTTCCTGACGCTGACCCTGCTGTCGAGCTGCGCGGCTCTCCTACTGGCGCGCCAGTTTCACATGACGATCGTCGAAAACCGCGACGTCCGCGACGTGCAGCGGGCAGCCTGGATGTTCCCGCTCTACCTCGTGCTGATCAACCTGTTCGTGCTGCCGCTGGCGGCGGCCGGCGAGATCATGATGCCCGGCAGCGGGGTCGATCGCGACATGACCGTCCTCCTGCTGCCGCTGCAGCGCGAGGCCGGGGTGATCGCGCTCTTCGTCTTCATCGGCGGCCTCTCCGCGGCGACGGCGATGGTGATCGTCGCCTCCGTCGCGCTCGCGATCATGATCTCCAACCACCTCGTGATGCCGGTTCTGTTGCGCGTGCGTCGTGCGCTGAGCGATCCAACCCGCTCCCGCCGGCTGTTCAGCGACGGCAATGGCAGCACAGGCGGCGATCTCGGTTCGCAGGTCGTCATCATCCGCCGCCTCGGCATCTTCCTCGTGATCCTGCTCGGCTATCTCTATTACCGCGCCTCGGGCGAGGCGGCGCTGGTATCGATCGGCCTGCTCTCCTTCGCCGCGACGGCGCAGATCGCCCCGGCCTTCTTCGGCGGGCTGTTCTGGCGGCGCGGAACGGCGCTCGGCGCAGCGGCCGGGCTGACCATCGGCACACTGGTCTGGGCCTACACCCTGCTGATGCCGAGCCTCGCCCTGCCCGGCGGCTGGTGGAGCGATGTCGTCGTCGATGGTCCCTTCGGCGCGCAGATCCTCAGGCCGGAAGCCCTGTTCGGGCTCGACTGGCCGGCGCTGCCGCATGGCGTGTTCTGGAGCCTCGGCCTCAACATCCTCGCCTATGTCGGCTTCTCCTTGCTCAGGCCCGCCAACGCGATGGAGCGGCTGCAGGCCAACGCCTTCGTCGAATCGCAGCCCACGACCATGGCCCAGTCCTTCTCGCTCTGGCGGACCAGCGTCACCGAAGGCGAGCTGCAGGCAACCATCGCGCGCTATCTCGGCCATGAACGCACCGAGCGAGCCTTTGACGGTTTCAACTCCAGCCGCGGCGAAGCGTCGGATCCGAACCGCCACGCCGATATCCATCTGCTGCGCTTCGGCGAGCATCTGCTCTCCTCGGCGATCGGCGCGGCCTCGTCGCGGCTCGTGCTCTCGCTGCTGCTGAAGCGGCGCAACCTCTCGACCGAGGCGGCCTTCAAGCTGCTCGACGACGCCTCCGCCGCGCTCCAGTACAACCGCGACATCCTTCAGCACGGCCTCGACCATGCCGGACAGGGCATCACAGTGCTCGACCGGGACCTGCGCATCGTCGCCTGGAACCAGGCCTTTGTGGCACTGTATGACCTGCCGCCCTCATTGGTGCGCTTCGGCACCGGGCTTGACGAGATCGTGCGCTTCAACGCCGCCCGCGGCGCCTATGGCGACGGCGCGCAGGATGAGCTGATGGCGGCGCGGCTGGAGAGCTTCGTCAAGGACCGCGAGCCGGTGCGCCTCAAGCTCTATCCTTCCAAGAAGGTGATCGAGGTCCGTACCAATGCGCTGCCGGATGGCGGCTTCGTCACGACCTATACCGACATCACCGAGACTGTCGCCGGCGAAGAAGAGCTCGAACGCGCCAATGAGAGCCTCGAGAAGCGCGTCGCCGAGCGCACCGAGGAGCTGCTGCACGTCAATGCCGAGCTGCAGCGCGCCAAAGCGGAGGCCGAAGCCGCCAACGCCTCGAAGACACGCTTCCTCGCCGCCGCCAGCCACGACATCCTGCAGCCACTCAACGCGGCGCGGCTCTATGCGACCTCGCTGGTCGAGCGCGACCGCTCCGCCGGGGAGCCCGATCTCGCCGAGAATATCGACGCCTCACTCGACGCGGTCGAGGAGATCCTGACGGCGCTGCTCGAAATCTCGCGGCTCGACGGCGGCGCGCTCAAGCCCGAGCTCTCCTCCTTCCGGCTCGACGAGCTGATGCGCCAGCTCCAGCGCGAGTTCGAGCCGAGCGCCCATGAAAAAGGTCTCAAGCTCGTCTTCATGCCGACCAGCCTGACGCTGCGCTCGGACCGGCGCCTGCTGCGCCGGCTGCTGCAGAACCTGATCTCGAACGCGATCAAATACACGCCGGGCGGCAAGGTGATGATCGGCTGCCGCCGCCGGGGCAATCAGGTCGCGGTCGAGGTGATCGACACCGGGCTCGGCATCCCGCAGAGCAAGCAGAAGACCGTGTTCCGCGAGTTTCAGCGACTCGACCAGGGCGCCAAGGTGGCGCGAGGTCTCGGCCTGGGGCTTTCGATCGTGCAGCGCATCGCGCGCGCCCTCGATCATGGGCTGACGCTCGATTCGGCGCCCGGACGCGGCACCCGATTCTCGGTGCTGGTACCGCGCGCCGCGCCACTGCCGGCGATGGCGACGGGGACCGCACCGCGGCAGGCGCCGGCCGGGCAGCTCGCCGGAATGCGGCTGCTGGTGATCGACAACGAGCCCGCCATTCTCGACGGCATGAAGCGGCTGCTCGAAGGCTGGGGCTGTCAGGTCCGGACAGCGCCGAGCCTGGAGGAAGCCCTGCCGCATGTCGGCGGCAAGGGCGAGGCCGATGTGCTGATCGCCGACTATCATCTCGACCACGGCAACGGGCTCACCGCGATCAGCGCCCTGCGTGCACGGGCACGGACGCCGATGCCCGCGATCCTGCTCACCGCCGACCGGACGCCGCATGTCCGCGAAGCCGCGAACGCGCTCGACGTCCACCTGCTCAACAAGCCGTTGAAGCCTGCGGCGCTGCGCGCGCTGCTGGCGCAGTGGCGCGCGACCCGGCTCGCCGCGGAATAGGGCATCCTCTCCTTATGCCCAAGACCATGACCGTCATCCCGGGCTTGCCCCGGGATCCATCGTAGAGCTGCGCGCCCTACAATGGATCCCGGAGTTCCGCTTCGCTCCATCCGGGATGACGGGGGAGTTCAGCGGGCCGAGTATCCTGTGCCTCCCTCACCGACTGTCGCCTGGCGCATGGCCTCCTCGGAGGCGAGGAAAGCTGCCACTTCCGGGCTCGGCTCTGAGCTTTCCACGCCAATACCGATCTCGCCGAGCAGGCGGGTGACCGGCACATAGGCCCGCGCACCCTTGTCGTAGAGCGCCGCCCGGACCAGCGCGACCGCCGCAACAATCTCGCCACCGTCGCGACCGCGCATCAGCATGCGGTGCTGCATCACCAGCCAGTTCTCGCTCCAGCACAGAATCTTCGTCTCCACCCGAAAGGGGCGGAACAGGCGCATCTCGCGGCGGAAGCGGATGGTGCCGGCATTGACCACAGGCAGCCAGCGATGACGCAACACCGCCCGCCACAGACCGCTGCGCAGCATCAGATCAAGCCGGCCGAGATCCATCAGCGCCCAGTAGCGACCATTGTTCATGTGCAGGCTGGTGTCGAGATCATGGAACCAGACCCGGAAGGGCAGCAAGGAAGCCTCCCCCGGCAGGTCGAGCCTCGGCCGGAAGCGCGTCGTCAGCAGGAGCCAGATCAGCCGGAACCAGAGATTCATGGGGAGCTTCGCCAAAGCGGGTCGATGGGTCGCGGCTTCCATGTCATGGAGACGTCGGCACTGTCGATCATGCTCGATCGCCACGCGTCCTATCGGACGCGACAACGGTGATCTATCTATTTGTTATCGCATCTGATTTTTCCGAAAAGTGGATTCCACTTTTTTAGTCCGATGCTATAGCGTCTGCCCCACCGGTTTCGCGCCGAGACATCCGGAGCCGTCCCTTGTCGAGCCTTCACGTTTCCCCGCTGTCGAGGTTGAGCGAGACGGTCGCAGCCGTCCGCGCCCGCCATCTCGTGACGCTGATCAATGTCGGCACGCTCGTCGAGCGACCGGCCGGCATCGATGCAAATCGCCACCTCTTCCTCGGCATGTCGGATATCAGCACGCCGCTGGAAGGCCATGTGCTGGCCGGGCAAGACCATATCGAGCGGCTCATCGCCTTCCTGCGCGACTGGGACCGAGAGGCGCCCATGGTGATTCATTGCTGGGCCGGCATCAGCCGCTCGACGGCCGCCGCCTATATCGCCGCCTGCGCGCTCAACCCCGATCGCGACGAGGAGGAGGCCGCTGACGCGCTAAGGATCGCCGCTCCTTCGGCAACGCCCAATGCCCGGCTCGTCGCCCTTGCGGACACCGCGCTTGGCCGCCGTGGCCGGATGATCCGCGCGATCGGACGAATCGGCCGCGGCACTGACGCCTTCGAGGGCACGCCTTTCGCCATGCCTCTAGATCGCCGCGCGTCCTATCGGACGCGGCAACGGTGATCTATGTAATTGTTATCGCATCGGATTTTTCCGAAAAGTGGATTCCACTTTTCGGTCCGATGCTATAGCCTGAATCGGCCGGCGTAACCGCGCATATTCCTGCAACGTCGGGGCAAGAAGCTGCGGATGTCAGCGCTTCTACCCGAGATCAACGCAGAAGATTGCTTGCATCGGACGAAATTTGCGACGATGCATCGCGCGGGAGGTTTCTGCTGTGACCATGACGACCGAGCTCGACTCGCGCGACCGCGCCATCCTGCGGCTTCTCCAGCAGGACGGCCGCATCACCAATTCCGACCTCGCCGAGAAGGTGCATCTGTCGCCCTCGGCCTGCCTGCGGCGCGTGCGCCAACTCGAGGAAAGCGGCCTGATCCGCGGCTATGCGATGATGCTCGACGACAAGATCGCGGGCTTTCCCGGCACGGCCTTCGTCTTCGTCACGCTCGACCAGCAGGGCCGCGCCTCGCTGGAGAGCTTCGAGCAGGCGGTGCAGAGCCTGCCCGAGATCCTCGAATGCCATCTGCTCGCCGGCGCGCATGATTATCTGATGCGCGTGATCTATCGTGACAGCGCCGATTTCGAGCGCATTCACACCGACATCATCACGCAATTGCCGGGCGTCACCCGCGTCCAGTCGACGCTGACGCTGCGCACGATCAAGAAGACCTCGGCGCTGCCGGTCTGACCTGCCTCCGACGAACCGGGTTGCGGCAAGGCTCGCTCCGGCCGATAAGCTCACGGCAAAGAGGAATCGGTCCGTGAGCCAAGACAGCAAGTCTCAAGACAATCCGAACGCCGATGTCGCCGCCCTGCCCTTCGAGGCGGCGATGAAGGAGCTCGAAGGCATCGTCGCGCGGCTGGAGCGCGGCGACGTGCCGCTCGAGGAGTCGATCGCGATCTATACGCGCGGCGAGGCTCTGAAGGCGCGCTGCGACGCGCTTCTGAAGCAGGCGGAAGCCCGCATCGAGCGCATTACGCTTGGCGCCGACGGAAAGCCGACGGGCACGACGCCGCTCGACGTCGACAACTGAGCCGGAACGGCTGCGGCCCCGATAAAGCATCGGATTTTCTTCACGCGAACCGGTGCCCACTTCGCTCGAAAATGCTCTAGCGGGACCTTGAGATTGCGCGCCTGCCAGCGGCCGGTTGCAGCCGGCCGGCTTGCCCACAGGCGCGATCGGGATCACGCTTCATCCCAACCAAGGAGGCCGCCATGTCGCAACTTCCCGCTGAAGATCCCGTCCTGGGCGATGCCCGCTCCTGCGAGGCGATCGACAAGGTGATCGTGCCACGCACGCATGATCTCGGCGGCTTTCAGGTCCGCCGCGCCCTCCCCGCGATCGGCCAGCGCATGGTCGGCCCCTTCATCTTCTTCGATCAGATGGGTCCGGCCGAGTTCCATCTCGGGGAAGGGCTCGACGTCCGCCCGCATCCGCATATCGGGCTCTCGACCGTCACCTATCTCTTCGACGGCGAGATCATGCATCGCGACTCGCTCGGCACGGCGCTGGCGATCAAGCCGGGCGCGGTCAACCTGATGACCGCCGGGCGCGGCATCGTCCATTCCGAGCGCACCGGTCTGGAAGCGCGCGCCACCGGCCCGAAGCTCTACGGCATCCAGGCCTGGCTCGCTTTGCCGAAGACGCATGAGGAGATCGCGCCGCAATTCGTGCATCACGGCGCGCCGGAGCTGCCGCGCATCGTCGAAGGCGGAAAGCGCATCAGCCTGATTATGGGCTCGGCCTATGGCCAGACCTCGCCGGTGCAGTTCCCCTGGGAGGCACTCTATGCCGAAGCCGTGCTCTCACCCGGGTCGATCCTGCCGCTCGACCCCGACTATGACGAGCGCGCGGTCTATATCGTCTCGGGCAAGATCGACATCGCCGGAGAGGAGTTCGGCGCCGGCCAGCTCCTCGTCTTCAAGCCGGGCGACCGCATCTCGATCCTCGCGGTCGACCAGAGCCGTCTGATGCTCGTCGGTGGCGAGCCGATGGACGGGCAGCGCTACATCTGGTGGAACTTCGTTTCGTCCTCGAAAGAGCGCATCGAGCAGGCCAAGCAGGAATGGAAGACCGGCCGCTTCGATACCGTTCCCGGCGACGACAAGGAGTTCATTCCGCTGCCGGAAGGCTGAAACAGTCCTTCCCGGCAGCCGCCGCCCCGTTCAGGCGACCTCGGACAGGTCCCGCAACCTCGGCACCCGCGAAAAGGCGATGACGAGCAGCTGGACCAGGAAACCCGCCGTCGCGAGACCGAGGCACGCGGCAATCCCGGAATGCGCCGCCACGGACGCGCCGATCGCGGCGCCCAGCGGCCTCGCGCCGAAGGTCGCCGTCATGATCAAGGCGGAGACGCGACCGAGCATCGCATTGGGAGTGACCGCCTGCCGCAATGTCATCGTGGAGATCGTCCAGATGATCGGCCCGACGCCGAACAGGAAGAAGCTCGTGCCGACCAGATGCACGGACGGAACCCAGAGCGTCGCGAGCATCACGCTGGCCGCAAAAAAGCCGGCGAGCGGCCCGAGCAGGATCAGCGCCCCGAACGAGACCCGCCGGGCAATGTACGGCGCAAGAGCCGCGCCGACGATCATTCCCGCGCCGTAGATGCCGAGCGTGACGCCGACCTCGGTCGCACCGAGGCCGAGGTTCTGGACTGCATAGGCGACATAGACCGCCTGGAAGATGAACCAGGAGATGTTGAAGAAGACCGCCGTCAGCAGGATCGGCCTGAGCAGCTCGTGGCCCACCGCGAAACGGGCGCCCTCCCCGAGATCGTGCAGCAGATCGCGCCGCTGGCCGGAAGGTGCTTCATCTTTCGGGAGGCCGGCCAGCAGGAGTGCGGCCAGAATGGAGAGCCCGGCGGCCAAGCCATAGGCCGTCGATACGCCGATCCATCCGACGAGCGCCCCGCCGAGCGCCGGCCCTCCGGCATAGGCGACGCTGCGCGCCAGCTCCAGCCAGCGATTGGCATCCGCAAGCCGCGCACGAGGCACCACAGACGGAACGAAGGCCGGCGCCGCCACGCTGTAGCAGACCGTGCCGACGGCGCCGAGCGCGCCGAGCACGGCGAGCCAGGTCAGGTTGAGGCCGCCCGAGGCCAATAGCAGCGGAATCGCCAGCAGCGACAGCGCACGCAGCGCTTCCGTGCCGACCATGAGCCCACGCCGCGAGGCACGGTCCACCATCAGGCCCGCAGGGATGGACAGCAGGAGAAAAGGCAAGGTCTGCGCCGTCTGCAGCCAGCCGGTTTCGGCCGGGCCTGCCGAAAGCAGGAGAACCGCGGCCAAAGGTGCGGCGGCGAGCGCAATCTGCTCCGAGAACTGGGCGGAGAGATTGGACCAGCCGATCCGCCTGAACGCAGCCGGCAGCGGTGTGGTATCGGTCGGGTTCATCACTTGGCATCCCCAAAAGCAATCGTGAGGACACTGAAAAGCGTTGCCGGCATGGGAGCCACCCGTTTCGTGGGAAGAGAAGGCGCTCACCGATGAGGCCGGATTCCAACTCCGGTTTGCCAGCACGGCGCGCAGGCACTATTTCAGGACAGAACCATTCCAATGCGCCCGGACAGCCTCGTGCCACGCCCTGCGACTCCTCTGCTCGACACGATCCACGACGCCGCCGGCCTGCGGGCGCTCGATGATGCCCAGCTTCGGCAAGTGGCGGACGAGCTGCGGCGGGAGATGATCGACGCCGTCTCCGTCACCGGCGGGCATCTCGGCGCCGGCCTCGGCGTGGTCGAGCTCACCGTCGCGCTGCACCATGTCTTCGACACGCCGCGTGACAGGCTGATCTGGGATGTCGGCCACCAGGCCTATCCTCACAAGATCCTCACCGGCCGCCGCGACCGCATCCGCACGCTGCGCCAGCCCGGCGGGCTCTCCGGCTTCACCAAGCGCGCCGAGAGCGACTACGACCCCTTCGGTGCCGCCCATTCCTCGACCTCGATCTCAGCCGGGCTCGGCATGGCAGTCGGACGCGATCTCAAGGGCGAGCGCAACAACGTCATCGCCGTGATCGGCGACGGCGCGATGTCCGCCGGCATGGCCTATGAGGCGATGAACAATGCCGGCGCCCTCGGCTCGCGCCTGATCGTCATCCTTAACGACAACGACATGTCGATCGCCCCGCCGGTCGGCGCGATGTCGGCCTATCTGGCGCGCCTCGTCTCCGGTCGGACCTATCGCTCCTTGCGCGAGGTCGCCAAGCAGCTCGCCGAGAGGCTGCCGCGCTTCTTCCACGACAAGGCCAAGCGCACCGAGGAATATGCCCGCGGTTTCTGGACCGGCGGGACGATGTTCGAGGAGCTCGGCTTCTACTATGTCGGGCCGATCGACGGGCACAATCTCGACCATCTGCTGCCGGTGCTGCGCAATGTCCGCGACGCCGGGAACGGGCCGATCCTCGTCCATGTCGTGACGCAAAAGGGCAAGGGCTATGCCCCGGCCGAAGCGAGCGCCGACAAGTATCACGGCGTCGTCAAGTTCGACCCCGTGACGGGCCTGCAAGCCAAGGCGCCGGCGAATGCGCCGAGCTACACCGCCGTCTTCGCCAATGCGCTGATCAAGGAAGCGCGGGAGGACGACAAGATCGTCGCCGTCACGGCCGCGATGCCCTCCGGCACCGGGCTCGATGCCTTCGGCAAGGAATTCCCGGCGCGTACCTTCGATGTCGGCATCGCCGAGCAGCATGCGGTGACCTTTGCGGCCGGATTGGCAACCGAGGGCTACAAGCCCTTCGTCGCGATCTACTCGACCTTCATGCAGCGCGCCTACGACCAGATCGTCCACGACGTGTCGATCCAGAAGCTCCCGGTTCGCTTCGCGCTCGACCGGGCCGGGCTCGTCGGTGCGGACGGCGCCACCCATGCCGGTTCCTTCGACATCGCCTATCTCGCCTGCCTGCCCGACATGGTGGTGATGGCCGCCGCTGACGAGGCGGAGCTGACCCATATGGTCGCGACCGCGGCCGCTTATGACGAAGGGCCGATCGCCTTCCGCTATCCGCGTGGCGAAGGCGTCGGTGTCGAGATTCCCGATGTCGGCGTGCCGCTCGAGATCGGCAAGGGTCGCATCATGCGCGAAGGCACCCGCGTCGCCCTGCTCTCGCTCGGCACCCGCCTGGCGGAGGCGCTGAAGGCGGCCGACCTGCTGGCGCAGCGCGGGCTTTCGACCACGGTTGCGGATGCGCGCTTCGCCAAGCCGCTCGACGAGGCGCTGATCCTCAAGCTCGCCCGCGACCACGAGATCCTGATCACGATCGAGGAAGGCTCGGTTGGCGGCTTCGGCAGCCATGTGTTGCATCTGCTGGCGCGCAGCGGCGCGCTCGATGCGGGCTTGAAGGTGCGCTCGCTCACGCTGCCGGACGTCTACCAGGACCACGACAAGCCGGATGCGATGTATGCCGCCGCTGGGCTCGACGCCGCCGGCATCGTCGCCGCTGTCGATGGCGCACTCGGAGCGCCGAGCGCCGTCAAGCGCGCCTGACACCCGTTCCATGAAGAGCCGTGCGGACCAGTTGCTCGTCGAGCGCGGCTTCTTCGAGAGCCGGGCGCGGGCGCAGGCCGCGATCGCCGCCGGGCTGGTCAGCGCCGATGGCCGGCCGGTACGCAAGGCCTCTGTGATGGTCGCGCAAGATGCCGCACTGACCGCCGAGGCGCCGCATCCTTACGTTTCGCGCGGCGGGCTCAAGCTCGCGGGTGCGCTCGATGCCTTCGGCTTCGACCCGCAAGGGCTGGTGTGCCTTGATGTCGGCTCCTCGACCGGCGGCTTCACCGATCTCCTGCTGAAGCGCGGCGCGCGCCATGTCGTCGCCGTCGATGTCGGGCGCGACCAGCTCCATGCCTCGCTGCGGGCCGATCCGCGCGTCACCAGCTTCGAGGGGCAGGACATCCGCACGCTGGCGCCGGATGCCCTACCGGAGCAGCCGAGCCTTGCCGCCATCGACGTCAGCTTCATCTCGCTCAAGCTGGTGCTGCCGGCTGTGGCCGCGCTGCTCGCGCCGGCTGCCAGCATCGCGGCGCTGATCAAGCCGCAATTCGAGGCCGGCCGCGCCGCTCTCAAGAAGGGCATCGTCCGGGACGAGGCGATCCAGCGTCAGGTCTGCGACGGGATCGTCGCGGAGTTGCAGGCGCTCGGCTTCGCGGTTGACGGACCGATCCCTTCCCCGATCGAGGGTGGCGACGGCAACCGCGAGTTCCTGGTCAGCGCGCGGCGGAAGGGGTGATCAGCGCGCCAGCAGCGCATCGATCTGCGCCTGCAGGACCGTATCCTCGAAGACAGCAATGTCGATCATGCCATTGGCGTTGATGAACTGCGTGGCGCGGGCGATCTGCCGGCGCAGGGCCTCGCTCGCCACCTCGACGATCATCGGCAGTTCCTTCGGCTGCGGCGTCTCCGCGAGCAGCGCGGTCACTGTCCGCACCAGCCGGGTCATCGATCGGCAGACATCCTCGAAAGCACTCGCGCGGGCGGGGTCGATGCGGTCATAGGCCGCCAGCGCCGAAGCTGCGCAACGCAGCGATGAGGTTCGGAAATGCTCACGATAGCTGATGCTCTGCCAGGCCTGGAGATCGGCGACGAGTTCCTCGTCCATGCCGGCCATCTCGATCAGCATCAGGGCTTCGCTGTAGCGGTTGAGGAAATCGGTCGAGAGACGGGGAGCGTCGACGCTTCCAGCCAGTCCCGCCGGCACCCCAGCCAGCACATTCGTCGCGATGGCACTCATCTTCTGCCCCGAGTCGGCGCGACTATGTTTGGCCAACCGGAAAGAAAGTGTTGATCTGACCGCCTCGTCTCGACGTAAACAGCCGCCATGTGCGGACGCTATGCGATCACCCTGCCCCCCGAAGCGATGCGCGAGGCCTTCGGCTATCGCGAGCAGCCGAACTTCCCGCCGCGCTACAATATCGCGCCGACGCAGCCGGTGCCGGCGGTGCTCGTGCATGACGGGGCACCGCGCTTCCTGCTGATGCGCTGGGGCTTCATTCCCGGCTGGGTGAAGGACGCGAAGGACTTTCCGCTGGTCATCAATGTGCGCAGCAAGAGCGCGGCCGAGAAGCCGTCGTTCCGAAATGCTCTTACGCGTCGGCGCTGCCTGCTGCCGGCCGACGCCTTCTATGAATGGCGCCGCAGCGGCGCCGGCAGGCAGGTGCACAGCGAAGCCTTCCTGTTCCGCCGGCCGGATCGCGGCTTCTTCGCCTTCGCCGCTCTGTGGGAGACCTGGCATTCGCCGGATGGCTCGGAGATCGACACGGTGGCGATGATGACGGGGCCGGCGAACGGCCTGATGGCCGCCATCCACCACCGCTGCCCGATCATTCTCGATCCGCGCGACTATGATGCGTGGCTCGATCCGCAGGCTACGGCGGAGCAGACCGGGCGCCTCCTGAAGCCGCCGCCGGACGATCTGCTGGAAGCCGTCGCCATCGGCAACGCCGTCAACAAGGTCGCCAATGACGGCCCCGAGGTGCAGCTGCCTCTGGTCGAACTGCCCCATCAGGAGGCTCCCGCAGAGCCGAAGCGCCATGCGCGCAAAGCGACCCGGCCTCCCGCGGATGACGGGCAAGGCAGCCTGTTCTAGCGCCGGAATCATGCTCTGATCGTCACAGAAGACGACGAGGAGACGAAAGATGCACGGCCGCCGCCCCACCATGACCTCCCGCCACGGCATGGTCGCCGCGGCCCACCCGCTGGCGGCGCAGGCCGGCGCGAGAGTGCTGGCGCAAGGCGGCAACGCCTTCGACGCCGCAGCCGCCACCGCCGCCGCGCTCAATGTCGTCGAGCCGTTCATGTCCGGCCTCGCCGGAATGGGTTTCGCGACACTATGGGTCGCGGCCGAACAGCGCGTGCGCGTGCTCGATTTCGTGCCGCCGATTCCCGCCAGCTTCCCGACCGAACGCTTCAGCAAGCGAAGCGACCTTGAGCGCGGCCCGCTCGCCGTCGCCTCCCCCGGCAATCTCGCCGGCTGGTGCGAGCTCGTGAAAGCTTACGGCCGCAAATCGCTCGCGGAGGTCTTCGCGCCCGCCATCGCGCTGGCACGGGACGGCTTCGCGCTGGCCGAATTCGGCGCGGCGGAATTCGAAGAGAACGATCCGCTGCTGAAGAACCGCCCCGCGTTCTATCCGGCCTGGGCGCAGAATTACCAGCCCGACGGCGCCCTGCATCTCGGCTCGCTGCTCGTGCAGTCCGACCTCGCGCAGACGCTAAGCGAGATCGCCGCGGAGGGGCCGGAGCATTTCTATCGCGGCGCGCTCGGCGAGAAAGTAGTCACGCATCTGCAGGCGCTGGGCGGCTCGATGACGATGGCCGATCTCGCCGCGGTGAAGACGGTGTGGCGCGAGCCGCTGGCCGCGAGCTTCCGCGGGCTGACGGTGCATGTCCCGCCGCCGCCCTGCGAGGGCTTCCAGTTCCTGCTGACGCTGCGGCTCCTCGACGGACTCGACCTCGCGGCGCTGCCGAAGGACGGAGCGGATCATCTCGACCTCGTCTATCGCGCCATCCGTCTCGCAGCCGGTGAGCGCATTGCCCATAACAATCCAAGCCCGGAGAAGCTTGCCGAGATCCTGTCCGACGCCTCGGTCGAGCGGCTGCGCAAGCGCCTCACCGACGGCAAGCCGGTGACGGGGCCGACCGAGCAGTGGACGCCGCAGGAGAGTGAGGACCCGGCACACACGACCTCGTTCTCGATCGCCGACAGCGAGGGCAATCTGATCTGTATCACCCAGAGCCTCGGCAGCCCCTTCGGCAGCGGTGTCGTCGTGCCCGGCACGGGCCTGTGCCTCAACAACTTTCTGTACTGGGCGGATGTCCAGCCCGGCAGCCCGAACCGCTCCAAGCCCGGCGACGAACTGGCGATGTGCATGTCGCCCTCGCTCTCGACCCGCGACGGCAAGCCGGTGCTCGCGCTCGGCACGCCCGGCAGCTACGGCATCATGCAGACGCAGGCGCAGGCCATGGTCCAGCATCTCGTCTTCGGCCTGCCGCTGCAGGAGGCGATCGAGGCGCCGCGCGCCCGGCTCTGGGACGGCCGCCTCGTCGAGATCGAGAACCGGATCGCGCCGGAAACGATCGCCGAACTCGTCCGGCGCGGCCATGATGCCCGGGCCTTCGATGTCGGCTGGACGATGCGCTGCGGCGGCATGCAGGCGGTCGCGGTCGATCCGGCGACCGGCGTGTTCACCGGCGCCGCTGACCCACGCCGCGACGGCTACGTCGCGACGCCCTAATTCAGACGACGATCTCTCCGCGGAAGGCCCAGCGGGTCATCCGCCGCTCGACCAGTGCGCAGAGCGCATAGAGCGCCATGCCCATGATGGCGATGGAGAACAGGCCGGCGAAGGTCGTCGGCGCGTCGTTGCGCGCGCCGGCGGAGAGCATCAGGAAGCCGATGCCGCGATTGCCACCGACCGTCTCGGACAGCACCGAGCCGACGAAGGCGAGCGTCACCGCCACCTTCAGGCTGGCGAAGAGATAGGGCATCGCGCGGGGAACGCCGACCTTGGTCAGGATTTCCCACTGGCTCGCGCCGAGCGAGCGCATCACGTCCCTCATCTCGGGCTCGATGGTGGCGAGGCCGGTGGCGACATTCACTACGATCGGGAAGAAGGAGATGACGAAGGCGGTGATCACCGCCGGCAAGGCGCCGACTCCAACCCAGATCATCAGGATCGGCACGATGGCGACCTTCGGGATCGCGTTGAAGGCGATCAGCAGCGGGTAGAGCCCGGAATAGACGAAGGGCGAGGCGCCGATGGCGAGGCCGAGCAGCAGCCCGAAGCCGATCGCCAGCGCAAAGCCGATGATCGTGGTCCAGAGCGTCTCCAGGCAGAAGCGCAGCAGGATGTCCCAGCGCAGGACCATCGTCTCGAAGATGCGGCTCGGGCGCGGCGCCAGGATCTCCGGCACGTCGAAGACGATGCAGGCCAGCTCCCAGGCCAGCAGCAGCCCGGCCGCCGCGAGCCAGGGCATGGCGAGGAGCAAGATGCGTTTCTGAGGCTCGGTCATCGGAACCGCTCCGTCATTCCGGGGCATGCCGCAGGCATGAGTCCGGAACCCATGAACACCGTGGGAACCGGAGCAGGCGCCAGTCGCCACCGCGCTTCACCAAGCAGCGGCGCGTTCATGGGTTCCGGGCTCGCCGCTGACGCGGCGCCCCGGAATGACGGCGAAGGTCCGTGAGAGCGAGCCATGGTCACGCATGCTCCATATGGATGCGCTCGCGCAACTCGTGGACGATGTCGACGAACTCGATTGCGAAGGTCGTCTCCAGCGTGCGCGGGCGCGGCAGTTCGATCTTGCGGATCTTGACGATCTTTCCGGGGCGCCGGCTCATCACATAGACGGTGTCGGCGAGATAGACCGCCTCGCGCAGATCGTGGGTGACGAGCACGGCGGTGAAGCGGCGCTCCATCCAGAGCTTCTGCATCACGCCCCAGAGCTCCTCGCGCGTGAAGGCGTCGAGCGCGCCAAAGGGCTCGTCGAGCATCAGGATGTCGGGCTCATGGACGAGCGCCCGGCACAGGCTCGAACGCTGCTGCATGCCGCCGGAAAGCTGCCAGGGGTATTTCTGACCGAAGCCGCCAAGGCCCACCGAAGCCAGCAGCGCCTCGCCGCGCGCGACATATTCCGCCTTGTTGGACCGGAAGCGGCGCTTATGCGGCTCGACCACCTCCAGCGGCAGCAGAATATTGTCGAGCGTCGTGCGCCAGGGCATCAGCGTCGGCGCCTGGAAGGCCATGCCGACGCCGCGGATCGGCCCCTTCACCATCTGCCCGTGCACGCGGACCTCGCCGCCGGTCGGCGGCAGCAGGCCGGTGACGAGCTTCATCAGGGTCGACTTGCCGCAGCCGGACGGGCCGACCACGGCGATGAACTCGCCCTTGGCGATGGAAAGCGTCGCATCCTCCAGCGCCTGCATGCGCGAAGGCCCGCTGCCATAGGCAAGGCTGACCTGGCGCAGTTCGACGAGGGGCGGTTCGGTCGTTTCGGCCATCAGGGACGTCATTCTCGGGCTTGTCCCGAGAATCTCGGGAAGGAAAGGCTCGAAAGAGATGGTCGGGTCGAGCCCGACCATGACGGCTGAATGCGCTACGGCGCGACCATCCGCTCCGCCTTCGGCGGCAGGAACTTGCCCGAGAAGACCTTGTCGGGCTCCGGCGCGGAAGGCAGGCCGAAGGCCTCGGCCACGTCCTTGACCGAGCGGGCGAAGCGCCCCGGATCGACATCGCCCATGCCGTTCGCCTTCACGAAGGGCGTCAGCACGTTCATCCTGAGCGACATGTCGAGGCGCTCGGCCTCCAGCTTCTCGTCGATCAGCGGGTCGCGCTTCTTGGCGGCGGCGATGCCCAGCGCCGGATTGGCCGCGACCTCCTTCCAGGCCTTGGCCGTGGCACGCAAGAAGCCGGTCACCACCTCCGGCTTCGCGGCGAGCGCCGGCGAGATGATGATGCCGTTGCCGTAAACGTCCATCTTGTAGTCGGAGTAGTTGAAGGAGACGACGTCCTCCGCCTTCACGCCGCGCGCCTTCAGATCGAGGATCGACGAGAAGTAGTGGCCGGAGATGAAGTCGACCGTGCCCTGCACCAGCGACTGCTCGCGCAGCTGCGGCGTCAGGTTGACGTGCTGGACGCTGGCGGCGTCGATGCCGTTCTTCTTGGCAAAGGCCGGGAACAGGCGGAAGGAGGCATCGAACACCGGCGCGCCGAGCTTCTTGCCGGCGAGATCGGCGGGCTTCGTGATCCCGCTCTTCTTCAGCGCATGCACGCCGAAGGGCGGGAAGTCATAGGCCATGAAGACGCAGAGGATCTCCTTGCCCGCGTTCTTAGCGTTGTATTCGATCAGCGAGTTCACGTCGGCGAAGCCGATATCATAGGCGCCGGTCGCGACGCGCTGGACGGCGCCGGCCGAGCCCTGGCCAGGGTCCATCGTCACATCGAGCCCTTCGGCCTTGTAGTAACCCTTGTCGAGCGCAACGAGGAAGGGCGAGGTCGGCCCCTGGAAGACCCAATCGAGCGTGAATTTCAGCGGAGTCTGAGCAGCGGCAGGCATCGCCCCGGCCAGCGCGACCATTCCCACCAAAGCCGCACCGACAAGGCCGCGCCGCGTCGGCCCAAAGCCCGTCCTCCGCGCGCAATTCGACAGCATCCGCGTCACGCCGATCATACCAGCCAACCCCTCATGTTCTCGTTATGAGGCCGAAGGCTAGAGACGAGGCAAAACACGGTCAATCAGGCGGGCGAGTGGTCCTGCCAGATTTTTGCGCAGGCCACTCCGTCAACGATGTTTCGTAGTGCAGCTTGCCGACGCAGCGAGCAGGCGTTGAAGCCGCCTTGCGGCGGCGTCATTCTCGGGCGGAGCGGAGCGCAGACCCGAGAATCTCGATCAGGAGACGCTCGGGTCGAGCCCGAGCATGACGTGCAGGCTCAGCCCTTTGCCAGCACCGCGTCGGGGTTCAGAATCGCCTTCGGATCGAGAGTCTTCTTGATCGCCCGCATCAGGTCGAACTCCACCGGGTCCTTCACCCCCGGCAGCAGGTCGCGCTTCAGCCGGCCGATGCCGTGCTCGGCCGAGATCGAGCCGTGAAGCTCCGTGACGATGGCATGGACCGCCTCGTTCATCTCCGCCCAGCCGGCGAGATAGGCTGCCTTGTCGGCACCGACCGGCTGGCTGACGTTGAAATGGATGTTGCCGTCGCCGAGATGGCCGAAGGGCACCGGTCGGCAGCCCGGCACCATCGCCTCCACCATCGGAATCGCCCGCTTCAGGAATTCGGGCGTGGCGTGGACCGGCACCGAGACGTCGTGCTTGATCGAGCCGCCTTCATAGGTCTGCACTTCCGAGAGCATCTCGCGCAGCTTCCAGAAATCGGCACGCTGGGTCAGCGATCCCGCGAGCGCCGCATCGGTGACGATGCCCTGCTCCAGCGCCTCGCCGAGAAAGGCCTCGACCGCCTCGTCGAGCCCGGCAGCGGACTGAGCGGAGACTTCCATCAGCACGTACCAGGGCGACGGCTCGGAGAGCGGGTCGCGCGTGCCCGAGGCGTGGCGCAGGACGAAATCCAGGCCGATGCGCGGCATCAGCTCGAAGGTGGTGAGCGTGCCGCCGGCGCCGGCCTTGGCGGCATTCAGCAGCGTGAGCGCCGCCTCCGGGTCCGGCACGGCGAGGAAGGCGGTAGCGCGCGCCGCAGGCAGCGGGAAGAGCTTGAGCACGGCGGCGGTGATGATGCCGAGCGTCCCTTCGGCGCCGATGAAAAGGTTCTTCAGGTCGTAGCCGGTGTTGTCCTTGCGCAGCTGGCGCAGACCGTTCCAGATGCGCCCATCGGGCAGCACGACCTCCAGCCCCATGCAGAGCTCGCGGGCATTGCCATAGGCGAGGACTGCGGTGCCGCCGGCATTGGTCGAGAGATTGCCGCCGATGGTGCAGGAGCCTTCCGAGGCGAGCGAGAGCGGGAAGAGGCGACCTGCCGCCTCGGCTGCGTCCTGCGCCCGCTTCAGGGTGACGCCGGCCTCGACGATCATGGTGTCACCGTCGGTGTCGACGGTGCGGACCTTGTCGAGCCGCTGCAGCGAGAGGATGACCTCCCTGCCCTCGGCGATCGGGATCTGGCCGCCGACGAGGCCGGTATTGCCGCCCTGCGGCACCAGCGTCGTGCCGGTCTCGGCGGCGAGCTTTACCAGTTCCGCGACCTCTGCGGTCGAGCCGGGGCGGACGATGCCTTGCGCCTTGCCGCGGAAGAGATCACGCCATTCCTTGAGATAGGGCACCATGGCGTCGGCATCGGTGACGATGTTCTTCGCGCCGACGATGCCGGCCATGCGATCAAGAATTGCGCTCATCCCGAAGCCCTACCCTCAGCCCTTCCTGCCGCGCCGGAACACACCGACGAGCTCGACATGGGCGGAATAGCGGAACTGGTCGACCGGCGTCACGCCTTCCAGTGCATATCCGCCCGCAACCAGCGTCGCAGCGTCGCGCGCGAAACTACCGGCATCGCAGGAAACGTAGATCACGTCCCGGACCTTCGAGGCCGCCAGCCGCTTGACCTGCGCCTCCGCACCGGCGCGCGGCGGATCGAGCACCACGACGTCAAAGCCGTTGAGCTCATGCTCCAGCAGCGGGCGGCGGAACAGGTCGCGCGTCTCGGTCGCGATGGGCTTCAGCCCCTGCGTCGCACCGGCGCCCTTGGCCAGGGCGAGCATCGCCGCCTTGTCGCTCTCGACGGCCAGCACCTGCATGCGCTCGGCCAGTCGGAAGCTGAAGGGGCCGCAGCCGGCGAAGAGATCGGCGACGCGCTTGCCCTTGGGCAGCGCCGCCATGACGAGGCCGGCCAAGGCCTCCTCGCCAGCCGCCGTCGCCTGCAGGAAGCCACCGGCAGCCGGGGCGACCAGCGCCTTGCCCATGTGCTGCACGGGCGGCCGGCGCTCGACGACGATCTCGCCATGGTTGGAGAGCCGGGCGAGGTCGAGCCGCTCGGCGAGTTGCGTCAGGGTGAGCCTGAGCTTGTCTCCGAGTGGGCCGTGGCCGCGCATGTCGACGTCGAGCCCGGCTTCCGAGGCGGTGACCTGGATGTCGAGCGGCTTGCTCGCACCGCCCATGCGGTTCGCCAGCATCAGGGCGACGGCAGGCGCGCGGTCCAGGCCCGGCGCCAGCACCGGGCAGGCCTCGACCGCGATCAAATCATGGCTGCGCGCGGCCATGAAGCCGACGACCGTCGCCTCGCCCTGGCGGCGGGCATGGAAGGTGACGCGCCGGCGCCCGGCGCCATGGGCATCGACGAGATCGGCAACAGGCACCTCGATGCCGGCGCGGCTCAGCGCCGTGACCACCTGCTGGCGCTTCCATTCCCGGTAGAGGCCGGGCGCCATGTGTTGCGCCGCGCAGCCGCCGCAGCGGGTGAAGAGCGGGCAGATCGCAGCAATGCGGGATTCTGAGGGCGCGATGATCTCGACGAGCTGCCCGCGCTCGCCGTCGACGACGGCGCGCACGGTCTCGCCCGGCAGCGCATAGGGAACAAAGATGTTGCCTGAGGGCGTCTGCGCGATGCCATCTCCCCGCTGACCGAGGCGATCGACGACGAGGACTTCGTTCATGGCGAGCCTTGGAGAAGGATTTTCTCCTGGCTGCGGCTTGGCAACTGGCATTTTTGCGAACTCGGGGCGTATCGCCCGCTTGCTGGTGACCTTGGCAAGGCTTTCGCACGATCACGTCGCATTCGGACGATTCCGTCCGAATGCGTAAAACGTGATCGATTCTATAAGTTTAGAGCATTGCCCCTGCGAAAAACCGGTTCCCACTTTTTCGCGCAATGCTCTATCAGGTCAGAGACGAATTGGGAAATCCGGCCATGACCATCCGCAACGGCGTCATCGAAGCTATCGGCAACACCCCGCTCATCAAGCTGCAAAAGGCGTCGCAGGAAACGGGCTGCGCCATCCTCGGCAAGGCCGAGTTCATGAATCCCGGACAGTCGGTGAAGGACCGCGCCGCGCTCGCCATCATTCGCGACGCCGAGGCCAAGGGGCAGCTCAAGCCCGGTGGCGTCATCGTCGAGGGCACGGCGGGAAATACCGGCATCGGCATCGCGCTGGTCGGCAATGCGCTGGGCTATCGCTCGGTCATCGTCATCCCGGAGACGCAGAGCCAGGAAAAGAAGGACATGCTGCGGCTCGCCGGCGCGACGCTGGTCGAGGTGCCGGCTGCGCCCTACGCCAATCCGAACAACTATGTGAAGGTCTCCGGCCGCCTCGCCGAGGAGCTGGCAAAAAGCGAGCCGAACGGCGCGATCTGGGCCAACCAGTTCGACAATGTCGCCAATCGGCAGGGCCACCTCGACACCACCGGCCCGGAAATCTGGGACCAGACGGCCGGCAAGGTCGACGGCTTTATCTGCGCGGTCGGCTCGGGCGGCACGCTCGCCGGCGTCGGCATGGCCCTGAAGGCGCGCAACCCCAAGGTGACGATCGGCCTTGCCGATCCGATGGGCGCGGCGCTCTATTCCTATTACACGAGCGGCGTGCTCAAGGCGGAAGGCTCCTCGATCACCGAAGGCATCGGCCAGGGCCGCATCACCGCCAATCTGGAAGGCGCACCGATCGATGCCGCCTTCCAGATCCCTGATGCGGAAGCGGTGCAGATCGTCTTCGATCTGCTGGAGCAGGAAGGCTTATGCCTCGGCGGCTCCTCCGGCATCAACGTGGCCGGTGCGATCCGACTGGCGAAGCAGATGGGCCCCGGCCACACCATCGTGACGATCCTCGCCGATTACGGCACGCGCTACCAATCCAAGCTGTTCAATCCCGAATTTCTGCGCTCGAAGAACCTGCCGGTTCCCGGCTGGCTGGAGCGCGACGGCACGATACTTAAGCAGGTCGCGGCCAGGGTGATGGCGTGAACCTCGAACGCATCACCGCTAAAGCGCTCTTTTTGCCGGAAAAGTGATTTCCATGGACGTGGAACAGTTCTAGCCTGCCGCATGGTGATCTCGCGATCGACGGGGTGATCACATGACAGTCTCGAACGTCAGATTTGCCGCCTCAGCGGCTCCGAAACCGGTCCCTCGCGATCCCGTCGCCGAGGGGCAACTCCACGCCGCCGGCGTCGTCGCATCAAGCGTCTACGCCCATGGCGTGCGCGTCGCCGACATTCCGGTGGAGGAAGCCGGCGACTGGGCAAACAAGGACGGCCATGTCGTCTGGATCGGGCTCTTCGAGCCGGAATCGGCCCTGCTCAAATGCGTCCAAAAGCAGTTCAATCTGCATCCGCTCGCGGTCGAGGACGCGACCAACGCCCATCAGCGCCCGAAGCTCGAGCAATATGGCGACGCCCTGTTCGTGGTGGCGCGCACCGCGCAACTGATCGACGGGCGCATCGCCTTCGGCGAGACGCATATCTTCGTCGGCCGCGGCTACATCGTCAGCGTGCGCCATGGCGCCTCGACCTCGTACACGTCGGTCCGACAGCACTGGGAGACCTGCCCGACCTCGCTGGCCAAGGGTGAGGACTTCATCCTCTATGCGATCCTCGACTTCGTCGTCGACAACTACATGCCGGTGCTCGAGGCGATCCATGACGAGGTCGAGGAGATCGAGGACAAGGTTCTCGCCAAGCCGATGACGCGCTCCGACATCGAGCGGCTTTATATGCTCCGACGCGACCTGCTGCGGCTGCGCAACGCCATCGCGCCGCTGGTCGATGTCTGCCAGCGGCTGACCAGTGGCAATGTGCCCCAGGTGCGGCCAACGCTCGCGACGATGTTCCGCGATGTGACCGACCATGTCCGGACGGTGCAGGAGAAGATCGACAGCCTGCGCGAGGTGCTCGCCTTCGCCTTCGAGGCGAGCCTGCTGGTCGGCCAGAGTCAGGAGAACGCGATCACCAAGCGGCTCGCGTCCTGGGCGGCCATCCTGGCCGTTCCGACCGCAGTCGCAGGCATCTACGGCATGAACTTCAAGAACATGCCGGAGCTCGACCTGCACTACGGCTATTATGGGGTGCTGGCGGTCATCGTCACGTCCTGCGCCGTCCTGTACTGGCGCTTCAAGCGCAACGGCTGGCTGTGAGGCCGCCACGTTTTCATGGAAGCGCACCGTCATTCCGGACAAGCCGCCTTGGCGGCGCCGATCCGGAATCCATCGTAGGGTTCGGCGCTCTACGATGGATTCCGGGTCAAGCCCGGAATGACGGCGCGTTTTCGTCAGAACTCAGCCCGCTTCAGCGCAGCGGCCAGACCAGCAGGATCATCGGCACGGCGAGCAGGATGACGATGAGCGAGAGCGGCGCGCCGAGCCGCGCATAATCGCTGAAGCGATAGCCGCCCGGCCCCATCACCAGCGTGTTGCACTGGTGTCCGATCGGCGTGAGGAAATCGCAGGCCGCGCCGATCGCGACCGCCATCAGGAAGGCATCGGGATTGTAGCCGAGATTTTTGGCGAAGCCGGCGCCGATCGGCGCCATGACGAGCACGGTCGCGGCGTTGTTCAGGAAGGGCGTCACCGCCATCGCGGCGACCAGGATCAGCGCGACCGCAGCCCAGCCCGGCAGACCGCCGCCGATCACGGCGAGCCAGGAAGCGAAGAGATCGGTGGCGCCGGTCGCGCGCAAGGAATCGCTGACCGGGATCAACGCCGCCAGCATCACCAGGATCGGCGCATCGACGTTGTTGTAGGCTTCGCGCAGTGGCACGCAGCGGAAGGCGATCAGCAACACGGCCGCGGCGAAGAAGATGAGCGGTACTGGCGCGAGGCCTGCCGCAAGCGCGATGATCGCCGCGAGCGTGATCGCAACGGTCAGCACGACGCGACGCGTCAAGCCGAGCGGCACGAGCCGGTCAGCCAGCGGTAACAGCCCCATCCCCGAGAGCTTTTCCGGCAGCAGCTTCTCGTCGCCCTGGATGACGACGACATCGCCGGCGCGCAGGCGGATATCACGCAGCCGCTGGCTGAAGCGCTCGCCGGAGCGGCTGATCGCGATCATGTTGACGCCGAAACGGCTGTGAAGCGCCATGTCGCCGGCCGATTGACCGATCAGGACGGAACTCGGCCCGATGATCGCCTCGGCGATACGGTCAGGATCGAGCGCATCCTCCTTGTGCGTCGGGCGGTCCTTGCCGATGAGGTCGAGCCGCCCCTCCGTGACGACCCGCTCCAGCACGGCAGCATCACCACGCAGCAGCAGGATGTCCCCGGCCCGCAGCCCCGCATCCGGGAGGGGCGCCTGCACCCGCCGCTCGTTGCGCAGGATCGAGACGATCTCGGCCCCGCCACCGCCGATCGCCTTGAGATCGGCCACCGTCTTGCCGGCAAGGGGCGACTTCTCGGTCAGCTTCGCTTCGGTGAGGTAATCCTTGATGTCGATGGCCTGGTCGAGCGAGACCGCGCCGCGCCGGTCGCGCGGCAGAAGCCGGTAGCCGACGCTCAGGAAGGCGCAGCCCGCGAGCGCCACGACGATCCCGACCGGCGCAAAATCGAACATGCTGAAAGGCTGGCCGCCAAGTTCCTGCCGCACGCGCGTGACGATGACGTTGGGCGAGGTGCCGACCAGCGTGACGATGCCGCCGAGCAGCGAGGCGAAGGCCATCGGCATCAGGAAGATGGAAGGCGATTTCCCGTCCTTGCGCGCGAGCTGATAGGCGATGGGCAGCATCATCGCGAGCGCGCCGATGTTCTTGATGATCGCCGACATGATGGCGACCGCGAAGACAAGCAGCGGCACCTCGAGCTGGGTCGAGGACAGGCGCGGGCCCAGCTTCGAGAACAGCCGCTCGATGATGCGCGACCGCGCCACCGCCGCGCTCAGAACCAGCGCGCTGCCGACGATGATCACGATGTCATCGGAAAAGCCCTTGAACGCCTCCGCCGCCGGCACCAGCCCGAGCGCCACGGCGAGCAACAGCGCCAGCATCGCGACGATGTCATAGCGCAGGCGCCCCCAGAGGAAGGCCGCCATCATGCCGGCGACGAGGAGGACGGAGAGGAGCTGAGGCTGGGTCATCCGGTCATCAAGGTAGCCTCAGAGCCATTTCTTCCAGCGGAAGAGCAGATAAGGCAGCACCGCGAACAGGATCATCAGCCCGACCGCCAGCGGATAGCCCCACTGCCACTCCAACTCCGGCATCGTCTTGAAGTTCATGCCGTAGATCGAAGCGATCAGCGTCGGCGGCATCAGCGCGACAGAGACGACCGAGAACAGCTTGATGATCTTGTTCTGCTCGATCGAAACGAGGCCGAGCGTGGCGTCCATCATGAACTGCAGCTTGTTGGAGAGGAAGGCGGCGTGTTGCTCGATGGCCTGCACGTCGCGCACCGCAGAGCGCCATTCCGCTGAGAAGCCCGTCTGGGCCTTCTTCGGCCGGGTATAGTTGGCCGAGAGAAAGAGCAGCACGCGCTCGACCGAAACCATGCTCTCGCGCACGTTCGAGATGATGTGCTCGTACTGACCGATCTTCTGGATGACGATCTGATAGACCCCACCCCGCTCGACATCCTGCCCCCGCCCGGCGAAGACCCGGCGCGAGGCGATGTCGATCTTGTCGCCAACGCCGCGCAGCACCTCCGCCGCACGGTCGACGATCGCTTCGATCAGGCCGTCGAGCACCGCTTCCGGCTGCTCGCCGCAGCCGCCCGGCTTGGTGGCGCGATTGAGGAAGATGTTGAAGGCGCCGGGCTCGTCATAGCGCACGGTCACCAGCGCCTTCTCGGTGAGGATGAAGGTGACGTCAGCCAGCTTCGGGACGACCGTATCGGACTGGCAGATGACGCGCGCCGTCATGAAGCGCGCGCCATCCTCGGTGTAGATGATCTCGGAGGGTTCGAGATCATGCATCTCCTCGCGCGTCGGGATCGAGATCCCGAGATGCTGCTCGACGCGCCTGTCTTCCTCGGGTGTCGGGTTGAGCAGATCGATCCAGACGGCGTCTGCCGGAAAGGCCTCACCCGGTTCGAGCGTCGCGTGCCGAAGCTTGTCGCGCGAATCGGAGGAGACGCCGTGGATTATCAGCATGGGCGCGAATCTCGCTGCACGGTCACGATAGGAGCCGGCAGGAACTCCGATCCGGGACGCATGTCAAACCGATGACGGCTCGGAGCGAGGCTTTCCGTCATTGCGAGCGCAGCGAAGCAATCCAGGGGATTGGGCTGAACGTCTCACCCAGTCTCCCTGGATTGCTTCGCTGCGCTCGCAATGACGGACGAGCGGCGTCAGACCCCGCCCTTCACACCCTGCGGCGGCTCCGCGCGTCATTCCGGGCGCAGCGAAGCGGAGACCCGGAATCCATCGTAGAGCGCGACGCCCCTCGATGGATTCCGGATCGGCGCCGCTTCACGGCTTGTCCGGAATGACGGCGCGTGGAGAGCCTTGCCGTTACCTCAGACGCCGCCCTTCACGCCCTGCGGCGGCTTGCTGTCGGCAGGCACGAAAAAGTCGGGCATCAGCGGCACCGACGGATCGACGCGATAGGGCGTGAAGTCGGTGACGCCCTCGCCCGCCATGAAGCTGTCGTCGATCAGGAAGTTTCCGGAGAACTCGCGGGACGGCTTCGAGAAGATCATATGGGCAGCGTCCGCCAGGATCTCGGGCGTGCGACTCGCCTGCACCATCTTGTCGCCGCCGAGCAGGTTCTGGACGGCGGCGGTGGCGATCGTCGTACGCGGCCAGAGCGCGTTGACCGCGATGCCCTTCGGCGCCAATTCCCCGGCGAGCCCGAGCACGCACAGGCTCATGCCGTACTTCGCGATGGAATAGGCGAGATGCGGCGCGAACCACTGCGTCTTCATGTCGAGCGGCGGCGAGAGCATGAGGATATGCGGGTTCTCAGCCTTCTCCAGATGCGGAATCGCGTATTTCGAGACCATGAAGGTGCCGCGCGTGTTGATCTGATGCATCAGATCGAAGCGCTTCATGTCGGTCATCTGGGTGTTGGTGATCTGGATCGCGCTGGCATTGTTCACGACGATGTCGATGCCGCCGAAGGTCTCTGCCGTCTTGGCGATCGCCTCGGCGACACTCTGCTCGTCGCGAACATCGACCATCAGCGGCAGGCATTTGCCGCCGGCCGCCTCTATCTCGGCGGCAGCCGTATAGATCGTGCCGGGCAGCTTCGGATGCGGCTCGGCGGTCTTGGCCGCGATGGTGACGTTGGCGCCATCCTTCGCCGCCTTGAGCGCAATGGCCAGCCCGATGCCGCGCGAGCCGCCGGTGATGAAAAGCGTCCTACCCTTGAGCGACATCGCCGCCTCCCTGTTGGTTCGTGATGACGAAGCGGGCGGGCTGCGAGCCGTCCCGATCGGTGAAGCCATAGGCGCGCGCCAGATCGGCGACATGCAGCACCTGTCCGGCGAAGCCCGCGACTTGCGGGTCGGCAGCGAGCGCCGCGACGGCACGGCCGGCATAGAGCGGCGTCTCTGTCGTCTCGGCGTCAAGGCCCGCGTCCCGGACGCGCTCGGTCAGGACATGGCCCGGCGAGATCCCGAGCGCGGTGACACCGAAGGGCCTGAGCTCCTCGGCCATCGCGAAGCTCAGCCGGTTCATCGCCGTCTTGGCGAGATCGTAGAAGACATCGCCGAGATAGCCGCCCGCCGTGTCGAAGCTCACCGTGACGATGAGACCGGCGCGCATCTGCACCATCGCCGGTGCGACGGCGCGCGCGAGCAGGAGCTGCGCATAGACTCCGCTTTCGAAGCTCTGGCCCAGCCTCGCGGCAGGCCGGCGCCAAAACGGCGCCCCAAAGCCGGAGCCGTCCGGATAGCGCTCGCCGTCATAGCCTTCATTGCCGCCCCAGACCGCATCGACGACGCAATCCAACCTGCCGAAGCGGCGCAGCGCCCAGGCGACGAGCCCGTCGACCTCCCGCTCATTGGTATGGTCACAGCGATAGGGATGGCCCCTGCCGCCGGCCGCCTCGACCTCGCGGGCCGTATCCTCGAAGGTTTCCGGGCGCTGGTCGGTATGCGGCCCGGCTTCGCTGGAGCGCCCGGTGACGATCACCGTGGCGCCGGCCTCGCCCAGCGCCTTGGCGATGCCGCGCCCGAGCCCGCGCGAAGCGCCAGCGACGAGGCAGATGCGGCCGGAGAGTGGGGGAGAGACGGCCGTCATGGGCGCACCGCCAGCCGCCCTTCCGGTCCGCGCGGCGCGGACGGGAAGGCACCGCCGTCATTTCGGGGCGCCGCGAAGCGGCGAGCCCGGAACCCAGAACCGATGCGTTGCATTGCGAAGCGCACCGAGCTTGAACGCCTCATTATCGAAGGGCATCGGTTCTGGGTTCCGGGCTCTTCGCTTGCGCGAAGCCCCGGAATGACGGCGCGGATGGAATGGAAACGGGCTGGCCACGAAGCCCCCGCTGCTCTATAGCCCCGCTCCCCTCGCAACGGAGCAGAACCATGGACAGCGCGGATGTCGCGGCCTGCTGGGAGGCCAATGCCGAAACCTGGACCCGGCATGCCCGCGCCGGCTACGACCTCTATCGCGACGCGCAGAACACGCCGGTCTTCCTGGCGAACCTGCCGCCGATCGCGGGCTTGAGCGGCCTCGACATCGGCTGCGGCGAGGGCTCGAACACGCGCAAGCTCGCTGAACGCGGGGCGCGGATCACGGCGGTCGACATCGCACCGACCTTCGTCCGTCATGCGCAGGAGGCGGAAGTCGCCGCCCCGCTCGGCATCGACTACCGGCTCGGCGACGGCACCGCCCTGCCCCTTCCTGACGCCCAATTCGACTTCGCCACGGCTTTCATGTCGCTGATGGACATGCCGCGGCAGGACAAGGCCCTGAAGGAAGCTGCGCGCGTGCTGAAACCGGGTGGCTTCCTGCAGTTTTCGATCCTTCACCCCTGCTTCGCGCCGCCCTATCGCAAGGTGCTGCGGGACGACGCAGGCAACGTCCGTGCGATCGAAGTCGGCCGCTATTTCGATGGCGTCGACGGCGAGGTCGAGACCTGGCGCTTCGGGGCCGCGCCGGCCGAGGTCAAGGCCAATGTCGAACCCTTCCGCGTGCCGCGCTTCCACCGCACGCTGAGCGAATGGGTCGCGATGATCGTCGCGGCCGGGCTTACGATCGAGCACATGGCCGAGCCGCGCATCGACGCGGAGACGGCCGAGCGAGCGCCCTATCTGGCCGATACGCGGATCGCGCCGTTGTTCCTGCATATCCGCGCCCGCAAACCGGCCCGGCAAGGGATCTGACGCCTGCGCCGCCTGGATCGCCTCGTCATTGCGAGCGCAGCGAAGCAATCCAGGGGGGCGTAGAGCTCTGCCGCCCCTGGATTGCTTCGTCGCTGGCGCTCCTCGCAATGACGAGGTTGTCACGCGGCGAAGACCACCGCCGCGTCGGCGATGGCGCCAGCGCCTTCCGTCACCGCGAGTTCGAGGGCCGGCGCCTCGGTCGCAAGATATTCGGCGTAGAAGCGGGCCGTGGCGAGATCGCCGGCGCCCTCCGCCTCCGAGCGGGTGGCGAGCGCCTTCTTCGCCAGCCCCGTGCCGCCCTGCGCCAGCGCGAAGAGCTTGAGGTAAGGCGTGGCCCCCGCCAGCGCATCGGCCTGGCTCGAACCCAGCGTCGCCAGCATCCACTGCGTCGCCCGCTCCAGCGCATCGACGGCAGCGCCGAGGCGGGCAGCAGCATGGCCGAAGCCCGGCGTGTTCGCGCGCTCGACCTCGCCGACCACGGCGCGCATCTCGGCGATCAGCGCCTTCACAGCCTCACCGCCGGACAAGGGCAGCTTGCGCGTGACGAGGTCGATCGCCTGAATGCCGTTGGTGCCTTCGTAGATCGCGGCGATGCGCGCGTCGCGCAGATGCTGGGCCGCGCCGGTCTCCTCGACGAAGCCCATGCCGCCATGGACCTGCACGCCGGTCGAGGCGACATCGATGCCGATATCGGTGGCATAGGCCTTGGCGACGGGGGTGAGGATCGCGGCGCGCTCGGCCGCAACCTTGCGCTTGCCCTCGGCGGGTTCACGGTGCGAGCGGTCTAGCGCCTCGGCAACGAGATAGGAGATCGCGCGCGCCGCTTGCGTCTTGGCGCGCATATCCATCAGCATGCGGCGCACATCCGGGTGGACGATGATCGGGCTCATGCCCGCGCCCTTCGGCGCGTCGAGCGCGGCGCCCTGCTTGCGCTCATGGGCGAAGGCGAGCGCCTGCTGATAGGCACGCTCGGCGATGGCGACGCCCTGCAGCGCGACGTTGAGGCGGGCGTTGTTCATCATCGTGAACATGCAGGCGAGGCCGCGATTCTCCTCGCCGATCAGCCAGCCGATGGCACCGTCCTTGTCGCCGAAGGCCATGGAGCAGGTCGGCGAGGCGTGGATGCCGAGCTTGTGCTCGATGCCGGAGCAGCGCAGGTCGTTGTGCGCGCCGAGCGAGCCGTCGGCATTGACCAGATATTTCGGCACCAGGAACAGCGAGATGCCCCGCGTGCCGGGAGGGGCATCGGGCAGGCGCGCCAGCACGAGATGGATGATGTTCTCCGTCAGATCGTGCTCGCCATAGGTGATGAAGATCTTCTGGCCGGTGATGCGATAGGTGCCGTCGCCGACGCGTTCGGCCTTGCTGCGGAGCGCATTGAGGTCCGAGCCGGCCTGCGGCTCGGTGAGGTTCATCGTGCCCATCCACTCGCCGGAAACGAGCTTGGCGAGATAGGTCTCCTTCAGATGGTTGGAACCATGGGCATAGAGCGCCTCGATGGCGCCGACCGTGAGCAGCGGGCCAAGGGCAAAGGCGAAGGCGGCGGAGTTCCACATTTCGATGCAGGCGGACTGCAGCAGCGTCGGCAAGCCCTGCCCGCCAAAGGCCTCCGGCGCCGGCAGCGAATTCCAGCCGGCTTCGGCCCAGGCCTGATAGGCCTCCTTCCAGCCCGGCGGGGTGGTGACGGCGCCGTCCTTCAGCTTCGAGCCATAGGCGTCACCGACCCGATTCAAAGGCGCGATGACATCGGTCGCGAATTTCGCCGCCTCGTCCAGCACGGCCTCGGCGACGCCGCCCTCCAGCTCCGAAGCCAACCCGTCTGCGATCAATCGGTCGAGGCCTGCGACATGGCGCATGGTGGCGAGCATGTCCGAAACCGGGGCGCGATAGCTCATAGGTCGTCTCCCTGAGGCGCGCGGGCCCGAAAGGGCAGCCGCAGCCTGCTTTTGCCGTTGCCGCGATGGTAGCGAGGAACTATCGCCTATGCCACGCGCAAGCGAGCGCGACCTTCGTCCCGTGTCGTGCCCATCATTTAGTTTATATATAAACAATCATCGGTCAATCTCGTCGTGAACCAACCCCTTCCCGCCTCTCGCCACACGAAGCTTCTCGCCGCGGATGCCGCCGGCATCGCCGAGGCAGCGGCGCTGCTGCGCGCGGGCGGGCTCGTCGCGATGCCGACGGAGACGGTCTACGGGCTCGCGGCCGACGCGACCTCAGGAACCGCCGTCGCGGGCATCTACGCCGCCAAGGAGCGGCCAAGCTTCAACCCGCTGATCTCGCACCTGCCCGATCTGGCGAGCGCGCGCCGGCAGGGGCTGTTCGACGCCAACGCGCTGGCACTCGCGCAAGCCTTCTGGCCCGGGCCGCTGACGCTGGTGGTGCCCTCATCTTCCGGCTGCACCGTCAGCGAGCTGGCGCGGGCGGGGCTCGCCACGGTGGCGCTGCGCGTCCCGGCCCATCCGGTCGCGCATGCGGTTCTCGAAGCGGCGGGGCGGCCGATCGCGGCGCCCTCCGCCAACCGTTCCGGCCGGATCAGCGCCACCAGCGCCGCCCATGTCCTGGCGGATCTCGACGGGCGCATCGACGCCGTGCTCGATGCCGGCCCGACCGAAGTTGGCGTCGAATCGACCATCGTCGCCTGCCTCGACGGTGCGCCGCGCCTGCTGCGGCCGGGCGGCGTGCCGCGCGCGGCGATCGAGCAGGTGATCGGCCGCCCGCTCGTGCTGACAGGCGAAGCCGGTCACGCCCCGATCGCACCGGGCATGCTGAACTCGCATTATGCGCCGGCCGCGCGAGTCCGACTTGACGCCGACGCGCCACGGGAGGGCGAGGCCTGGCTCGGCTTCGGGCCGGGGCAGGACTTGCCGGCGTCGTTGAATCTCAGCCCGACCGGTGATCTTCGCGAGGCCGCGAGCAATCTCTTCGGCCATCTGCGGCAGCTCGACGAGATGGGGCTGCGGACAATCGCCGTCGCCCGCATCCCGGAACAGGGGCTGGGCGAGGCGATCAACGACCGGCTGCGACGCGCGGCAGCCCCGCGCAACTGACAGGCGTCATTGTCGGGCGAAGCGAAGCGCAGACCCGAGAATCTCTTGCAGGATTGAGAGCCCCTCCGCCCAGAGATGCTCGGGTCAAGCCCGAGCATGACGGCTGATCCAAGCTTGCATCGATGCAAGATTTCGGCTTGCGTGCTGGCGGGAGGACGCACAGCCGATGAATGCCAAGCTCGCCTGGGATGATTTCCGGCTGGTCAAGGCCATCGCCGATCATGACGGGCTGACCGGCGCGGCTGCCGCGCTGTCAGTCAATCACTCGACGGTGTTCCGGCGGCTCGGCCAGATCGAGGAGCTCGTCGGCATGCCGCTCTTCGAGCGGCGCAAGACCGGCTATGTCGCGACCGTCGCCGGCGCCGAGATGGCGGCGCTGGCGAGCCGCATGGACGAGGACGTCACGGCCTTCGCTCGGCGCCTGGCCGGACGTGATGTCACGCCCTCGGGCGAGTTGCGCATCACGACGACCGATACGCTGTACCAGAACGTGCTGCTGCCGATCTTCACGGCCTTTCGCCGGGCTCATCCGCTGATCCGGCTCGATGTCGTCGTCGGCAACCAGGCGCTCAACCTGTCGAAGCGTGACGCCGATATCGCGATCCGCGCTAGCGACACGCCAGGCGAGACGCTGGTCGGCCGGCGCATCGCGACCATCGCCTGGGCGATCTATGGCCGCGCGGAAGACGGCATCACGCCTGAGGAAAAAGCCGATCCCACCCTGCTCTACCAGCGCGACTGGGTTGCGCTCGGCGACCAGCTCTCTCACGTCAAGGCGGCCCGCTTCGTGCGCGAGCATGTCGCGCCGGAGCGGATCGCGCTGAAGAGCTCGGCCGTGCTCGGCATTGCGGAGGCAGTCGGACAGGGCCTCGGCATCGGGCCCGTGCCGTGTTTCATCGCCGACCAACGGCCGGATCTCATCAGGCTGCGGCCGCCCAACCCCGACTTCTCGACCGGGCTGTGGGTGCTCACCCACCCGGACATCCGGCACGTGCCGCGCGTGCGCGCCTTCATGGATTTCTGCAGCGGCGAACTGGCGCGGCAGCGGGCGCTGTTCGAAGGATAAGCCTCAGCCGATCTCGACGACGACGCGGCCCTTCACCTTGCCCTCGACAATGGCTTTGCCGGTCTCAATGACCGCTTCCAGCGGGATCGTCGTGGTGATCAAGGCGAGCTTCTCGCGGTCGAGGTCGCTGGCGAGGCGCTTCCAGGCTTCGAGGCGGCACGGCTTCGGGCACATCACCGAATCGACGCCGAGCAGCGCGACACCGCGCAGGATGAAGGGCGCGACGGAGGCCGGCAGGTCCATGCCCTGCGCCAGCCCGCAGGCGGCAATGGCACCGCCGTATTTCGTCATCGAAAGCAGGTTCGCCAGCGTATGCGAACCAACGGCATCGACGCCCGCGGCCCAGCGCTCCTTGCCGAGCGGGCGGCCAGGGGCGGAAAGCTCGCTGCGATCGATGATCTCGGCCGCGCCGAGGCCTTTGAGATAGTCGGCCTCCTCGGCCCGGCCGGTCGAGGCGATGACGTGCCAGCCGGCCTTTGCCAGCAACGTGATCGCGACCGAGCCGACGCCGCCGGCCGCGCCCGTCACGACGACCGGGCCGTCGGAGGGCTTGAGGCCATGCTTCTCGAGCGCGAGAACGCAGAGCATGGCGGTGTAGCCGGCGGTGCCGATCGCCATCGCCTCGGCGGGCGTCAGGCCTTCCGGCAGCGGCACCAGCCAGTCACCCTTGACCCGGCTCTTCTGGGCATAGGCGCCCAGATGCGTCTCGCCGGTGCCCCAGCCGTTGAGCACGACGAGATCGCCCGGCTTGAAATCAGGATTGTCGGAGGTCTCGACCCGGCCGGCGAAGTCGATGCCGGGGATCATCGGCCAGCGGCGCACCACAGGAGCCTTGCCGGTGATGGCGAGGCCATCCTTGTAGTTCACCGTCGAATGGGTGACGCGGACGGTGACGTCGCCCTCCATCAGGTCGGCTTCGGGGAAATCGGTGAAGGCGAGGTTCGGCCCGGCCTCGCCCTTGGTCGCTACGAGGGCCTTGAACGTCGTCATCACTACCTCCCCAACCTGGGCATCGGACCGAAAAGTGGAATCCGGTTTTCGGACCGCTCCGATGCCGATCCAAAACACGAAAGCCGACAAGGTTGCAGCGGCAGCCCGCCACCGCAACCCCGTCGGCCGTGCGTCCGATCGTCTTCCGGATCAGGCCGGCTGCGCCTGCGGCCGGTGCACCGGCCGCTCGACGATCGGCAGGTTGATCAGGGCCGAGGCGACGCCGAGCGCGACCGAGAGCCACCAGACGAACTGGTAGTTGCCCATCGATTCGTAGAGCACGCCGCCGAGCCAGACGCCAAGGAAGCCGCCGACCTGATGAGAGAAGAAGGCGAAGCCGTAGAGCATCGCCATGTACTTCGTGCCGAACATCAGCATGACCAGCGAAGAAGTCGGCGGCACGGTCGAAAGCCAGAACAGGCCGATCACGATGCCGAAGGTGATCGAGGTCACCGGGCTCGCCGGAATCAGGATGAAGGCCGCAATCGCCACGGCGCGGCCGAGATAGATCCAGGCGAGGAGATGGCGTTTCGGCATCCGCGTCGAGAGCCAGCCGGAGGAGAGCGAGCCGACCGCGTTCGCAAGGCCAATCACCGCGAGCGTCCAGCCGCCGACCCAGGCCGGCAGGCCGGCATCCTTGAGATAGGCCGGCATGTGCACGGTGATGAAGGCGAGCTGGAAGCCGCAGGTGAAAAAGCCGAGGACGAGCAGGACATAGCTGCGGTGCTTGAAAGCCTCGGCCAGCGCCTGCGTCACCGTCTGGTTCGGCAGATTGGCGGCGGCGCCAGCGGCCGCTCCGGTCTTGCGCGTCGCCAGTACGACCGAGATCGGCAGGATCGGCAGCAGCGTGAACGCAAAAACGATCAGCGCCTGCTGCCAGCCCATCGTCTCGATCAGGATATTGCCGATCGGCGGAAACAGGAACTGGCCGAAGGAGCCAGCGGCCGTGCCGGCGCCGAAGGCCATCGGCCGCCATTGCTCGGGCAGGAGCTTGCCGAAGGCGGCAAGCACGAGGTTGAACGAGCAGGCCGAGAGACCGAAGCCGATCAGCACGCCGGCGCCGAGATGGAGCTGCAGCGGCGTGGTGGCATAGGCCATCACGACGAGGCCGGCAGCATAGAGAACAGCACCGACGCAGAGCACGCGCACCGTGCCGTAGCGGTCGGCGATCGCCCCGGCGAAGGGCGCACCGAGGCCCCAGAGCAGGTTCTGGATCGCCAGCGCCAGGCCGAAGATGTCGCGGCCCCAGTGGAACTGCAGCGTCATCGGAATCTGGAACAGGCCGGCGCTCGCGCGCGGACCGAAGGTGATCAGGGCGATCAGGCAGCCGGCGGCGACGATGACCTCCGGTGCGTAGCTGCGCGCTGGAGTGGACGGCATGAAGTTCTCCCAAGAATCGGGAATGTCGGAAGTGTGGCTACACGTTATCGTCCTGCCCTGACGGCAGCCAACGCGATTTCGTGAAATTTGGCATCACGGCGCGACATGGAACGCCGGAGCGGCGGCGATGTTAACCGGCGCTCAACCTTACCAAGGCGATAACGGATTCCAACGAAGGCGCAGCGTCGTTGGCTGGGTTTTTCGTTCCGTGCGATCGGGACGGGTGTGTCGCTTTGAGTCATCGGCGTCTTCACAGGCATGGGCGGGGTCAGCGCCCTCTCGGCATCAAATGGGCCGCGAACACGGTCGCGCCCTGGGCGCTGTCAGTCGGCTTGCTTGTGTCTTTCACCGCCTCCGCCGGCCAGAATTTCGGGCCGACCGGCCTGCCCTCCAGCGCCATCGCCCGGGTTACGCCCGGCCCCGCCTCGGAGCTGGCTGAGGGCCCCTCGATGCTGGTCGCGGCCAGCGCTTTCCGTCTGCCCGGCCTTGCGCTGACCTCCGCCGTCACCCAGGCCAAGCTCTCCTTCGAGGATCCGGAGCGTCGGATCGTCGTCGATCCGCGCGCACCGCGCGAAGATCTGAAGCGCACCGTTGCCAACTTTCCCGAAGTCGACCGCACCGCCAAGGGCGACATGCTGCCGAGCCTGCGGCCCGGTCTCTCCGAACACCCTTCCATCGAGCTGGAGCGCGTCGTCTTCGGCGACACCCAACCCAAGCTGATTTCCGGCGGCTTCTCGCTCGACGCGCAGCGCGCGGCCGAGGCTGTCGATGGCCCGCAGACCGGCTTCGAGCCCTATGCCAACGAGGAGGGCCTGACCGATCCGGCCCTGTCGGATTCCTCGCCTGTCTCGCTCAAGCCGAAGATCACCTCGGCGCGGCAGGCGGAGCTCTATCTCGAGAGCATCGACGGCTCCTCGCCATCGGTGCCGCAGGCGAACCGGCAATCCTCCTCGACGCCGCTGGTCGGCTCGGTGATCGGCACGCTGACGCCGCCCGCCCTGCCCGCGCATGGCGCGCCGCAGCAGCGCAGCCGTGTCGCGCTCGCCTCGGCGCCGGCCAATCGCGACCTGCGGCTGGCGGAGCCCGGCGTGAAGCAGGACTACACCGACCTGATCGCGCCGGAGGCCATGGCGAAGGAACAGCGCTGCCTGGCGGAGGCGGTCTATTTCGAGGCGCGCTCGGAATCCTTCCAGGGCCAGGCTGCGGTGGCGCAGGTCGTGCTCAATCGCGTGAAGAGCGGGCTTTATCCGAGCAGCGTCTGCGGTGTCGTCTACCAGAACAGCAACCGCTATCTCTCCTGCCAGTTCACCTTTACCTGCGAAGGCAAGTCGCTACGCATCACGGAGCCGGGCTCCTGGCGCGACGCGGTCAGGATCGCGCGCGAAGTCTATGAGGGCACGACCTATCTGCCCGAGGTCGGCGCCTCCACGCACTATCACGCCAACTATGTCCGCCCGTACTGGGCGAAGAAGCTGAAGAAGATGGACACGATCGGCCAGCACGTCTTCTACCAGCTTCGGCCAGGGCAGAGCTGATCGCTAAAAATCGAGCCTTTCCATTGACTTGGGCGCAATCTGCATAAATGCAGCCGCAAGCTCGACTTGGTTAATTTTACCTTGTTTTAGCGTTTACCTTGCGTTCATCACTTCGAACGGGCTTTCTGACCACAACGAACGGCGCGCTGACGCCGGAACCGACAGGTCAGGTCCAACATGGTGCGCTCGCTCCCGTCATCCCGGATCATTGCCGCCTCGGCCTTTGCCACCACGCTTCTCCTCGGCGTTTCCGCGGCGGAGGCCGGCGGCTGCCGCGGCTCCGCCTGCTACAATCTCGTCACCGCGCCACCGGTCTACGGCACCATCAATGAGACCTATCAGGTTCGGCCCGCCCAGACGCAGCATCGCGTCGTCCCGGCCGCATACGAGACCGTGACCGACAACGTGATGATCGCGCCGGAACGGCGCATCGCGCACCGCCGCGCCGCCGTCTACGACACCGTAACCGAGAAGGTGCTTGTCGCGCCCGCTACCCGTCGCTGGGACGTGACCCGCGATGCCTGGGGCAACACGGTCGGCTGCTGGGTCGAGGTGCCAGCGCAATACGGCTACCAGAGCCGCCGGGTCGAGGTTTCGCCGGCCACCATCGAGTACGAGATGGTTCCGGCAGTCTACACGCAGCGTCAGCGCAAGGTGATGGTGCGTCCCACCGAAGTCGTGCGGGAAGAGATCCCCGCCGCCTACGAGACGCGGCAGCGCCAGGTTCTGGTCAGCCCCGCCTCGCAATACTGGTCCCGCGCCGGCTACTGAGCCGACCGGGCAGAGTTTCACGCAGACCCTTTTTTTACCACGGAAATGACCACTTACGCCCCGGCCTCGCGCCGGGGTTTTTTCTTGGTGCCGAGGCTTTTGGGGTCGCTTTGCGGCGCGCGCCGTCCGCTCAGATGTAGCGTTCACCCAACAGGAACACGCAGACCCCGACGACGAAGGCGAGGAAGCGGGCGGGCATGCTGACCAGCGTGCCGGGCGAGCGGCCTACCGCGTAGCCGATCAGCAGCTCCGTGAGGCCAAGCCCCAGCAGCACGATGACAAAAGGCGGAAAGGCCCCGTCGCGAACGACGAAGCCGGCCTCTGCAGCATAGGCAACGATGGCGCCAAGGGCAGCGCCCAGCGCGACGAAAAGGAGTTCGTGGCGCGAGAGGCGCATCCGTGTCGTCTCAGCGACGGCGGAAGTTCTGACGCGGCGGACCGCCGGGAGCCGGGCCGGCCGTCTTCTGACGGAAATTGATGCGGCCGCGATCGAGATCATAAGGCGACATCTCGACGATGACGCGGTCTCCCGCGATGGTGCGGATACGGTTCTTCTTCATCTTGCCGGCCGCATAAGCCAGGATCACATGGTCGTTGTCGAGCTTGACCCGGTAGTTGCCGTCCGGGAGCACCTCGACCACGGTGCCGTCGAATTCAAGCAGTTCTTCTTTCGCCATCTGTCGTCCTTCGTGAGCCCTTAGGCGCGGGAGCGGGCCATCATCGGGGAGGCCCGTCCGGTTCTGGTCGATCGCGCGTCAGCGCGCGCGCCGCCGGGCGCCGTTGGTGCGTGGTTGCTGTGTTCTTTGCTGCAAGAACGCGACGCCGCCAAGCCCTTCTTTTGCGGAAGCCGCTTCTTTTCGCTGCTGCACCTGCTCAGGGCGCTGCGGCCGCTCGGCATTGCGCGGGCGATGCTCCTGTCGATCCTGACGTTCCGGCCGCGGGCCGCCGCCATTGGCATGGTTGCGGTGGCCGGCGTGCTCGGCGCGCTTGCCCTGCTGGGACTGTTGCCCATTCGGCCTGCCCTGCCCTTGCGGGCGGCTCTGCTGCTGGCCCTGCGGACGGCTCTGCTGGCCCTGCGGGCGGCTTGGCTGCTGGCCGCGCCCACCACGATTCTGCTGCGGCTTCTTCGGCGTGCGTCCGTCCCAATACGGCACCTCGCCGACCGGAGTCGGCTTGACGCCGGTCAGCTTCTCGATCGCAGCGAGATCGCCACGCTCTTCCGGCGTGCAGAAGGCGATGGCGAGGCCGGCCGCGCCGGCGCGCGCGGTGCGGCCGATACGATGGACATAGGTCTCCGGCACGTTCGGCAGGTCGTAGTTCACGACATGGCTGATGCCATCGACGTCGATGCCGCGGGCAGCGATGTCGGTCGCGACCAGAATGCGCAGCGAACCGTCGCGGAAAGCACCGAGCGCGCGCTCGCGCTGACCCTGGCTCTTGTTGCCGTGGATCGCCGCCGCCCCGATGCCGGCCTGATCGAGCTGACGCACGACCTTGTCGGCGCCGTGCTTGGTGCGGGTGAAGACGATCGCCCGCTCCATCTCCGGCACGTTCAGCGTCTTGGCCAGCAGTGCCGGCTTGTCATTCGGCTCGGTGAAGATGACGCGCTGGTCGATCTTCTCGGCCGTGGTCGCAACCGGGGTCACCGCGACCTCGACCGGATCGGTGAGATAGGCGGAGGCGATCTCGCGGATCGGCTTCGGCATGGTCGCCGAGAAGAGCAGCGTCTGGCGCTCCTTCGGGATCAGCGTCGCGATGCGGCGCAGCGCGTGGATGAAGCCGAGGTCGAGCATCTGGTCGGCCTCGTCGAGGACGAGGAACTCGATCTCGCGCAGCGAAACGGCCCGCTGATCGACGAGGTCGAGCAGACGGCCGGGGGTGGCGACGAGGATGTCGATTTTGTCGCCAAGAGCGCGGATCTGCTTGCCGACC
The DNA here is from genome assembly GCF_008253865.1 of Bosea sp. F3-2. Taxonomy (NCBI): domain Bacteria; kingdom Pseudomonadati; phylum Pseudomonadota; class Alphaproteobacteria; order Hyphomicrobiales; family Alloboseaceae; genus Allobosea; species Allobosea sp. F3-2. The sequence goes on from NZ_CP042331.1 coordinate 2,548,261, forward strand.
GGCACGCCGCCGAAGATCACCGTCGAGCGCAGCGTGGTGAACTGCGCGTAGGTGCGGATCGAAGTCTCGATCTGGGCCGCGAGCTCGCGCGTCGGCGAAAGGATCAGCACGCGCACCGCGCGCTGCGGCATCTGGCGCGGCTTGCCGAGCAGCCGATGCAGCATCGGCAGCGAGAAGGCAGCCGTCTTGCCGGTACCGGTCTGGGCGGCGCCGAGCAGGTCACGGCCCTGGAGAATGTGGGGGATCGCCTGCGCCTGGATCGGCGTCGGCGTTTCATAGCCCTCGGCCGCGAGCGCCTTGAGCAGCGGCTCGGCGAGGCCGAGTTCGGTGAATTTGGTCAAGAAGGATCTTTCCGGACGCCGGAATGCGAAGGGCGCATGTGGAATTCGGCTGCGCCACAGGCCCGCATCCGGCCTGATACTGATAGTCGGACCCGCCGGCGAACCGCTGGAGAACGCGTGATCCGATCAGGTTGCAACCTGATCGGATCCGGTTCCAGCCCACAGCGCCGGCGGGCTTGTCGTGGACCGGGCGGCAGGGCGCCGTCCCGGCGATGATATCGTCGCCTCAGGCGACGACGAGGTTGCCGGCCGAGGTCTTGCCGGTCTTGCGATCGGCAACGAGTTCATAGGAGACGACCTGGCCGTCGCGCAGCTCGCGCAGGCCGGCGCGCTCGACGGCGCTGATGTGGACGAAAACGTCCTGGCCGCCGTTCTCAGGCGTGATGAAGCCGTAGCCCTTGGTGGAGTTGAACCACTTCACGGTGCCCTTGTTCATGGGGTTAGTCCTTACGTTTCAGATCCGCGTCTATCGTGATGACACGACGGGACGCGCGGACGCCTCGCCATGGCCTTGTAGCGATGTGTGGTGGATCTGATTCGTAACCGCCACCGGACAAGCCGCCAAGCGGAGGGGTGGCCAGAACCCGGCCGCATCTCGTCTTACGTCGTGCTCACTAGCATGGATTGCAAGAACGGTCCAGCAAGCCGACTTCAAGCATCCCGGAACACGCTGCGAAAGCCGGTGTTTGACTGCTGAATGGAGGCTGCATCATGCCGATAAAGCTCAAAGGCTCATGCCGCTGCGGAGCGGTTCACTTCTCGGTCGAGAGCCATGCGCCCGTCCCCTATCAGCTCTGCTATTGCTCGATTTGCCGCAAGACCGCTGGCGGCGGTGGCTTCGCGATCAACCTATCGGCCGAGGCCGAGACGCTGAAGGTCGAGGGCGAAGACGCCATAGGCAGCTTCAGCGCCGAGATCCGCGACGATGACGGCACCTGCGAACGATCCGAGGCGCAGCGCCGCTTCTGCACGATCTGCGGGACCGCGCTGTGGCTGTTCGACCCACGCTGGCCGGATTTGCTGCATCCCTTCGCCTCGGCGATCGACAGCGAGCTGCCACCGGCTCCGGAGAAGACCCATGTCATGCTGCGCTTCAAGGCCGGCTGGGTCGATCCGGATATCGCAGCGAGCGATCAGAGCTTCGCAGAGTACCCGGAGGAATCGATCGAGGAATGGCATCGCAAACGCGGCCTCTGGATCGACTGAATGCCGGCTGCGAACAGGCGAGAGCATTGTGCTTTAAGCTGGAATCGCAAGGCACAGGCTGGCGCGACGCTTCCCCTCCCCCACCCATCTCGGGCTTGCCCGAGATGGGCAGAGATGAGGGCCAAAGTCGGCAACAGCCGACTTTGGTGGGGAGGAGCAGGGGTGGGGGTCGAAAAGCAAGGGCGATCGACGGGGACGTGTTTTCGGCGCTGCTGCCACGGCACCGAACCTCCAGCCGGTCACCAGGCGGCACCACCCCCACCCCTCTCCCCTCCCCACAAGGGGGAGGGGAAGAGTACGCATCGCCAGCGTGGCGGTTCAATCTAAGGGCAGGTTGCTCTACCGCGCGAGTTGCGCAACGAGGCCACGCAAAGGGCCAAGATGCGGTATCGCGCAATAGCGCCCATGCCCCACCGGCTCCTCCGCATGTTCCAGCACCCAGGTCAGCTCATGCGGGACATGAACCGCCCAGGCGCCAGCCTCCAGCGCCGGCAAAATATCCGACTTCAACGAATTGCCGACCATCATGGCCCGCCCCGCCCCGTCGCCGTGGCGAGAGAAAATGCGCTCGTAGATGGGGGCCTTCTTGTCGCAGACGATCTCGACCGCATGGAAGAAATCGCCAAGGCCGGACTGGGCGAGCTTGCGTTCCTGGTCGAAGAGATCGCCCTTGGTGATCAGTACGAGCCGGTAGTCGCCGGACAGGGCTTCGAGCGTCTCATGGACATGCGGCAAGGTCTCGACCGGATGGGCCGCCATCTCGCGGCCAGCGGCGAGGATCTCGCCGATGACGGCAGCCGGCACCTGCCCTTTGGTGATCTCGATCGCCGTCTCGATCATCGAGAGCACGAAGCCCTTGATGCCGAAGCCGTAGAAGCCGAGGTTGCGCCTCTCCGCTTCGAGCAAGCGGCCGGAAATCTCGGCCGCCTCGCCATGTTCACCGAGCAGCGCAACGAAACGGTCTTCCGTCATGCGGAAGAACTGCTCGTTCTGCCAGAGCGTGTCGTCGGCATCGAAGCCGATGGTGGTCAGTCGGGACATGGCGAAAGCCTTCTCACGACCGGGCGTCATTCCCGGGCGCCGCGCAGCGGCAAACCGGGAATCTCGTCGAAGAGATGCTCGGGTCAAGCCCGAGCATGACGTGAGCTGCCCTCAACCATCCTTCGGCTTGATCGCACCCAGCGCCGCCTGCGCGGCGGCGAGGCGGGCTATCGGCACGCGGAAGGGCGAGCAGGACACGTAGTCGAGGCCGACGCTCTCGCAGAAGCCAATCGAGGCCGGGTCGCCGCCATGCTCGCCGCAGATGCCGAGCTTGATGCCGGAACGGGTCTTGCGGCCGCGCTCGGCGGCGAGCTTGACCAGTTCGCCGACGCCATCCTGGTCGATGGTGACGAAGGGATCGGCCTCCAGCAGTCCCTTGGCGGTGTAGGAACCAAGGAAGGAGGAGGCGTCGTCGCGGCTGATGCCGAGCGTCGTCTGCGTCAGGTCGTTGGTGCCGAAGGAGAAGAACTCGGCGCTCTCGGCGATCTCGGCAGCGCGCAGCGCAGCACGCGGCAGCTCGATCATGGTGCCGACCTGATAGTCGATGTTGGTGCCGCTTTCCGCGATCACGGCCTTGGCCATGGCGTCGATGCGGCCCTTGACCAGGTCGAGCTCCGGCTTGCCCATCACGAGCGGCACCATCACCTCGGGGATCACCGGCTTGCCGGTTTCCCTGGCGGCGATGACGGCGGCCTCGAAGATGGCGCGGGCCTGCATCTCGGCGATTTCCGGGAAGGCCACCGCCAGGCGGCAGCCGCGGAAGCCGAGCATCGGGTTGAATTCGTGCAGTTCGGCCGCGCGCTGGCGCAAAGCATCGGAGCTGACGCCGAGCGCCGCAGCGACCTCGGCGATCTCCTTCTCGCCGTTCGGCAGGAATTCGTGCAGCGGCGGGTCGAGCAGGCGGATCGTGACCGGCAACCCGCTCATGATGGTGAAGAGCTGGACGAAGTCCTGGCGCTGCACCGGCAGCAGCTTGGCGAGCGCCGCGCGCCGGCCCTTATCGTCCTGCGCGAGGATCATCTCGCGGACCGCCTGAATGCGGTTCTCATCGAAGAACATGTGCTCGGTGCGGCAGAGCCCGATGCCCTCGGCGCCGAATTCGCGGGCGGTCTTGGCGTCTTCCGGCGTCTCGGCATTGGCGCGGACCTTGAGGCGGCGGACCTTGTCGGCCCAGCCCATCAGCGTCGCGAACTCGCCGGAGAGCTCCGGCTTCTGCATCTTGACCTCGCCGAGCAGCACCTGGCCGTTGCCGCCGTCGATGGTGAGGAAATCGCCCGCCTTCAGCGTCGTGCCGCCGATCGCGAGCGTGCCCTTGGCATAGTCGACGCGGATCTGGCCGGCGCCGGAGACGCAGGGCTTACCCATGCCGCGTGCCACGACGGCCGCGTGCGAGGTCATGCCGCCGCGCGTGGTCAGGATGCCTTCGGCGGCATGCATGCCGTGGATGTCCTCAGGCGACGTCTCGACGCGCACGAGGATGACCTTCTTGCCGGCCTTCTTGGCGGCTTCCGCATCGTCCGAATTGAAGACGATCTCGCCGGCGGCAGCGCCGGGCGAGGCCGGCAGGCCGGTGGTGAGCACGCGGCGCTCGGCCTTGGGGTCGATGGTCGGGTGCAAGAGCTGGTCGAGGGCGGAAGGCTCGACGCGGCCGACCGCCTCCTCCTGCGTGATCAGCCCCTCGCTGGCGAGATCGACCGCGATGCGCAGCGCCGCCTTGGCGGTGCGCTTGCCGGACCGGGTTTGCAGCATCCAGAGCTTGCCCTCCTGGATCGTGAACTCCATGTCCTGCATGTCGCGATAGTGCTTCTCGAGGATGCCGTAGATGCGGACGAGCTCCGCATAGGCCTCCGGCATCGCCTTCTCCATCGACGGCTTGTCGGAGCCGGCCTCCTTCTTCGCCGCCTCGGTGATGTCCTGCGGCGTACGGATGCCGGCGACGACGTCCTCGCCCTGGGCGTTGATCAGGAACTCGCCATAGAGCGCGTTCTCGCCGGTCGAAGGGTTGCGGGTGAAGGCCACGCCGGTCGCGGAGGTGTCGCCCATATTGCCGAACACCATCGACTGGACGTTGACCGCCGTGCCCCAGGAGGCCGGAATGCTGTTGAGCTCGCGATACTTGATGGCGCGGGCGTTCATCCAGGAGGAGAAGACGGCGCCGACAGCGCCCCAGAGCTGCTTTTCCGGCTCCTGCGGGAAGTCGGAGCCGAGCTCCTTCTTGACGATCTCCTTGTACTTGCCGACCAGCACCTTCCAGTCGTCGGCCTTGAGGTCGGTGTCGAGGTGGAGGCCCTTGCGCTCCTTGTAGTCCTCAAGCGCCTCCTCGAAGAGGCCGTGATCCACGTCGAGCACGACGTTGGAGTACATGGTGATGAAGCGGCGATAGCTGTCCCAGGCGAAGCGCTCGTCGCCAGAGGCCTTCGCCACCGCCGCGACGGTCTCGTCGTTGAGCCCGAGATTGAGGACGGTGTCCATCATGCCCGGCATCGAGGCGCGTGCGCCGGAGCGGACGGAGACGAGCAGCGGGTTGGCGGGGTCGCCGAAGGTCTTTCCGGTGAGCCTGGCCATGCCGCCGAGCGCGGCCTTGACCTGCCCGTCGAGATCGGCCGGGAAGCTCTTGCCGTTGTCGTAATACGCCGTGCAGACGTCGGTGGTGATGGTAAAGCCGGGCGGGACCGGCAGGCCCAGATTGCTCATCTCGGCGAGGTTCGCGCCCTTGCCGCCGAGCAGGTTCTTCATCCCAGCCTCGCCTTCGGCCTTGCCGTCGCCGAAAGTGTAGACCCACTTCCCACCAGCCATCACTTCAACCTCTTCGTTTGCAGCCGGACGCAGCAACGCCGCGGCGATGCGAAAGTTTCGTGTGCATGCCGTCGATGCCTTGGCGGCACCGGCGGCGGGACGGGGCGGTCATGCCCAAAAGCACCTGAACAATCAATGAGCAGGTGCAACAAAATCCCGGGCAGCGCACAAAGGCCGATGCTTCATTTCGCGCGACCTCGCGCGGCGCGCGGCCAGCGCAGCGGCCAATTGACGATGCGTTCGGCCACCTCCTCCTCCGGCACATCGTCCTCCGAGGCGAAGACCCGGCCGCGAACGGACACGCCGGCCGCGACCACGGTTTCGGGATCGCCGGAAACGAGAGGATGCCACCAGGGCAGATCCTGGCCTTCCGCGACGAGGCGATAGGCACAGGTCGGCGGCAGCCAGGGGAGCGTGCGCACGTCCTGCGGCGTCAGCGTCACACAGTCCGGCACCTTGAGCGAACGGTTCGGGTAGTCCCTGCAGCGGCAGGTTCCAGCGTCGAACAACCGACAGCCGACATCGGTCGCGAAGATGCGGCCGGTATCTTCGTCCTCGAGCTTCACGAGGCAACAGCGGCCACAGCCATCGCACAGCGATTCCCACTGCTCCACTGACATCGCTTCGAGCGGGGTGGTGCGCCAGAACGGCTCGTCTTTCGGCTGCTTCAGCGTCATGACCGGCTTATGCGCCGCCGCGCGCCAAGATGGAAGAGCGCCGCTTCGACGACCGTTCCTGTGTCAAGGCGGGACAACGGCACTGGCTCGCTTCCTGCTGCGGGAAAAGGTTTCTTTGCGCCTGTCTCTTATCTGAAGACGGCGCGCGACTATGTGTCCATTCTCGGACGCAATGCTGTTGCCAAGACGATCATGGCACGGCAGGACTGTGTCGGGGGCCATTCGGGAAGCCTGGAACGGCCATGGAGTTCAGGAAGGCAGGCTGGAAGACGCGGCTGAAGCGCTATGCGCTCGCCGCCGATTCATGGCTCGATGCCAGCCTGTGGGGCGCGGGGCGCCGCGCCGGAGAAATCTATGAGCGCATCCGCAGCCATGCCGACCGGCTGACTGTCACCGGCGCCAGGCGCGTCGCCGCCGAATTCGCAAGCGAAGGGCTGAATATCGGCATCGTCGGCTCGCTCATCCTGCTGATGCTCTCCCTACCCGCCTTCCGCATCGGCAGCGAGGAAGCGCTCAAGAACCAGGTCCTCGCCGTCACCTTCCTCGACCGCTACGGCGCGCCGATCGGCCATCGTGGGGCGCGTCACGACGATTCCCTCAAGCTGGAGGAGATGCCCGACCATCTGCTCAAGGCCGTGCTGGCGACCGAGGACCGCCGTTTCTACGACCATTTCGGCATCGATGTGATCGGCACCTTCCGGGCCTTGATGGTCAACACCCGGGCTTCGGGCGTGGTCCAGGGCGGTTCGTCATTGACCCAACAGCTCGCCAAGAACCTGTTCCTCAACAACGAGCGTTCGCTCGACCGCAAGATCAAGGAAGCCTTCCTGGCGCTGTGGCTGGAGACCCGGCTGACCAAGAATGAGATCCTCAAGCTCTATCTCGACCGCGCCTATATGGGCGGCGGCACCTTCGGCGTCGCGGCGGCGGCCGAATACTATTTCGGCAAGTCGGTGAGGGACGTTTCGCTGGCCGAGGCGGCGATGCTCGCCGGCCTGTTCAAGGCGCCGACGAAATATGCGCCGCATGTGAACCTGCCGGCCGCCCGCGCGCGCGCCAACGACGTGCTCAATGCCATGGTCGATGCCGGCTTCATGACCGCCGGCCAGGTCGACAGCGCCAAGCGCAACCCGGCCACACCGGTCGATCGCAAGCGCGATTCCAGCCCCGACTACTATCTCGACTGGGCCTTCGACACGGTGAAGGAACTGGCGACGGACGGCAAGCTCGGGCCCGATCGCGTGCTGCTGGTGAAGACGCCGCATGATTCCGCGATCCAGGCCCGCGCGGACGAAGCGATCGAGACGGTTCTGCGCCAGCATGGCCCGGCCTACCGCGTCAAGCAGGCCGCGACCGTCATCATGGACCCGGACGGGGCGGTGCGCGCGATCGTCGGCGGCCGGGACTATGGGGCCAGCCAGTTCAACCGCGCGACGGCGAGCCAGCGCCAGCCCGGCTCCTCCTTCAAGGTCTATGTCTACGCGGCGGCGCTCTCGTCCGGTCTCTACAAGCCCACCACCACCGTCACTGACCGCCCGGTCTGCATCGGCAACTGGTGCCCGAACAATTACGGCCGCTCCTACGCCGGCTCGATGCCGCTGACCGTCGCGCTGGCCAAGTCGATCAACACGATCCCGGTGCAGATGTCGATCGCCATCGGCCGCGCCACCGGCGAGACACACGAGGCGCGCGCGGCCGCGATCGGACGCAAGAAGATCGTCGAGACCGCCCGTGCCATGGGCCTGACCACGCCGCTGACCGACACCGTCTCGCTGCCGATCGGCGCGGCCGAGGTCACCGTCATCGACCAGGCGGCGGGCTATGCCTCCCTCGCCAATGGCGGCAAGCGGGCGAAGCCCTATGCCGCCCTCGAGATCAGCAACTCGCAGGGCGAGGTGATCTATCGCCATGACCGGGACGAGCCGCCGCCGAAGCAGGTGCTGAGCGCGCAGGTCGCACAGGACATGAACTTCATGCTCTCGAAAGTGCCGACCGAAGGCACCGGCCGCCGCGCGGCGCTGGACGGCGTCGTGACGGCCGGCAAGACCGGCACCACCAATGGCTACAAGGACGCCTGGTATGTCGGCTACTCCGGCAACCTCGTCGGGGCCGTCTGGTTCGGCAACGACAATTCGGCGGAGACCGCCAACATGACCGGCGGCTCGCTGCCGGCGATGACCTTCAAGGAGATCATGCAATTCGCCCATCAGGGGCTGGAGCTGAAGCCGATTCCGGGCGTGCCCACCACTGATCCGAAGGCTTTGGCCGTAGCCAAGGCCGGCCCGGCGGCGCCTGATGCGGGTCCGCTGCCGGGGCCGGGCGCCGGGCACATGCCGCGGCAATCCTTCGAGGTGCTGTCGGCGGTCGGCTCGCTGTTCAAGACGATCGAGCGGTCGCGCATGGCCGGCAAGCCTGTGCAGGTCGGCATCCGTGAGGTCTCCGGGGCCGACACGCGGTTGCGCTAGAGGCTGCTGATTTGACGCGGAACCACGCCGTCATCCCATGGCTGTCCGGTTGGTTTTGAGTACCGTCTTAGAAAGCACAATGGATCGAAGGCTTTCCAGAGAACAGCGACGGAGATGACAGGCGCGGGGAACCCCTCCCCCTTGTGGGGAGGGGCAGGGGTGGGGGTCGAACGATTGGGTTCAACGCTCACCAAGCGGCACCACCCCCATCCCCATACCCTTCCCCACAAGGGGGGAAGGGAGGAGACCGTGCTGGCACCCGCCAGCGCGATACGAACCGGACAGCCATGCCGTCATCCCGGGCTTCCATGAAAACGCAGCGGCCTCCAGGCACGCACGGTTGACGACCCGAGTTCACAGGGGTCAATTCGCGTCAGGGGCATTACGCCAGCGGAAGGCAAGCGTGCGGATTCTCGATCTCGCCTATATCCTGGCGCTCGGAGCCGGGCTCGGCCTTGGCTCCGCACATTGGGCCGTGGCCGGCCGGCCCGCTCTCGGCAAGGTCGAGGTCGGGGCCTGGACGGCCTGGCCGCGCAGCGGCGGGCGCGACATCGACCCCTATATGCGCGCCTATCTCGCCCGCGGCGTCCATCTGCCGCTGGGTTCCGGCGAAGGCCTCGAGCTCATCGCCGAGCGCGACGATGACGGACAGTTGCTCGATGGGCGCTGCCGCTACCGGTTGTCCGGCACCACGCCGACGACGCGCGGCTGGACGCTCGGCGTCACCGATAGCGACGGGCTGCCGTTCCGACTGCCGCTGGAACGCGCGAGCTTCACGGATTCCGAGATCGTCCGCCCCGAGGACGGGCAATTATCGATCGCGGCGGCTGCAACGCCCGTGGCAGGCAACTGGCTTCCCCTGCCGGCGAGCGGGCGCTTCCAGTTCCGCTTACGCCTTTACGACACCCCGATCTCCAGCCAGACCGGCGAGACGCGCGCCACCAACCTGCCCCGCATCGCACGCCTCGACTGCCGATGAGCGCGATTGAACACGACGTGGCGATGGCCCCTGCTCCACCCGCCGCAAAATGGAAAGCCCGGCTGCGCAGCGGCTTCGTGCGCCTTGTCATGACCACGCTGGCGGGGCTGATCCTTGCCGCCATCGTGCATATCGTCACCATCCTGGCCGTGCCCGCACTGTCCTTGCGCGATGCCGCGCATGCCTACCGTGAACTGGGTACCGACGGCCATGCCCAACTCATCCCGGTGCCTGGCCAAGCGCGGGGGCTGCCGACGCTGCGCGAAGCCGACCCCGATGTCGTCACGGCGATCTGCAGCTACGATCTCTCCAACGGACCGATGCGCGTCGTCGCCAGAACTGGCGTTCTGCCGCTCGGTCTGACGCTGCACCGCCAAGGCGGCGGCGTGATCTACGCGATCACCGACCGGGCGGCGATCCGCGGCGTGCTCGAATTCCTGGTCATGACCGAAGCCCAGCGCGACGAGCGCATCGCAGCCGACGAGGAAGGCGAAACCAGCCGGGAGCTGCGGATCGTCTCCGATACCGATCAGGGACTGATCGTGGTGCGCGTCCTCTTCCGCCTGCCCTCTGACAGGGCCGATGCCGAAGCACTCGCGACCGGTGTCGAATGCGGGATGGCGAACTGAGCGAGACCCGATTCGGCGACACTGGAGCCCTTTTCGATCAGGTTTGATCGCAGCAGCCGTCATTGCGAGGAGCGAAGCGACGAAGCAATCCAGGGGGACTGGGTTGAACGTCTCACCCAGTCCCCCTGGATTGCTTCGCTGCGCTCGCAATGACGGTTCAGACTGATCGAAAAATGCTCATCTACCCCTTGTAGACGACGGGTCGCTTGCCCTCGCCGAAAGCGCCATTGAGCGGCATCTGGCAGAGCGGCGCGGACTCGGCCGCCAGCGCCATGATCGCGCGTTCAGCCCGAACCGCCTCCCGCGAAGGCATCTCGACGACGAGATTGGTCAGCGCGTAGCGATAGCTCCTGATCCGGAAATCCAGGCGCTCGCAGACCCAGTAGATCAGGCCCTCGTTCTCGATCACGCGTGCCATGGCCGGCTCCTGCTTGCCGGGGACGACATCCGGCGAAGCCTCGGCGGTACGCATGCGGACGCGATCCATGGTGACGACGCGCATTGCATTGGCGCGGAACGGGCCAACCAGCAGGCGGTCGGCATTCGCGTCCTCCGCGAGGCGGTTATAGCGCGAGGCCTGCGAGGCGAAGGACATCGAGGTCAGCCCGCGGAAATAATCCGAGACGTCCGTCGACTGAGCCGCAACGGGCAGGATGCGGGTATGGGCGAGATTGGAAATCTCTCCCTGGAAGACGCTGTGCGGGCTGCCGGGCATGATGAAGCGCCAGGCGCGATCACGAAGCTGCTCCTCATCATCCGTCAGGCGGAAATAGGACGCAGCCTCCCCCCGGGCCGCTGCCGCGAGGAAGCCGCTCTCTGGCGCGATGAGTTGCGACCAGACAGTCGGGCGCGGGCGGCCGAGATCGCCGTCGGTCGCCGTGCAGGCGGCAAGGGCAAGCGCAGACGTCAGCGCCAGGGCGGCAACGGTTAGGGACGGCGGTCCGGCCCGCAGCGTTTCGTCGGGTAGGCGTCGTCTCACGCGGGCTGCCTGTGATCCATCTTCCGCACCGCCTTGCGCGGGCGCCGCGCAGGGCGCGCCTTGGCCTGAAGCGGAGAGGTTTCGGCAGCCTGCTCGTAGCGGACGCCAGTGAAGAACAGGATTTCCGCCATACGTCGCGGAAACGGGCAGGATCGTGCCTGCGGGTAGCGATAGAGCGCAAAGGGGATGATGACGGCCATGAAGCGCCTCCTATCCAGCGCCCGAGTTCTGATCGCGAGAGCCGTTCTGGTGCGCAAGGCCGCACCCGAGGGCCCTCAAGAACATCAGGCGCCAGCATGGTTAACGTGGCCTTAATGCCTCGGGGATAATCTTAGCGAACCCGTCGGAATCGCAGCCGAGCCAACCATGCCTGCCCGTATATCCCAGGAACTCGCCGACCTTGCCCGCCTCGCCCGCAACGGTGACCTCGGCCTCAGTCAGGTCTCGCTGCGGGTGAAGGCCGATCTGCTGATGTCGACCCCGCAGCCGCCGCGGGAGGATCTCGCCGCCTTCAGCGAGATGGCTGTGGCACTGATTCCGACCATCGACGAGCCGACAGCGTTGATCCTGGCGCGCAAGCTTGCAGGTTGGCGGCATACCCCGATCGCGGTGCTGACAATGCTGGCCGCGCGCGGCGGCGCCGTGCTGATCGAGATGCTGCGTCACGGCATGCCGCTCTCGCCTGCCGAGCTCGAACGGCTTGCCGAGACCGGTGATACAGCGATCCGCGGCGCCCTCGCCGCCCGCAAGGACCTCACCAACACCGCAGTCCTGCTGCTGGTCTCCGAAGCCGACCGCGTTATCGACCTCGCGCTGATCGACAATCGCGAGGCGCCGCTGCCTCGCGCCGCCGTCGATACTCTGATCGCCCGCTCACAGGCCGATGCGGCCTATCAGCTCGGCCTTCTGGCGCGAGAAGATCTGTCCAATCTCGAACTCGCACCGCTCTTCCTGCGCGCGGGATCTGAGCGCCGCCTCGCCATCCTCGAATCGCTGATGGCGCGCGAGGCCCTGCATCCGGGCGAGCGGCGGCCGGCCGTGGGAAGCGCGGCCTTTGCCGACTGGCTCACACTGGCCGGCGACGACCGCGCGAGCGCGTTCGCGGCGGTCGCCGGGCATCTCGGCGGCGGCGCGCCGTTCGCCGCTGCGATCGCGGGCGATGCCTCACGCGATCTTGCGGCCCTGAGCCTCATTGCCAGCGGCGTGCGCGTCGAAGACGCAACGCGCTTCCTGATCCGCCTCGGCGACGAGACGGCGCATTCGGTCGAACGGATCTTCGCACTGGTCGATCTGATGCGCCTGGTCAAGCCATCGATCGCGTTCCGGCTGGCGATGCTGATCGCCGGCGTGCAGCCCGTGTCCGCTCCTCAGCGCAAAGGCCAGTACCAGCCGGCGATGGACCCGAGCGGAACGCCGGCCCGGCCCGGCGCGGCCCGGCCGGATGCTCAGCCCGGTCTCTCCGAGGTTCTCGGCCGGATCGGCGCAAGGCGCGAGCGGGGCTGAGAGAAAGCGCTAGATGATCCTGAACCTGAGCGGCCAGCGCAGGCGTCTCTGCTCTGGAGCCGGATCCGATCAGGTTGAATCAACTGATCGGTGAATCCGTCTCTAAGATATTGATAGAGAACGCGTGATCCGATCTGACTGCGTTGCAGTCAGATCGGCGCGTGCTCTAGCCGCTCAGCTCCGTTCCAAACTGGCTAGTTGATCGACTTGATGCTTCCGAAAATCGCGTCCAACGCCTTGCCGTTGGTCCCGCGCTCCTCGTCGTTGCCCCAGACGGTCAGCATCATCACTCGACCATTGCCCGCCGGCATCAGGATCAGATCAACCGTCGTGGGTCCGTTCTCGTCATTCGTGCGGAACTGGAAAACCGTCGAATCGATGCCGTTGATTTTCATATCGGCCTTGATCGGCTCGACAGCTTTGATTTTGTTGTCGCGCATCCATTTCTGAGCGTCGGAAATCATCTTGTCGATCTGGCGTGCTTCTGCGGACTCCACGGAGAAGAAGACGCCCTCATCCTTCGGTCGTGCCTGGAAGCCGTACTCGATTTCCTCGGTCGACCAATCATTTGGAAGAGTGATGGTGATCGACGGGTTCTTGGCCGGGACGGCGAAATTTTTGGCAAATGCGGGCAGCGCGAGGAGACCGAGCGCAAGTGCGCCGGCGGCAATGCGGGAGAGGAACATTGAGGAGGGTCTCTAGTGCCAGGCCAAGGTGATGACCTGCAGCACTCCCGCAAAATATCGAGTGAGTGCTCTGACGCAACGGCAAGTCCTGAAGAGACTTAACTGTTGGCCGCGCGCTACCTAGGGTCCGTACTCGTTATGGATGGTGTTCCGACTCCGGGCATTTTGGTCGGCGGGCAGGAGCGTGGCCGCAGCAAACCACTTGGTTTGCAAGGCCGCGCGACGCACCAGCCGCCCAAAAGGCCCGCGCCCAAACGGGTCGGGCGAAAATGCCCGACAGCTGTGTCGGTTCCTTGCCCGACGCCGAGGGGCATCGGGCGGCGGGCTCCTCCTGGCTTTCGGGCATTTTGGCCCGATCAGAACACCATCCATAACGAGTACGGACCCTAGCCCTCGGCAAGCTTGAGGCGCGGATCGCCGACCCGGTTCTCGATCTCGACCAGCCAGAGATCGCTGTCGAAGCGCAGTTCCTTATCGACCCGATCCTCGACCGTGAGCGGATCGGCATCGATCAGGAGCTGGAAGCGGCGCTCGCCATCATCCTCGGCCAATGATTGCGGCGCCGGGCCATAGAGTGCGGCCGTGCCGTCGAGGCGATCGAGCTTGACGAAGATCGCGCCGGCCTCGCGCGCGCCGCGGCGGCGCAGCACGGCAACGAGCCCATCAAAAGCGGCCTGGCGGAGATAGGCCGAGACCCAGAAATCGCTGGTCAGACGCGCCATCGCCCGGCGCCGCCCGACTTCAGTTCTCGGCCGAGCGGCGCGGCGCAGCGGCCGAACGGGCGCCCTTGACGTCGGCTGGCGGGCGAAGGTCGCCGCCATTGATGAGATCTGCGATCGGATCGCGGACCGGGGTCGGAGCCGCCTTAGGCACCGATGTCGTGGCGGCCTGCGCCGTGCGCGGCTGGCTGGCGACCGGGGCCGGCGGACGTGGCGCCGCCTCGCGCACCGGCTGTGCATTCGAAAGGTCGGCCGGCCGTGCGGGTGGCCGCGAGGGCGCAGCCGCCGGGGTCGGAGCCGGGGCGGCCTCCTGGACCGGCGTCGGCTCAGCGCGGCGTTCGGCCGCGGCGCGCGGCGGCGCGGCCGGCGCAGCCGAGAGCATCGGCGCCGGGTGGCGCGCCTTCTGGAACATCAGCGCATTGGCGACGATCGCACAGGAAACGATGCCGAAGGCGAGAAGCAGGATCGCGCGGCCTGGCCGCCGGCCGACCGTGCGGCCGACCCGCCCGAGCCAGGACGATTTGCGGCGCGCCGGCTGCGCGCGCCGGACCGGTGCGGACAAAGAAGCGCTGGAATGGGCGCGGGCGGCCATGGTCACGGACATCGGTCAGCTCGGTTTCAGGCAGTCAGACGGAGTGGTTCTTTGGTTTCGAGCCCCTTGCGCGGAGCCCGTGCGAAAGTGACGATCTTGGCCAACGGCTCGACGCCCTCAGCGCAGCCGACCGGCAGCCGGATCGAGACCCGCGTGCCGACGCCGAGCGCGCTCTCGACCGTCATGCGCCCACCATGCAGGCCGACCAGGCCGCGGACGACAGAGAGGCCGAGGCCGGTGCCCTCATGGTTACGGTCATAGGCGCCCTTGACCTGGAAGAAGGGGTCGCCCAGCCGCGGCAGGTCCGCAGCCGCAATGCCGATGCCGGTGTCGGAAACGGAGAGGTCGATCATATCGCCATCGCGGACGATGGCCAGTACGACGCGCCCGCCTGCCGGCGTGAACTTGATCGCGTTGGACAGCAGGTTCAGCACGACCTGCTTCAGCGCACGCCTGTCGCCCTCGATCGCCGGAAGAGCCGGGCCGGCGACACGCTCGAGCGCAACGCCGCCGTTTTGGGCGCGCAGCGCCATCAGTGTGCAGCAGTCGCGGGCGAGTTCAGCGAGATCGAGCGGGTCGCGCTCGATCGCCATCGCCCCGCTCTCGATCTTCGAGATGTCGAGCAGGGTGTTGACGACATCGAGCAAATGGTGGCCGGAGGCATGGATGATCCGGGCGTATTCGAGCCGCTTGGCCGCATCGATCCAGCCGTTCTCCTCGGCGCCCAGCATCTCGGAAAAGCCGATGATGGCGTTCAGCGGCGTCCGCAGCTCGTGACTGACCGTCGCCAGGAACTGCGCCTTGACGTCGTTCGCGCGCAAGGCCTCGGCATGGCCGCGATCGCGCTCGTCCTCGGCGGCCCGGCGCGCCGTGACGTCGCGCATCACGCAGACCACGGCGGTTCCATCCTTCGCCTCGGCCTCCGCTGTGCGATAGGCCTGCATTTCCAGCCAGAGCGACACCGGCCGGCGGTTCTCCCCTTCCCGGGGGACGAAGAGCGTGCGGAAGCAGGCCGTGGCGGAACCGCCACCATGGGCGGCATCGCTCAGCGCCTTCAGGAAGAGCGGACGGTCCGCGACATGGACGCGATCAAGCAGGCCGCGCCCGAGCAGTTCGCGCGGCTCGGCGCCGGCGAGCGCGCGCGCCGCGGCGTTAGCGAAGACGACCGCGCCGCTGGCGTCATGCCAGGTCACCAGATCGCCGACATGATCGAGAAGGAGCTGTGCCCGCGTATCCGCCGCGCGGTGCGCGCGTTCCTCGACATCGCGCCGACGCAGGAGGACGGCGGTGGCGACCAGCACCTGCGCCAGGGCCACGATGACGAGCATCGACATCGCTTCGCTCGTCCAGACTGCCGGTCCGGCCAGGAAGCCGAGATGTTGCAGGCCGATGACGGCCGCCAAAGCCGCAACAGCCATCCAGCCCGCCCTCAGGACGAAGTCACGCGAACCAAAAAGGGCCGCCTCGACCGGAACGACGACGAGCCACAGCAGCAACGGCGATGACAGGCCGCCCGTCGCGGCGGCGAGCGCAACGATGAAGAGCGACAGGGCTGCCGACGAGATCAGATGCGCGATGTCGAGCCGGCCGGTGCGGGAGAGCAGCACGACGGCCAGGACGGGAAGAGCTGCGGCGACAACCATGACCGCCTCGAAAGCGCCGAGCGCTCCGCGCCAGGCAAGATAGGCTGGGGCGAGACTGAGTACACCACCCCCGACGAGCAGACGCGACAGAACGAAGCGCTCATGGCGCAAACGCTCAGCCGGGTCCGACCGCACCGATACATGCACCAGTGCCGCCGCCTGTGTCCTCAGTGCTGTGATCACCATACGGAACGCAACGCCTAAACTCTGCGGACCACCCGTCCGCGCCACGCATCTCGCCACGAGCGGTTTAAGCGGGACTTAAGGCGCAGAGTCCGGCAACCTCTCCCCGAAGCAGAAAACTAAAATTATCCGATACTTTTCATGACTTTAACCGAAAATCGCGTGTTTCGGCGACGACACTCGATGTTCGCAGCAGGGTGAATGGAACCTGAAGATCGTCCGTGGCATTCGACTCGCATTTGAGCATTCGGAATGACGCGATTTTTCCGGATCGATGCCTAGTCTCACTTGTCCGGTGCCGAAGGAAGGTATCGGCAATGGAGATCGAGATGGCTCACTTCCTGCGCAAGGTCGCGATCATCGGGCTGATTGCGGTGAACTCTCCGGTTCACGGCAACAAGCCTGCCGAGACGACGCTGCCGCAGACCGTTCGTCACGCCGTCGAGACCGCCCAGGCGAGCGCGCGCAACGCCGCCGGCAGCCTCACAGCCGCGCGCGAAGCGGCGGAGATCCTCGCCGGGCTCGATCCTGCGATGCGCGAGCGCATCCTGAATACGGCGATGACGACCGCGACGGCGAAGCCAACGACGCGCTAGAACATTTTTTGATCAGGTTGAACCGTCATCGCGAGCCCCCGGGTCTTGCCTTCGGCAAGCCCGAGGACAGGCTCTGCGAAGCAATCCAGGGGGGACGTAGAGCTCGACGGCCCCTGGATTGCTTCGTCGCTGACGCTCCTCGCAATGACGGCTGCTGCGATCCAACCTGATCGGAAAAAACACGCTAACACGGCACAAAGAGACTGGGCTTTGCGTGCTTGACGCAGAATGCCCCTCGCGAGAAGAGGTCGCACCCCCTATCTGAAGGGGGGTAATCGCAGCCAGGCAGGACATGACAGCACGCCTCGACGATATCGTCGCCAATTTCGAGCTGCTCGACGAGTGGGATGACCGCTATCGCTACCTGATCGAGCTGGGCAAGAGCCTCGAACCTCTATCCGAAGCCGCGCACAACGACGTCAACAAGGTGCGCGGCTGCGCAAGTCAGGTTTGGCTTGAAGCGCGGCGCGAAGGCGGGCCCGGTCCGCAGACACAGCTGCATTTCCTCGGCGACAGCGACGCCCATATCGTGCGCGGACTGGTCGCATTGGCACTGGCCATCTTCTCCGGGCGGCCAGCCTCCGAAATTCTCGCAACCGATGCCTTCACCATCTATGAGCGGCTCGGGCTTGCCGCCCACCTCACGCCGCAGCGCTCGAACGGTGTGCGCGCGATGATCGAACGGATCAAAAGCGACGCTCGCGCCACCGCGGAAACCTGAGCCGCATCATTCGGCCGCCGCCGGAAGGAGCGCGGGACGCGCGTCCCGCGCCTGCCAGCTTCGGAGACCAGTCGGTCGCGCTGGGCGATCCAGGCCGTAATGTGTCGCGAGCGTCGCCAACGCGATGCGGAGCACGACCTTGGCCGAGCGCGCCGGCCAGCGGCGCTCCTTCTCGACGAGGTCGAGTCCCTTGAGGAAGCCGCAGACGTCGATGACGAGCCCCGACAGCTCCGGCCCCAGCTTGTCGCAAGCAAGCCTGACGCGCTGCCGGGCTGCGAGCGAGGTATCGGATGCTCCCGCCACGTCGCGGGGCCCTGGGCCGCACTGTTCAGGCGTGAAGGCAGCGTCCCAGTTCATCGTCGTGCGAGGCAGCATCTGGGCCAGGGTGATATCGGCCCGGAACCGTTCGCCGGCCGCGAATTCCTCGTCACTGATTTGCGGCCTTCCGTCTTTTCCGGCCCGCCGATAGAGCCAGAGCAACGGACTCTCGCGCTCATCGAATTCGGGCTGCGGCGGATCGCCCGTCCCCGACCGTGCTTCTTCCGTCGACGGGAGAGCCGCCGCTCCCCCGCAGAGAGCGAGCCGCGCCGTCTTTCCCGCTCCGCTCCATGCGACCTCCCCATCGGCAATCAGCACGGTCACCGTTTCGGCCGAGACGTAGCCCGCACCGAGGCTGGCGCCTCGTGCCTCCCGATAGAGCGCGATGCGGCCACATCCCAGTGGCGAGGCAATGGCATAGCACCCGGGCTGTGCGAGGTGCCGCAGCAGGCGATGCCGTTCGTTGCGATCCTGTCCGGCCGTCATCAGCGCGCCTCCCCTGCCCGGCACGCTCGATCGCCGCGCGTCCTATCGGACGCGAAGTGGCGATCTATCCCTTTGTTTAAGCATCGGATTTCTCCGAAAAGTGGATTCCACTTTTCGGTCCGATGCTCCAACCTGTTCATCAAGGCGAGAAGCGCTGCTTCGAGTGCGTTGAGCCCGCATTCGAGACGCAGGTCGTCGCGACGATCCTCGACCAGAGCGCAGGCATGCCGGACCGTCGTCCGGTCGCGGCCGAAACATGTGCCCACGCGCGTCAGGCTGAGACCAAAGGTGACGTGGGCGAGATACATCGCCACCTGCCGCGCCAGGGCCACTTGCTGACGGCCACGTGTCGCGCCGCGCAACGCTGCGAGAGGAACGCTGGTCATTCCGGCTACCGCGGCTTCGGCCAGCCGCGCCCCTGCTGCGGCGCGCAGCGAGGTCTCACTTTCAGCATGGTTGTTCATGATATGTTCCTAGTTTCAGTCAACGCTTTCCGCCAGCGGTCTATCACTGAAATAGGATTATAATCTTATAAACGGGCTGGCAACCCTTAGCGCTACGCTATCCCCGGCTCCTGCCACGGGCTGACAGGTATGAAAGCTGACAGATATGAAAAAAGCCGCCGGGCGACCGGCGGCTTCCTCTTTGCCAAATCGGCTGGCCGGATCGGGGCTCAGCGGCGCTTCCGGCGCTGCTGACCGAGACCCATCTTCTTCGCGAGCTGCGAGCGTGCCTCGGCATAGTTCGGCGCAACCATCGGATAGTCCGGCGGCAGGCCCCACTTCTCGCGATACTGCTCCGGCGACATGTTGTACTGCGTGCGCAGATGCCGCTTCAGCGACTTGAACTTCTTCCCGTCCTCAAGGCAGATCAGGTAATCGGCCGTGATCGACTTCTTCACCGGAATAGCCGGCTTCGGTGCCTCAACCTGAACAACCGGGGCGGCTCCACCGATGACGCGATTCAACGCCGAGTGAACTTCGCTGATCAGAGCAGGCAGTTCGGATGCGGGCACGGAATTGTTCGAAACATAAGCGGAGACGATATCCGCTGTCAGCTCGATGAAATCCGACCCCTCGTTTTCGGTCATGGCGATGTCACTCCTTATCGTTCTTGGCAGCGGTTTTCTGAGGATCGCCCGTTTTGCTCTGCCTGATTTCTGACCAAACTTTGCGATAGCGGATCAAGCACTACCGCGTTCAGAATCGGACAACGCGGACTGATCAAGGTAAGCGTTTAGTCCATGCCGATTATTCATGCAAGAGAACAATTGCCAACAATTGAAATTCTGGAAAGCTCTATAATTCAACCCCCGCGCGAGTGCTTTTCATTGCACCGCAAAATCAATCGCACGATTCCGCAGGCATCTTGCCAGCGTGCGCGCCACTCTCTACCTGTCGCGGCCCCATCGGAGAATTCCCATGCGCTCGGATCAGCATCGTCAGGTTCGCGGCACGCCGCCATCTCGCCGCGGTGGCTGGCCGAAGGCGCCAAGGGCCGAGATCAGGACAAAGGAGACCGTCGTCCATGGCGTCGTACTGCGCGACGACTATGATTGGTTGCGGGCGGCGAACTGGAAAGACGTCCTGCGGAACCCCGATGCATTGCCGGAAGACATCCGCAACTACGTCGAAGCAGAAAACGCTTACTGCAAGACGCTGATGGCGCCGACACGCACGCTGCAGCGCGCGCTCGTCAAGGAAATGCGCGGGCGGATCAAGGAGGATGATTCCAGCGTACCGCAGCCAGACGGGCCATTCCTTTACTATTCACGCTATCGCAAGGGAGCGGAGCATCCTCTGATCTGCCGGCGCCCGCGCGGACTGATGGGTCGCCGGATGACGACGCGCGAGCAGATCATGCTCGACGCCGACGCCTTGTCCGAAGGGAAGGACTTCTTCGACCTTGGCGACACCGCGCACAGCCCCGACCACAAGCTGCTTGCCTGGAGCGCGGACGAAGCCGGCTCGGAACTGCATACGATCCGCATCCGTGACTTGGAGAGCGGCGCGGATCTGCCGGACCAGGTCAAGGATACGACCGGCGATATCGTCTGGGCGAATGATTCGCGCTCGTTCTTCTATGTCGCACTCGATGCCGACCATCGTCCGTCGCGGGTGCTGCGCCATCGCCTGGGCACGCCTGACAGCGCCGATGAATTGCTGCACGACGAAGCGGATGCCGGCATGTTCGTCGATATCGACCGGACACAGTCGAGCCGGTTCCTGCTCATCACGATCAGCGATCACGAGACATCCGAGACACGCGTGGTCGATCTCGACGCCGCCGATGCCAAGCCTGTCCTGATCGCGCCGCGCCTCGTCGGACGGCAATACGCGCTGGAGCATCACGGCAAGGACTTCCTGATCCTGACCAATGCCGCCGACGCCGAAGACTTCAAGATCGTCAGCGTGCCCATGTCAGAGCCCGCGCCCGAGAACTGGCGTGATCTGGTGCCACATAAGCCGGGGCGGCTGATCCTCAGCCATGCCTGCCTGAAGGGGCGGCTGATCCGGCTGGAGCGCGAAGACGGGCTGCCCCGCATCATCATCCGCGATCTCGCCAGCGGAGCAGAGAGCAGCATCGCCTTCGAGGAAGAGGCCTATGGTCTCGGCATGGATCCTGGCTACGAATTCGACACGGATACGCTGCGGTTCATCTACGCGTCGATGGCGCGGCCGGCCGAAACCTACGACTACAACCTCGCCACCGGCGAGCGAACCTTGCTGAAGCGGCAGGAGATCCCTTCTGGCCACGACCCCGCCGCCTACAAGGTGCGCCGCATCTTCGCGACGGCGAATGACGGCGCGCGCGTGCCGATCTCGATCCTGCACCGCGTCGACACGCCGCTCGACGGCTCGGCGCCATGCCTGCTCTACGGCTACGGATCGTATGGCTCGGCAATGTCGGCCTCGTTCCGGACGCGGCCGCTCAGCCTGGTCGATCGCGGCTTCGTCTACGCGATCGCCCATGTCCGCGGCGGCACCGACAAGGGTTGGCGCTGGTATCTCGATGGCAAACGCGAGAACAAGCGCAACACCTTCACCGACTTCATCGCCGCGGCCAAGACACTGGCCGATGCCGGCTTCACCAGCCGCAGCCGCATCGTCGCCGAAGGCGGCAGCGCCGGCGGTATGCTGATGGGCGCGATCGCCAACATGGCGCCGGAGCTCTTCGCCGGTATCGTCGCAGAGGTGCCCTTCGTCGACGTGCTCAACACGATCCTGGACGACACCCTGCCGCTGACGCCGCCGGAATGGCCGGAATGGGGCGATCCGATCCGCGATGTGAAAGCATTCGAGACGATCCGCAGCTATTCGCCCTACGACAACGTCGCGGCTCAGAACTACCCGCCGATCCTCGCCATGGGCGGGTTGACCGATCCGCGCGTGACCTATTGGGAACCGGCGAAATGGGTGGCGAGGCTGCGCGCCACGATGACCGGCGGCGGGCCGATCATGCTTCACACCAATATGGAAGCGGGCCATGGCGGCGCCGCCGGCCGCTTCGACTCCCTGAAGGAGACGGCGCTGGCCTATGCCTTCGCGATCCAGACGGTTGGCGAAGGCTGGCCGGACGCCGGCGGCGTCTAGAGCATTTTCGAGCGAAGTGGATACCGGTTCGCGTGAAGAGAATGCGGCAAAGCAAAGGCTTGGAGCATTTCCGCGTTTCGGAGAAACACGGAAATGCTCCAATCACATGCCCAACCGGCTCTTCTCGCTGGCGAGATAGACCTTGAGCTCGTCCATCGAGGCGAAGCTGTACTCGCCATCGGGAGTGCGCGCCCGGATCGAGCCATCGGCATAGATGGTGAAATGGGCGTCGCCGACCTGATAGGCACCGACGACGCCTTCATCGGAGGCGGCGCGCTCCGGCGAAGGAGCCTGGTCGTCTTCCACCTTATCCTCGACGGCCTCGACTGGCGTCGCGAGTGCCTTCTGTTCGTCCTCCTCCGGCATGGCATCGTCCGGAGCGGCTTCAGCCTCCGGTTCTGCATGAGGTTCCTCAGCTGCCGGCTCGGCAGGAGCAGCAAACTCCGGCGCCTCCGTCCGTGGCGGCCATGGCGGCGAAACGGCTTCGGTCGCGGTTTCCACCGCTGGAGCCGGGCTCTCGAACCATGGCTCCTTGCGCGGCGAGGCCTTGTCCATCCAGGCTTCCGCCTCCGCGAACGGATCGGCCTCCGATGCGAGCCTGGGCTCAACCCGCGCGCCGGTCCGGAGGGGTTCGTTCAGATGGCCGGCCAGGCTCTCGCGCAGCGCGCTGAACTCGTCGAGATCGACATCGCGTTCGACAGGCTTGCTTTCATCCTGCTCGGCCGGGAGCCGGTCCGCATGCTCCTGCGAAGGCTGGGAAGCCGCGGCGGCCGGCTCGACCGCATGTGCAAGAGCCTCATCCTCGCCCACTGACTGGATCTTCGCGGCGACGATCTCCGCCGGCTCATGGCTCTCCGTCTCGATCGCGATCGGAGCATCCTTCGGCTCTTCGGGCTTCCCGAACGGCATCTCCTCGAACATGTCGGGCAACGGTTCCGCAGGCTCCCGGGACGTCGCGTCCCGCTGCTCGTCCTGCTGCGGCTCCGTCTCCTCGAGACGCTTTGCCACCAGTGCCCCGAACAGATCCCGATCCGGAGTCGGTGCGCTCTCTGGAGCAGACGATGCCGCCTCCCGCGCCGGCGCCACGAGCGCATCGGCCACCGCACCGACGGCGACGGCACCGGCCGCAGCCCCAACAGCCGCGGGCACGATCGCAGACTGTTTCGCGAAGCGCTCCTCGGGCGCAGCCTCCCACGGCGCACGAACGGCTTCAGCGGCAGCCGGCGGGGCTTGCGACTCCGCACGCATCTGCACGCCTTCCGCCAGTGACCGCTTGAGCGCGACAATCTCGCGCAGCACCCAGGCAAGCGACAGCAGGATCAGGCCGGCGCTGCTTGCGATCGAACCGATGATAACCTGGGTGAAACCGCGCTCGAGGACCAGATAGGGCCAGCCGTCATAGATGGCGTAGGCACCGCCGCCGAAGAGAACGAGGCCCAGAACGGTAAAAATCGCGATCAATTTCGCATCCTTGGCATGAGCCGCGCCGACGCTGAAGTGAAGCAAAGGCGTGCGACTATCTAACGTATTGAATAAGGGAGAGTTTCCAATCCGGACGGCTTAGGCGGAGGAAATTGGCGTGATTGTGACCGTCTGTCGAGAAGACATGCGCATTTCGCGGTGGCAGCGGTTGTCGGCCGGCGCCGGGAGGCTTAACTATCGCATGGAATGGCAGGGCCTCCCTGCCCCCGTCCATTGACGGCAAGCCATTCTCATTAAAGCGATTTTCACAGCCCAAGGAGAGGCCTCATGTCCTTTACTCTTCCTGATCTGCCCTATGCTCATGATGCTCTCCAGCCCTTCATGTCGAAGGAGACGCTCGAGTACCATCACGACAAGCACCACCTCGCCTACGTCACCAATGGCAACAATGCCATCAAGGGCACGGAATTCGAGGGCAAGTCGCTCGAGGAGATCGTCAAGGGCTCCTACGGCAAGAACCCGGCCGTGTTCAACAATGCCGGCCAGCACTACAACCACCTCCATTTCTGGAAGTGGATGAAGCCGAATGGCGGCGGCAAGATTCCGGGTTCGCTCGAAAAGGCGATCGTCGACGCCTTCGGCTCGGTCGACAAGTTCAAGGAAGACTTCGTCGCGGCCGGCGTCGGCCAGTTCGGCTCGGGCTGGGCCTGGCTCGAGGTCAAGGGCGGCAAGCTCGCCGTCAGCAAGACCCCGAATGGCGAAAGCCCGCTCGTCAATGGCGCCACGCCGATCCTCGGCGTCGACGTCTGGGAGCACTCCTACTACATCGACTATCGTAACCGTCGCCCGGACTACCTCAAGGCCTTCCTCGAGAGCCTGGTGAACTGGGACTACGTGGCGGAGCTCTACGACGCCGCCAAGGCTTGAGTCTGTCGGCAAGCCAAAATGCAGACGGGGCCTTTCGGCCCCGTTTTTTGTTTCAAATCCGGCAGCCCTTCAGGCTGCGACGTTGCGCAGGAACTGGTCGACCGTTGAATCGAGGCGCTGCGCCTGGGTGGAAACCTCGCTGGCGGCGCTGCGCACCTGTTCGGCCGAGCGCCCGGTTTCCTCGACACTGTCAGCCAGCACGCTGAGATCGCTCGAAACCGAGAGCGAAGACGAACTCGCCATCGCCACACCGCTGGCGATCTCGCCGGTGGCGATCGCCTGCTGCTCGATCGAGGTCGCGACCGCGTTTGCGAATTTCTCGATCGCATTCATGCGTTCGGCGATGTTCTGGATCGCACCGACGACCTGCCCGGTAGCGCCCTGGATGGCGGCGACCTGAGCAACGATGCGGTCGGTTGCGTCCGCTGTCTGCGCGGCCAGCGACTTCACCTCGGAGGCGACGACGGCAAATCCCCGCCCGGCCTCACCGGCGCGCGCGGCTTCGATGGTGGCATTGAGCGCCAGCAGATTGGTCTGCGCGGCGATGTCACGGATGAGGTTGACGACCTCGCCGATCGCGCGGGCCGTCTCGTCGAGTTCGCGCACGGAGCCCGCCGTGTCGCGCGAGGCGGAAGCCGCCTCGACGATCTCGGTGCGAACACGCCGCACCTGGAATTCGACTTCCCGAATGGCCGCGCCCATCTCCTCGGCGGCCTGGGCAGCGTTCTCGACATTTCCGGAAGCGCCGTGGGCGTTGTCGGCGGCGCGAGCGGCGCGCTGCGACGATTCCGCCGCGACCCGTGCGAGACCGTCGGAGGCCTCGCGCATCCGCTCGGCATTATTCTTGAAAGCTTCGAGCGCGAGCCCGACCTCGCTGCGGAACGAGGTGATCGCCATGTCGACGCCCTGCTGGCGCGCGCGCTGCTCCTCCTCCGACGCACTCTGCTTCTCCTGCAGCGTCGCGCGCTCCGCGAGACGAACCTTGAGCACGCCGAGCGCGCGGGCGATCGCGCCGATCTCGTCGCGTCGCTCCAGCGCATCGATGGGCGTGTCGAGCTTGCCGTCGGAAATGCTGACGATGGATTTCGTCATGCTGCGCAAGGGACGCATCGTCCGCGACAGCGAGAACCAGAGCAGCGGCCCGAGCACGACCAGGATGAGCAGGCCGAGGCCGATGGTGACGAACTGCTCCCAGGCAGCACGCGCCACGAGCCGAGTCTTGTCAAACCGCAACGCCACATAGCCGATCAGCTTCTGCTGGCCGCCAACGCGCACGGCATGAAGCTTGGTTACGAAGACAGCGTCCTCGATCGCGATCTCGTCGCGGGCCTGCAAAGCCTTCCAGGGCTCCTCGCCGACGAGGCCGGTCAACCAGCGAGGTGTCAGCGAGAGGCGCGCCTCCTCGGTGCGCCCGGCCGATGCCTGCGCGGAAAGATCATCCCCGACCAGGCCGGCATCGAAATCGGGATCGCGCAGCAACGAGGTCAGGATATAGCCGAGGGTGTTCGTGTCTCGCGACAGGATGAGCGACGGTGCTGCATTGACCACCATGAGGGTGAGCGCCGTGATCTTCTGATCGAGATCCGCACGTGTGCGGGCGTCGTTATAGCGCGCGATCGCCATGACGACGAGGACGACTGCCACTGCGACGATGGCCACGGCGGCGGCGGCGATCTGCCGGCTGAGCGAACCCAGGCCCCGCCCGATCGGCTGCGCCAACTCGCCCGCAACCGAGGCGCGTCTGAACCACGTCATCGCCCCGAACATCCCCGAAATCCGGCGCCAGCAGCTGCTAAGCGGCGCGCCAATCCAACCCCTGGGGCGACATTCGCCGATCCCGGTAAACAAATCGCTTGCGTATCGGGCCCGGCGCGCTTCAGCCCGCCAGTTCGTGAAAGCGGCGCAGCGGCATGCCGGCCGGCGGCTCGAAGGCGGCCAGGGCCGCATGCTCGATCGGCCGCGTCGCGGTGACGGGGTCGAGCCCGGCCAGTTCGGCATCGATGAAGCCGGGATGGCACATGACGAGATGCACCTTGCCGGGCGCGATCAGGAAGCGGGCGAGATCAGCGCCGAAATCGCGATGCGGATCGAACGGCGCCACCCCCGCGAAGCCGGAGTTGACGCGCAACTCCCGCTTGAGCGCCGCGCTACGGAAGCCCAACGCAAGCCCGGCGATGACGAGCGCCTTGCCCACCGCCACGCCGCGGGCACGAATTGCCGCGACCCGATCGGCCGGATCGCGCACATAGAGCGAGCCGGCCGGATAGCGCCTGGCCAGCAAATCGAGCAGCGCCCGCCGCACACCCGGCAAGACATGCACATGCTGGTGACCATCGACGAAGTCCGGCGGACGGCCCATCGCATCCTCGAAAGCGTCGAGCTGTCGCGCGATCTCGCCGGCGATCTCGGCCCTGACCACACCCGAGACCGCAGCGGCACGCGCGACGTCCTTCAGGCCCGGCAAGGTGCCGTCGGGGGCAAGGCGGGACATGGTGGCGATCGGGGCGGCGCAGGTCAGGTTGAGATGCAGGCCGAGATCGGCCGTGCCGGCGAAGGCGGCGAGTTCCAGCGCCAGCCGGCGCCAGTGCGGACGGTTGGTCATGGCGCCGGTGGCGGTCAACCTGCCACGCGCCAGCAGATCCAGAATGGCCCGACTGACGCCCTCGGTCATGGCGAAATCATCGGCGCAGAGGATGAAGCCTTTCGCCATGCCGTTTGTTGTCCCTCGTTCAGCCGGATCGCGGTATAGCGCGACGGGCTTGTCGGCCGGCAAGCTTTAGAGCATTTTCGAGCGAAGTGGACACCGGTTCGCGTGAAGAAAATGCGTTAAAACAAAGACCTGGAGCATTTCCGCGATTCGGAGAAACGCGGAGATGCTCCAAGGTTCTGTGCGTCGCGCGTCACCTTGTCGAGGAGGCGCGTGGAAAGGTTGTTCGTGTCGGATACCGCATCCCAGCCAGTTCAGCGCGCGCCCCGGGCGGCCCGCTGGCCGGAGCTTTCGATCGTCGTGCCCGTGCACAACGAGGCCGAGAACCTGCTGCTGCTGGTCGACCGGCTGCGCAGCGTGCTCGAGGGCAAGGTTTCCTCCTGGGAAATCGTCTTCGTCGATGACGGCAGCCGTGACGACACGCTGTCGGTCATCCGGGACCTGAACGCCGGCGATCCGCGAATCAGTGCCGTTTCCTTCAGCCGCAACTTCGGCAAGGAAATCGCCATCGCCGCCGGGCTCGACCACGCGATGGGTGATGCCGTGGTCATCATGGATGCCGATCTCCAGCATCCGCCGGAGGTCATCCCGACATTTCTGGAGAAATGGCACGAGGGTTATCTCAACATCTACGGCCAGCGCACCGACCGCGGGGATGAAACCCGGCTGAAGCGCAACTTCGCCAAGGCCTTCTACCGGATCTTCTCCTATTTCGGCGAAACCGACCTGCCGGAGGGCGCCGGCGACTTCCGGCTGCTCGACCGCAAGGCCGTCGATGCGTTGCGGGCGTTGCCGGAGCGCGCCCGCTTCTCGAAGGGGCTCTATGCCTGGGTCGGCTTCCGCTCGATCGGCGTGCCCTTCCAGGTCGCCGAGCGCGAGCACGGCCAGTCCAAGTTCAAATATCGCAAGCTGTTCTCCTTCGCCTTCGACGGGCTCTCCTCCTTCTCCACCGTCCCGCTCAAGATCGCGACCTGGTCGGGCGCCGTCATCGCGGTGATTGCCGCCCTGAGCGCAGTCTACTTCCTGCTGCGCACGCTGCTGTTCGGCACCGACCTGCCCGGCTTCCCGTCGCTGATCGTCTCGATCATGTTCTTCTCCGGCATCCAGCTCCTCTCGCTCGGCATGATCGGGGAATATGTCGGGCGCATCTTCGCCGAGGTGAAGCGCCGGCCGCTCTACCTGATCGGGGAGCGCGTCGGCTTCGACGCGCGCACCGTCGACCATCCGCGCGGCGACGCCTTGCCGCCGCTGATCCGCTAGGTCTGTATGCTCAAGAACATTCTGTCGGTCGGCGGCTACACCTTGATCTCGCGCCTCACCGGCTTCGCCCGCGACGTCATGCTGGCGGCGGTGCTCGGCGCCGGCGCGATGATGGACGCCTTCTCGGTGGCGCTGCGCCTGCCCAACCATTTCCGCGCGATCTTCGGCGAAGGTGCCTTCAACCAGGCCTATGTGCCGACCTATGCCCATGTTGCCGAACGACAGGGCCAGAAGGCGGCCAATCTCTTCGCCGACAGGCTCTTCACTGTTCTCCTCGCCGTGCAGATCGTGCTGCTGGCGCTGGCGCTGCCACTGATGCCCTGGCTGGTGACGCTGCTGGCGCCGGGCTTCGTCAACGACCCCGCCGTCTTCGACCTCGCCGTCGCCCTGACGCGGATCACCTTCCCGTATCTGCTGTTCGTGACCATGGTCACGTTCCTGGGCGCGACGCTGAACGCAGTCGACCGCTTCGCGGCCTTCGCCGCCGCACCGATCCTGTTCAACCTCTTCATCATGGCGGCGCTCGCCGTGCCCTTCCTGTTCCCGAGCGCCGCCTATGCCGCCGCCTGGGGCGTTGCGATCTCGGGCGTGGCGCAATGGGTCCTGCTCTATGTCGCGGCCAAACGAGCGAACGTCTCCAGCACGATCGTGCGGCCACACATGGATGCCGGCGTCCGGCGTTTCCTCAAGACCTTCGGCCCGGCCGTGATCGGCTCGGCCGGGCAGCAGATCGCGATCTTCGCCGACACGATCATCGCCTCGCTCTTGCCGCGCGGCGGCTATGCGGCGCTCTATTATGCCGAACGGCTCTACCAGCTCCCGCTCGGGCTGATCGCCATCGCCGTCGGCACCGTCGCGCTCTCCGCGATGAGCCGCGCGATCGCCCGCGGCGACGAAGCCGCCGCCAACCGGGCGCAGAATCGCGCCTTCGCGATCTCGCTCGTCGCCAGCGCCCCCTTCGTCGCGGCCTTCGTCGCCGTGCCCGAGCTGATGGTGGCCGGGCTGTTCCAGCGCGGCGCCTTCGATGCACATGCCAGCGCTGCAGCCGGCGCCGTGCTCTTCGCCTATGCGCTCGGCCTGCCGGCGATCGTGATGATCCGCACGCAGGTCTCAGCCTTCCAGTCGCGCGGCGACACCACCACGCCGATGCTGGTCGCGCTCGCGGCCATCGCCTGCAACCTCGCGCTCAAGCTCCTGCTCTGGCGCGACTGGGGCGCGCCGGGGCTCGCGCTAGCTACAGCCGCGGGCGCCTGGATCAATCTTGTGGCGCTGTTCGTGCTGGCACGGCGGCGCGGCTGGACGCAGCCCGACCGGCGCCTGCCGGGTTTTGCGGCGATCGTCTGTGGCGCCGCAGCACTTTGCGGCTTGCTGGCATGGTGGGGGGCCCCGCTGGTGCTCAAGCTCACCGCTTCCCTGCCCTTCGAGCCGCTGCTGATGGCGGTGCTGCTGATCTCCACCGCCGCCGCTGTGCTCTACGCGGTGCTCGCCGGCGGCGGGCTGAAGGCGACGGGGCTGCTGAAGCTGTTGCGGTAGAGCGATTTTCGATCAGGTTGACCCGTCATTGCGAGCGCAGCGAAGCAATCCAGGGGGACGTAGAGCTCTGCCGCCCCTAGATTGCTTCGTCGCTTCGCTCCTCGCAATGACGGCTTCTGCAGTCCAGCCTGATCAGCGTCGCCTCAGGCGGCCTTGGCCTTGCTGTGGGCGAAGTCCATGTAGAGCTCGCGGGCGCGGCGGAAGAGCGGGCCGGGCTGGAGCGTGCGGTTGTCGATGCGCGTCACCGGCATGCACTTCGAGTAGTTGCCCGACATGAAGATCTCGTCGGCCTGCTCGAAATCCTCGTAGCGCAGGCTGCATTCCTCAACCGGGACGCCGCTCTCGCGCAGCAGCTTGATGACGCGCTGGCGGGTGATGCCGTTCAGGAAGGTGCCGTTCGGCACAGGGGTCTTCACCACGCCGTCCTTGGCAAGGAAGATGTTCGAGGTCGCGGTCTCGGCGACATGGCCGAGCATGTCGAGCACCAGCGCATTGTCGAAGCCGGCGGCCTTCGCCGCCTTCAGCACGCGGGCGTTGTTCGGGTAGAGGCAACCCGCCTTGGAGTCGGTCGGCGCGGTCTCGTAGCTCGGGCGGCGATAGATGCCCTTGGTCACCGAGAAGCCGGCGGTCGGGGCCGGCATCGCCGCCTCGAACAGGCAGAGCGCGAACTGGGTCGATTCCGGGTCGGGCATGATGGTAGACGGGCCATCGGCCTCGGCCCAGTACATCGGCTTGACGTAAAGCGCGGTGCCGGGAGCGAACTTCTTGGCGCCCTCGTACATCTTCTCGACGATGAAGTCCGGCGTGACCGTGGGGTTCAGGCCGAGCGCCAGCGCCGAGCGGTTCACACGGGCGGCGTGCAGGTCGATGTCGGGCGCGACGCCGTCGAAATAGCGGCCGCCGTCGAAGACCGAGGAGCTCTGCCACAGCACATGGCTGCGCGGACCCACCAGGCCGGGGTTGCCCTCATGCCAGGCGCCATCGAACCAGGTCCACGTCTGAGAATACCATGCCATGACGGCGCTCCATTTTAGCCAGTTTTGCTATGCCGCACCGTCCTCCCGCCGCCCGTCGCCGTCAACATGCGGCGGCGCATATCGGGATGACGTGATGTGATGGAAGCAATCGGCCCGGGTGATGGATCAGAGGTTGCCTATCAGAAGCCCAGCGCGCGCAGGGCGGAAATCGCCGCCATGCCGGTCAGCAGCGCCAGCAATTCGCTGCGCCGCAGGATCATCGTGCCGATCGCGACCAGCAGGGCAACGGCGGCGGCTGCCCCGAGCCGCTCGATCAGCGGCAGGACGGTCGCGACCACGATCGAGCCGGGCAGCGCCGCGAGCCCGCGCCGGACATGCGGCGTCAGCGGGATGAAACTCATCAGCACGACGCCGGCGATGCGGCAGAGATAGGTCGCGATCGCCATCGCTCCGATGGCGAGGACGGCGCCCCAGGTGCCGGGATCAGGCAGCGTCATCGCGGAGCGCCCCCGTGACGGCGCCGGCGAGCGAGCCGACGATGATGAAGGCATAGCCGTCGACCAGCTTGGCCGTGACCAGCGCGACGACGCCCGCGACGACCCAGGGCACCATGCCGCGCCGACCGCGCCAGAGAGGCACGATCATCGCGGCGAAGAAGATCGGCATCACGAGATCGATGCCGTAGCGGCGCGGATCGCTCACCAGCGCGCCGAGCATGTAGCCGCCGCCCGTCGCCACGACCCAGACCAGCCAGAGCGCGAGCCCCGCCCCCACGAGGACTCCGAGATCGCGCCCGCCCTCCGCCCGGTAGCGCGTGCCGATCAGCCAGTTGGCATCGGTGAAGAAGAACAGGTGAAAAGCGTTGAGCGTCTTGGGGTACTTCGCGAACCAGGGCTGGAGGGAAGCTCCCTGCAGCACCATGCGCGCATTGACCGTCGCCGTGACGACGGCGACGCCGACGATGGCGCCCCAGCTCCATTCGGGGCGCCAGAGTTCCAGCGACACCAGCTGCGCGACGCCGGCATAGACGAAGGCGCTCATCGACAGGGTCTCGAGCAGGGAAAGCCCCTTCGCCGCCGCGGCCGCTCCAAAGGCGACGGCGAAGACGACGATGCCCGGCATCAGCACGGACACCTTGCGTATGCCCAGCATCATGCCGGCGCCGGTGATCGGCGCCTCGGGGACGGTCGGCTCGATGTTCTGATCTGGAGGCATCGTCTTCCAGAAGGAGAAAGGCCCGGCGCCCGTCAATGCGCATCACAGGCACGGCTGCATGAATGGCGCGCAGAACGCGACAGCCTGCAGCAGCACCAGTAGAGTCGAACGATGCTCTGGCTCGATTCCGCCGACAGCGTAGCCCCTGCCCTCCCCGCCGTCTGGCTGATCCCGACGGGGGCGAGCCCGCACAACCTCGCGGAGCGCTCCAAGCTGAGGCGCGGAACGGCGCGGCATCTGCTGGCGCGACAGCTCGGCTGCGCCGAAGAGGATGTCGTCATAGCGCATGACCCCGCCGGACGACCGCTGCTCGCCCGGCCCGAGGCATCGGGGCTTCAGCTTTCGTTTGCGACGCGGGCCGGCATCGTCGCCGTCGCCATGGCACCGCGCCCCATCGGCGTCGATGTCGAGCGCATCGAGATGGAAGGCACCGTCCCTCTCGACGTGCTGCATCCGGACGAACGCGGGTTCCTTGATGCGGCGGCCAACGCCCTACGCCCCCTCGCCTTCGCGCGGATTTGGGCGGCGAAGGAGGCCTATGTAAAGGCGCTTGGCGTCGGCTTCCGACGAGCGCCGGAGAGCTTTGCGGTATCGCTCCTGTCGGAGATCGCCTTTCGCGTAACCGACCCGTCGCGCCCGACCGAAGCGAGCGGGCATCTGCGCATCATGAAAAACGGCGGCCAGGACATCCTGGCCGCCGCGGTGATCGTTCTGGATGAACCCTGAAGCTCAGCCCGGCTGGTCGACCGGCTTGCGCTTCAGCACATAGCCGACGATGCAGACGAAGAGCGCGCCGATGACCGCCGCCGCATAGTGCGGCAGGTTTGCCGGGCCGATGCCGATGGGGCTGACATCCATCGGAACCGGCTTGACCCAGTCCGGCCAGTTCGCTTGCAGCCACTGCAGCACGGCAAGGTCGCCAAGGATCATTTCGGCCGCGATCCAGCCCAGCAGCGCGGCACCGAGCCAGACAAGGATCGGGAAGCGCTCGATGATCGAGGTGAGCAGCTGCGCTCCCATGATGATCAGCGGGATCGAGAGCAGCAGACCAAAGATGAAGAGCTCGGCATGCCCACGCGCCGCAGCCGCAATGGCGATGACGTTGTCGAGGCTCATCACCGCATCCGCGATGGCGATGGTACGCACGGCCTTCCAGAGGCTTTCGCTCGCCTCGATGTTGCCGTGCGCCTCCTCCTCACCGACCGCGAGCTTGATCGCGATCCAGAACAGCAGGATGCCGCCGATCACCTTCAAATAGGGCACGCCGAGCAGATAGGTCACGACCAGCGCGAAGATGATGCGCAGGCCGACGGCCGCGCCGGCGCCGAGCCAGATGCCGATCTTCTTGCGGTTCGCCGGCAGCGAACGGCAGGCGAGCGCGATCACGACTGCGTTGTCGCCGGAGAGCAGCAGATCGATCCAGATGATCTGCAGCAGCGATATCCAGAAGGCGGAGGAAGAAAAATCCATCGGTCAGTCTGCCCCTTTTGTCAGAGAGCCGGGTCGGGCCGGCGCGATTTGATGAAGTAGCCGAGACCGAGCACGAGCAGAGCGCACAGGATCGCGGCCGGATATTCAAGCTTGTGCAGCAGCTCCGCGCCGAACTGGCCGACCAGCCACGGATCGCTTTCGAACATCTCGCCCGCGACCCAGCCCAGCAGCGCCGCGCCGGCCCAGACGAGGATCGGGAAGCGGCTCAAGAGATTGGTGATGAGCGAGGCGCCGAGCACGATCAGCGGAATCGAGATGATAAGGCCGGCGACCAGCAGCGGGATCGAGTCCTTGGCGACGGCGGCGATGGCCAGCACGTTGTCGAGGCTCATGACGATGTCGGCGATGGCGACCGTCTGCACGGCCCTCCAGAGCTTGCTGCTGGCGGCCACGGAGTTCTCGTCCTGCCCCTCGTCCTCGACGATCAGCTTTACCGCGATCCAGGTGAGCAGCGCCGCGCCGACGATGCGCAGGAAGGGCGCATTGAGCAGAGAGGCGATCAGTACCGTGAAGACCACGCGCAGCACGACGGCGACGCCGGCGCCGAGCGCGATGCCCTTGGTCCGCTGCGCCGGCGCCAGCGCACGGCAGGCGAGCGCGATCACGACCGCATTGTCGCCCGAGAGTACGATGTTGAGCGCGATGATCTCGGCCAGCTTGCCCCACGCCCGGGGATCGACGATGGAAATCGACGAAATATCCATGAGCTCAAACCCGTTCCCAGCCACATGATCCCGGCCGAAGCGGCCGGGGCCCATACTGTTTCAACCAGGCGCCCCTGTTCGTCACCCGGTCAGAGAGCTTGTTCAACAGCCTTACCGGCCGCTTCCGTGCCCAGCGAGCCACCGAGATCGCGCGTGCGAGTGCGGGCATCGCCCAGCGCCCGCTCGATCGCGGCCTCGATGCCCTTGGCGGCATCGTGCTCGCCGAGATGGTCGAGCATCATCGCGCCGGACCAGATCATGCCGACCGGGTTGGCGATGCCCTGCCCCGCGATATCCGGCGCCGAGCCGTGGACCGGCTCGAACAGAGAGGGATGATCGCCCGTCGGGTTGATGTTGCCGGAAGGCGCGATGCCGATCGTGCCCGTGCAGGCCGGGCCGAGATCGGAGAGGATGTCGCCGAAGAGGTTGGAGGCGACGACCACGTCGAAGCGATCGGGATTGAGCACGAAATGCGCGGTCAGGATATCGATATGGTATTGGTCGACCGCGACACCCAGGTAGTTCTTCGCCATCTCCTTCACCCGCTCGTCCCAGTAGGGCATGGTGATCGAGATGCCGTTCGACTTGGTGGCCGAGGTCAGCTTCTTGCGCGGACGGCGCTGCGCCAGCTCGAAGGCGTATTTCAGCACGCGGTCGACGCCGACGCGGCTCATCACCGTCTCCTGGATGACGATCTCGCGCTCGGTGCCGGCATACATGCGGCCGCCGACCGAGGAATACTCGCCCTCGGTGTTCTCGCGCACGACGAAGAAGTCGATATCACCCGGCTTGCGGTTGGCCAGCGGGCCGGGCACGCCCGGCATCAACCGGACGGGGCGCAGGTTGACGTACTGGTCGAATTCGCGCCGGAACAGCAGCAGCGAGCCCCAGAGCGAGATGTGGTCTGGCACCTGCGCCGGCATGCCGACGGCGCCGAAGTAGATCGCGTCGTGGCCGCCGATCTTTTCCTTCCAATCGTCCGGCAGCATCTTGCCGTGCTTGGCGTAGTAATCGCAGGAGGAGAAATCGAACGCGTCGAGACGCAGCTCGAAGCCGAACTTCTTGGAAGCGGCCTCCAGCACGCGCAGGCCCTCGGGCATGACTTCCTTGCCGATGCCATCACCGGGGATGACGGCGATACGATAGACGCGATTGGTCCCGGTCATGATGCTGCTCCGAAGAAGGCCTTGAATTCCGCGGCGACGAGGTCGGGGACCTCTTCCGCGAGGTAATGCCCGCCCGGGAGGGCGTGGCCACGCACATCCTGCGCACGCTCGCGCCACAAGGCCAGAGGGTCGAAGCATTTCCCGATGATGCCGTTGGCGCCCCAGAGCGCGAGCAGCGGCTGTGCCAGCTTGCGGCCGTCATCCTCATCGTCATGGCGGATGTCGATGGTGGCGGCGGCGCGATAATCCTCACAAGAGCCGTGGATCGTCGCCGGATCGGCGAAGCAGCGCAGATAGTGGGCGAGCGCCTCCGGCGCGAAGGGCGTCATTCCGGCCGAACCCGAGCCGCACTTCTTGCGCCAATAGGCTTCCGGGTCCGCCCCGATCATCCGCTCCGGGAAGGGCGCGGGCTGGATCAGGAAGAACCAGTGCCAATAGGCGCGGGCGAAGGCGTCCGTGGTGTGGGCGTACATCTCGCGCGTCGGCGCAATGTCGAGCGTGGCGAGGCGGATGACGCGCTCGGCATGGTCGAGCGCGAGGCGATGCGTGACCCGCGCCCCGCGATCATGGGCACCGACGAAGAAGCGCTCATGACCGAGCACCGTCATCACCTCAGCCATGTCCTGCGCCATGGCGCGCTTGGAATAAGGGGCGTGCTCGGCGTCGGTCGCCGGCTTCTCACTGTCGCCATAGCCGCGCAGGTCGGCGCAGACGAGGGTGAAGTCGCCCTTCAGGCGCTCCGCCACCTTGTGCCAGAGCACATGGGTCTGCGGGTAGCCGTGCAGCAGCAGGAGCGGCGGCCCCTCCCCGCCCGTACGCACGCGGATGCGCGCACTCGACGTCTGAACGTCGAGCAGGCGAAAACCGGGGAACAGATTGTCCGTGACGGGACGTTCGGTGAGGTTCATAGGACCGGAGCAATGCAAGAATGCGCCAGCCGATACCCTGAATGCTCAGGGATTTCTTTGGCGGATTATTACATAATCCTGATCAATGGTGAGAGGCCGCTTCTCACCGAGGAATGTGGCCGAGCCAACCCGTCATGCTCGCCCTTGTGGCGAGCATCCCCGTCTTGAACACAGCATTGCATCGATGAAGACGTGGATGGTTGGGACAAGCCCGACCATGACGAAAAGCAGGATCAGCCCCTGAGCGTCGCGCCGTAGCGCTTGCCGATCTCAGCGACGATCTTCGCGCCGACCGCCTCGATCTCCGCCTCGGTCAGGGTCTTTTCGGTCGGCTGCAGCGTCACGGCGAGCGCGACCGACTTCTTGTCGGCCTCGACACCCTGCCCCTCATAGAGATCGAAGACGCCGACATTCGCGATCAGAGCCCGATCGGCGCCCTGCGCGGTCTTGGCCATGTCACCGGCCGCCACGGCCTTGTCGACGATGAAAGCGAAGTCGCGCGTCACCGGCTGGAAATCGGAGAGCGCGAGCTTCGGCTTGACCTTGGTCGGCTTGTACTTGGGCAGCGGCAGCGCATCGAGATGGATCTCGAAGGCGACCAGCGGCCCCTTGACGTCGAGCGCCTTGAGGATGCGCGGATGGACCTCGCCGAAGGCACCGACGATGCCCTTCGGGCCGAACTGGAGCGTGGCCGAGCGGCCGGGATGGGCCCAGGCCGGGCCGCCCGCAACGATCTGCAAGCCACCGGTCGGGATGCCGAGGCTGGAGAGCAGGCCGAGGACATCGGCCTTGGCGTCAAAGACGTCGACGGCCTTGGCGCCGCCATCCCAATGACGGCCGACGCCATCGAGGCGCGCGGTGCCGCGGCGCAGCCCGGTCGCAGCGATGAGCTGCCCTTCCGGCTCGTCGCTCTTGAAGACCTGACCGACCTCGAACAGGGCGACATCGGGGAAACCGCGGTCGGCATTAGCCTGCGCCGCCTGGATCAGGCCCGGCAGCAGCGAAGGCCGCATATCGGAGAGATCGGCGGCGATCGGGTTGGCGAGCGCGAGCTTGGGCGAGCCGCCGCCGAAGAGCTTGGCCTGATCATGCGAGATGAAGGACCAGGTCACGGCCTCAACCAGCCCACGGCTGGCAAGCGTCCGCTTGGCGATCCGCGTGCGCTTCTGCAGCACGGTGAGGACCGGCTTGACGACCTCGCCCTTGATGCGCGGCAGCGGCGTCGAGGCGACGCGATCGAGACCGGCGATCCGGACGATCTCCTCGACGAGATCGGCCTTGCCGCCGACATCGGCACGCCAGGACGGCGGCGCAACCTTGACCCGGTCGCCGGTGCCCGAGACATGGAAGCCGAGCGAGGTCAGCGCCAGCTTCATCTCGACCTGCGGCAGATCCAGCCCGGTCAGGCGCTTGACCTCGGACCAGGGGAAGTCGATCGCGCCGGGGCTATCCGGCAGCTCGCCGACGAACTCGATCTCCGAAGCCTCGCCGCCGCAGAGCTCAATGACCATCTCCGTGGCGAGATCGAGGCCCGGCCGGGTGAAGTCGGGGTCGACGCCGCGCTCGAAACGATAGCGCGCATCGGAATTGATGCCGAGCGCGCGGCCTGAGCGAGCGATGTTGAGCGGGTCCCAGAGCGCGCTCTCGATCAGGACGTCGGTGGTCGTTTCGCTGCTGCCCGAGGCCTCGCCGCCCATGATGCCGGCGAGCGACTCGACGTTGTGCTCGTCGGCGATGACGACCTGCTCGTCGGTGAGCGTATAGGTCTTGCCGTCGAGGGCGAGAATGGACTCGCCCGCCTTGGCGCGACGCACAGTGAGGTTGCCCTTCACCTTGGCTGCATCGAACACGTGGAGCGGCCGGTTACGGTCGAGCGTCATGAAATTGGTGATGTCGACGAGCGCATTGATCGGGCGCAGGCCAACGGCGCGCAGCCGCGCCTGCAGCCAATCCGGCGACGGGCCGTTCTTGACCCCGCGCACGAGACGTAGCGCGAAGGCCGGGCAGAGCTTGCGGTCCTCATCAGTGAAGTCGAGCGTGACCTTGACCGGGCACGGGAAAGAGCCGCGCACCGGCTGGACCGGGTGCGACTTGAGTTTGCCGAGGCCGGCGGCCGCGAGATCGCGGGCGATGCCGGCGACCCCGAGCGCATCGGCGCGGTTCGGCGTCACCGCGATCTCGATCACGGCGTCATCGAGCCCGGCATAGGTCGCGTAGGACTGGCCGACCGGCGCGTCGGCCGGTAGTTCGATGATACCGTCATGATCCTCGGAGAGTTCGAGCTCGGCTTCCGAGACCAGCATGCCGTTCGACTCGATGCCGCGGATCACGCCCTTGCCCAGCGTGATCTTCTTGCCGGGGATGTAGCTGCCCGGTGGCGAGAACACGCCCTTCATGCCGGTGCGGGCGTTGGGCGCGCCGCAGACGACCTGGACGGGCTCGCCGGTGCCGGTGTCGACCATGCAAACGCGCAGGCGATCCGCGTTCGGGTGCTGCTTCGCCTCGATGACATAGGCGATGGTGAAGGCCGAGAGCGCGGCGGCGCGATCCTCGATCGCCTCGACCTCGAGGCCGATGCGGGTCAGGGTTTCGGCGATCTCGGCGACGGAGGCGTCGGTGTCGAGGTGCTCTTTGAGCCAGGAAGTCGTGAATTTCATCGCGCTATCGGGTCAGTATCTTCGGATCAGTCGGAAATCTTCGCGTTCGCCGCCGAAAGCGTCGGGGTCGTATCGTTGAGCTCGTTGGCGCCGTCAGTGCGGATCTTCATCGCGTTGCCGCGCCAGCTCACCTCGCCACCGACGAAGGCATAGGCCCAGACGCCGGGGAAGGCGATGTCGCGCGCCAGCATGGCGATGGGCGCGCGCCAATTCAGGAACCAGCCGACGCCGGCAGAGAGAACGATATCGCCGGCATACCAGAGCAGCAGCACCGACAGCGGCGCCGCCCAGAACGGCTTGCCCACAGCCGAGGCGCCGAAAGCTGCCAGAACGGCGGCAAGGAACGGCGTGGAGAGGATCTCCAGCATGAAGAACGGCAGGAAGGTGACGCGCCTGAGCCGCGCCCAGCGGAACTGGCGCTGCACCGCATCCGCCAGGCGGCGCGGCCCGAGCGGCTGCTCGAAGGGCTGGCCGACAAGATGGACATGCCGGCCGGCCCCGCGCACGAGCTTGGTGGCGGCGGCATCCTCCGCGATCTCCTGCCCGAGCGCGGCGATGCCGCCATTCGCATCGAGGAAGGGCTTGTTCCAGAGCATCGACTTGCCCTGCGCGAAGCCGAGCCCCAGCGCCTCGCTGACATATTGCCAGCGCGCCTGGAAGGCGTTGAGGAAGGCGCATTCCACCTCGGCGCCGAAGCTCTGGGGCCGGGAGCCGGCCGGCGTCGAGCAGACCAGGCCGGTATCGGACTGCCAGGCCGCGAGCATGCGCTGGATATAGTCCTTCGGCATCAGAACATTG
Source organism: Bosea sp. F3-2 (assembly GCF_008253865.1). Taxonomy (NCBI): domain Bacteria; kingdom Pseudomonadati; phylum Pseudomonadota; class Alphaproteobacteria; order Hyphomicrobiales; family Alloboseaceae; genus Allobosea; species Allobosea sp. F3-2. Next base: position 2,588,179 of record NZ_CP042331.1, read on the forward strand.
GAATCGGCGAGGATGACCCAATCGGTCGTCGCCTCCTCCCAGCCGCGGACGCAGTTGTTGAGCTTGGGATTGGCGCTGACGGCGACGTCGCCGACGATCAGCCGGACCTTCTCGGTACCGTAGATGCCGATCAGTTCCTCGATCAGCGGGATGATCGGGTCGTGGGCATCGGCGACGCAGAAGATCGTGCTGTAGCGGGGATAGTCGAGTTCAAGCCCAGAGATCGCCGTCTCGCGACTGAAAGCCTCGATGCCGCGCACCGGCCTGACGATCGTGACCGGCGGCAGTTCGTCGAGCAAGGCGGAGCGCTGCATGGGCCGGCGCAGCCGCCAGAGCGCGATCGCCTGGCTCGCCAGGTTGGTCGCGCTCAACAGCCCGGCAAACAGCGCTGCCCAGCCCGCAGGCGTCATCGCGCTCTCCCCTGCCCGGTTCGCAGCATCATGAGGAGAGGCCGCCCGTCAGCGTCGGCAGGTCGAGCGGGCGGAAGCCGTAATGGGCGAGCCAGCGCACATCCGCCTCGAAGAAGGGGCGCAGATCCGGCATGCCATATTTCAGCATGGCAATGCGGTCGATGCCCATGCCCCAGGCGAAGCCCTGATAGACCTCCGGGTCGAGCCCGCAATTGCGCAGCACGTTCGGATGGACCATGCCGCAACCGAGGATCTCCAGCCAGTCGTCGCCCTCGCCGAAGCGGATCTCGCCGCCCTTGCGCGAGCACTGGATGTCGACCTCCATCGAGGGCTCGGTGAAGGGGAAGAAGGACGGCCGGAAGCGCATCTTCACATCGTCGATCTCGAAGAACGACTTGCAGAACTCTTCGAGGATCCACTTCAGATGGCCGAGATGGGCGCTCTTGTCGATGACGAGACCCTCGACCTGATGGAACATCGGCGTGTGGGTCTGGTCGGAGTCGTTGCGATAGGTCCGGCCCGGGCAGATCACGCGGATCGGCGGTTCCTGCGCCAGCATGGTGCGCACCTGCACCGGCGAAGTATGGGTGCGCAGCAGCTTGCGCTCGCCATTGGCATCCGGCGCAAAGAAGAAGGTGTCGTGCATCTCCCGCGCCGGGTGGCCGACCGGGAAGTTCAGCTTGGTGAAGTTGAGGTCGTCGGTCTCGACATCCGGCCCCTCGGCGATGGCGAAGCCCATGTCGCCGAAGATCGCGGTGATCTCGTCGATGACCTGGCTGATCGGATGGATGCGGCCGCGTGCCTCCGGGCCGTCCTGAACCGGCAGCGACACGTCGACGCGCTCGGAGGCGAGTCTGGCCTCCAGGGCAGCCTCGCCCAGCGCTTCCTTGCGGGCGACGATGGCGCCCTGCACGCGGTCGCGCAGGCCGTTGATCAGCGGCCCCTTCTCCTTGCGCTCATCCGGCGTCATCGCGCCCAGCGTCTTGAGCAGCGCCGAGATCGAGCCCGACTTGCCGAGCGCAGAAATCCGCACATCCTCGACGGCGGCTTCGTCGGCGGCGGTGTCGATCGCAACGAGGACGTCGCGTTCCAGGGTGGCGATATCGGTCATGAACGGGTCGCAAGCGTTGAAGGCGTGGGAACGGGCGCGTTCTAGCGGGAACGGCCGGCTTATGCCAGAGCGAAGCGACGCTTTGCCGAACAACCCGGCGCAGCCGACGCCGATGCAGGAGGATGCCTTGCCCGACAACACCCATCAGAAGGAATCGCCGTCCTATCGGCTCGCCGCGCTCGACCCGGATTTCATCCTCGGCGATTCGACTCGCGGCGTGCGTTTCATGCTGGAGTACCAGAAGGCGGAAGATCATCTGCGGGCGCGCGGCGTCGTCTCGACCATCGTCGTCTTCGGCTCGGCGCGCGTGCGCGAGGGCAATCCCTGGTACGAGGCGGCCAGACAGTTCGGCCGCATCGCCTCGGAGCGGGGCGGCGCGCTGCAGGACGGCGAGGCCGGGCGCCATCACGTTATCGCCACCGGCGGCGGGCCGGGCATCATGGAAGCGGCCAATCGCGGCGCGACCGAAGCCGGCGCGCTCTCGATCGGCTTCAACATCACCCTGCCGCATGAGCAGGAGCCCAATGCCTGGTCGACGCCCGACCTGACCTTCCGCTTCCACTATTTCGCGATGCGCAAGATGCATCTGGCGATGCGCGCTGCGGCGCTGGTGGTGTTTCCCGGCGGCTTCGGCACGCTGGACGAGCTGTTCGAGATCATGACGCTGGTGCAGACCGGCAAGATGGGGCCGGTGCCGATCGTGCTCTACGATTCCAACTACTGGCAGGGTCTGCTCAATCTCGACCGGATGGAAGCGGCCGGCTTCATCCGCCCGGAGGACCTGAAACTGTTCAGCTACGCGGACACACCGGAAGAGGCCTATGACCGGATCGTCGCGGGCGCGGGTGACGGCTGGCATCCGCCGGGCAACGGCAGCGTGCAGACATAGTCCAAAAAGGAGAAGGCCGGCGTTGCCGCCGGCCTTCTCCAAACCAGATCAGTTCAAACCGCTCAGGCGGCCTGGGCCTGCGGCTGCCCAAGCGCGCCCTTGACCGTCTCGACCACGGCAGCGAACGAAGCTGCATCGTCGATGGCCATCGCCGACAGGGTCTTGCGGTCGAGCTCAATGCCGGCCTTGATCAGGCCGCCGATGAAGACCGAATAGGTCAGGCCGTGCTCACGCACCGCAGCGTTGAGGCGCTGGATCCAGAGAGCGCGGAACGAGCGCTTCTTGTTCTTGCGGTCGCGATAGGCGTACTGCATCGAGCGATCGACGGCCGCCTTGGCGGCGCGGATCGTATTCTTGCGGCGGCCATAGAAGCCCTTGGCGGCCTTAAGCGTCTTCTTGTGCTTGGCGTGGGCGGTAACGCCCCGTTTCACGCGAGCCATGTCATGATCTCCGGACTATCAGGTGGCGTCAGCCGTTGGGGAGGAAGAACTTCTTCACGTTGGCAGCATCGCCCTCGAAGAGGGTCGTGGTGCCGCGGTGATTGCGGATCTGCTTGTTGGTCCGCTTGATCATCCCGTGACGCTTGCCGGCCTGGGCGTAGAGCACCTTGCCGGTACCGGTGATCTTGAACCGCTTCTTGGCGGCCGATTTAGTCTTGATCTTGGGCATTTCAGCTCCTCAATGGTCGTGGCCGCGCGCCTTTTGAACGCGTTGCCAATGTCTTGCTTTCAGGAAGCAAAGCACGACCGCCACGGCAGCCCTTATCAGCCGGGCGATCGAAGGCCGGCCCTATCGCAGAAAAGTGCGGTTCTGGCAAGTGCGAAGCCGGCAATGCCATATGAGGCTGCCGAGAAGCCGCAGCCCTATGTTTGCGTGCTTCCTTCAAACGCCCGTCACGCCGTAAGGTCAACAGGCGCGTTCCGCATCTGGAGATCCCCCGTGAAGAAGCTTCTGCTTAGCCTCGCCGCAGGCCTCGCCCTGACGGCTGCCGCCTCGGCGCCAGCGCTTGCCCAATCGAACCTCGACAAGATCAAGGCCCGCGGCAATATCATCTGTGGCACCAGCGAAGGCGTGCCGGGCTTCTCTTTGCAGGACAAGAATGGCGTCTGGCGCGGCTTCGACACCGATGTCTGCCGCGCCCTGGCCGCCGCGATCTTCAACGACCAGGACAAGGCGAGCTATCTCTCGCTGTCGAGCAAGAACCGCCTCGTCGCGCTGCAGTCCGGCGAGATCGACGTGCTCGCCCGCACCACGACCTGGTCGCTCGGCCGCGACATTGGCCAGGGCGTCAGCTTCACCGCCATCAACTACTATGACGGCCAGGGCTTCATCGTCCGCAAGAAGCTCGGCGTGAACACGGTGAAGGACCTCAACGGCGCCTCGGTCTGCGTCGCCCAGGGCACGACCACCGAACTCAACCTCGCCGATTACGGCCGCACCCACGGCATCAAGTTCGAGACCGTCGCCTTCGCGACGCTGGAGGATACGGTGCAGGCCTATGAGGCCGGCCGCTGCGACGCCTACACCACCGACCTCTCCGCGCTCGCCGGCACGCGCGGCCGGCTGAAGGATCCCGAGGAGCACCTGCTGCTGCAGGAGGTCATCTCCAAGGAGCCGCTCGGCCCCTGGGTCCGCAAGAACGATCCGGCCTGGTTCGACCTCGTGCGCTGGACCGTGATCGCGACGATCAATGCCGAGGAGCTCGGCGTGACCCAGGCCAATGTCGAGGAACTGGCAAAGACCTCGCAGAACCCGGAAGTCCGCCGCATGCTCGGCGCCGAGGGCAAGTTCGGCGAGGGTCTCGGCCTGACCAACGACTGGGTGGTGCGCATCATCAAGGCCGTCGGCAATTACGGCGAGAGCTTCGACCGCCATTTCGGTCCGAAGACCAGCAACCCGCTGCCGCGCGGCGTCAACAAGCTGTGGACGCAGGGCGGCCTGCAATACGGCCCGCCGATCCGCTGACGCGCTTAAATGCGGGCCGGCCGATCAGGCCGGCTCGCAGACCACCACGGCTTTCCGCTCGCCCAGCAGCCGGCTGTAGCCGACGAGCGTGACGAGCAGCGCGATGGCGCCAGCAGCGACCGAGATCCGGAAGCCGCTGCGCGCCCCGAAAGCATCGATCAGGGCGCCGGCGGCCGAGGCGCCGAAGGCCATGCCGATGCCGATGCCGGTGATGCCCCAGGTCATGCCCTCGGTGAGCTGGCGCGGCGGCACCAGGCGCTCGATCAGCCCCATGGCGATGATGATCGTCGGTGAGACGGCCGCGCCCGCCATGAAGAAGACCAGCGCCAGCGAGGCAAGGCCGGTCACGGCCAGCAGCGGTAGCGTCGTCGCCGCCGCAAGCGCGATTGCCGCGACGAATTGCGTGGCGAGCGACACCCTCAGCCTGAGCGCCCCGAAGACGAGACCGACGATCAGCGAGCCCGCCGCATAGATCGCCAGCACCACGCTCGCCATCGCCTTCTGGCCCTGCGCCTCGGCGAAGGCGACCGCTGTGATCTCGGCCGTGCCGAAGATCGCGCCGACCGCGATCATCGCGAGCACGACGATTTGCACGCCGCCGAGCCGGATGACCGAGGCCTCGATGCCGGCGGAACGGGCGCGAACCGGCGGCTCGGTGCGCCGCTGGGCGCAGAGCAGCGGCACGCCGACCACCAGAAAGATCATGGCGGCGAACGGTCCGGCTTCGGGAAACAGGCTGACGCTCAACCCGATCGCCACGATCGGCCCGATGATGAAGATGACCTCGTCCACCACCGATTCGAAGGCGAAGGCGGTGCGCAGCTGCGGCGTGTCGCGATAGAATTCGGTCCAGCGCGCCCTGACCATCGCGCCGATGCTGGGCATCGGGCCGGCGAGCAGCGCGAAGACGAAGAGTAGCCAGTTCGGCGCGCCCGCCCAGGTCGAGATCATCAGGCCGCTCAGTGCAAGCGCTGCTCCAGCCGTTGCCGGCATCAGCACGCGGCGCTGGCCGTAGCGGTCGACCAGACGCGAGACCTGCGGCGTGATCAGCGCGCTGGCGAGCGCGAAGGTCGCGGCGACGGCGCCGGCAATGGCGTATTCGCCGCGTCGCTCCGACAGCATCGTGACGATGCCGAGGCCAACCATCGAGGCCGGCAGGCGCGCGACGAAGCCGGCGGACGAAAAAGCGAGCGCGCCGGGCACGCGAAAGATCTCGCGATAGGGGTTAGGCATGGCTTGTCCCGAAGGAAGCGGACATACGCCGCGTATGCGAATGACTAATTGCATACGTCTCGTATGTCAATTAACATACGAGACGTATGCGAAAGGAATGTGATGGCCCGCAGGCTTCGCGCCGACATGATCGCGGAAACCCGCGCCAGCCTGATCGCCGCCGCGCGCGAGGCGTTCGGCACGATCGGCTATGCCAATGCGTCGATGGATGAGCTGACTGCAGCGGCGGGCCTCACCCGCGGCGCGCTCTACCATCATTTCGGTGACAAGAAGGGCCTGTTCGCGGCCGTGCTCGACCAAATCGACGCGGAGATGACGGTACGGTTGCGCGCCGTCTCGGCCAGAGCGGAGGATCGCTGGACCGGCTTCCGCGACGAGTGCGCCGCCTATCTCGCCATGGCGCGCGAACCGGAAATCCAGCAGATCGTCCTGCGGGACGGGCCGGCCGTCCTCGGCGATCCCTGGAACTGGCCGATCCAGAACGACTGCATCCGCATGATGACGCAAGGGCTCGGCGAGTTGGTGGCCGAAGGCGTATTGGCCCCGCTCGACCCGGAGGCCATCGCGCGGCTGATCGTCGGCGCGACCCAGCATGCGGCGCAATGGATCGCGCATGCGCCCGAACCCGAAGCCGCCCTGCAGGCGGCGACCGACGCCTTCGACGCGATGCTCGACGGGCTTCGGCGCTAGTTCTTTGCCCTTATCGCATTTTCTTCACGCGAACCGGTATCCACTTCGCTCGAAAATGCTCCACCCGGCATGAAAAAGGGCGCCAAGGGCGCCCCATTTCTCGATCCGAACCAGATCACGAGACGCTCGCGCCTCAGCGCGGTGCGAGCACCATCACCATCTGGCGGCCTTCGAGCTGCCAGTCGCTTTCGACCTTGGCGACTTCGACCGTATCGGCCTTGACGCGCTCCAGTACCTTCACGCCGAGGTCCTGATGCGCCATCTCACGGCCGCGGAAGCGCAGGGTGACCTTCACCTTGTCACCTTCCTCGAAGAAGCCGTGCATGGCCTTCATCTTCACGTCGTAGTCGTGCTTGTCGATGCCGGGGCGCAGCTTGATTTCCTTGATCTCGATCGTGCGCTGCTTCTTGCGCGCCTCGGAAGCCTTCTTCTGCTCGAGAAAGCGGAAGCGGCCGTAATCGAGGATCTTGCAGACGGGCGGCACCGAGTTCGGGGCGATCTCGACAAGATCGAGACCGGCATCCTCGGCGATCTTCAGCGCCTCGAAGAACGAGACCACGCCACGGTTGGCGCCGGTATCGTCAATCAGCTGTACCTCGCGAACTCCGCGGATATCACGGTTCGAGCGGGGGCCTTCCTTGGTCGGGGCCGGGGCAGCACGGTAAGGGCGACGAATGGGGTATTCTCCTGTATTTGGCGCAGTCCGCGCCGTTGGTTCAGACACATTGCACAAAGATGCGCGATGTCAATGCATGACGCCGCTGCGGCAGGCATTCGCCCGCGCCTTGGCGCCTCAGCGCTCCAGCAACGCGCAGTAGACGTCGAGGGTTTCCGTCACCATCGCTTCCAGCGAAAAGTGCTTCTCGACATGCTCGCGCGCCCTCCTCGCCAGCGCATCGCGCGCAGAAGGCCGCAACGACAGCGCCTCGGCGAGACCGGCCGCCAATGCGGCCGCATCGCCCGGCGGGACGCGCCAACCCGTGCGCTCGCCGGGGGCGACCTGCGGCGGGGCGAGCACCGTCTCGGGCACCGCTCCGAGATCGGAAACCACGACGGGCGCGCCCATCGCCTGCGCTTCCACCGCGACGCGGCCGAAGGCTTCGGGCTCGGTCGAAGGCACAGCAACAACCGCAGCGGAGAGCATCGCCGCCGGCATGTCGGTGCAGTGGCCGACCCGCCGGACACGGCCTTCCAGGCCCGCCTTGGCGATAAGCCCGTCGAGTTCCTTCACATAGCCGTCGCGCCCTTGAGCGTCGCCGGCGAGGATGAAGGCGGTATCGGTATCGCCACCGTCACGCATCAGGCGCGCGGCCTCGATCAGCACGCGCTGGCCCTTCCAGCCGGTCAGGCGCCCAGGCAGCAGCACAATGCGTTGATGCGGCTCGACGCCCCAGGCCTTGCGCAGCACCTGGACACGCTCCGCCCCGACAGCCACCGGGGCAAAGGCGGAGAAATTGGTGCCGCGATTGACCACCCTGATCCGGTCCCGCGCCATCGGGTGCTTCGAGAGAATCAGCTCGGCCGTGTAGCCGGAATTGGCGATGACGATGTCGCCGCGCGCCATCACCGAATTGTAGAGCGTCTTCACCGCCGAGCGGCTGTTGTAGGAGCCGTGATAGGTGGTGACGAAGGGCAGCTTCAGCAGCCGCGCCGCGCCCAGCGCGACCCAGGCCGGCGCGCGCGAGCGGGCATGGATCAGCTCCACCCCCTCCTGCCGGCAGAGCAGCACGAGCTTGCGGACGTTGAGCGCCATCGCGATCGGGTTCTTCGAGGCCGCCGGGAAAGGCAGCCAGACGCCGCCCTTGGCCTGAAGCTCGGCGACGAGGCGCCCACCCTCGGTCGCGACCAGCGCGCGAGCGCCGGCATCGGTCAGGCCCTTGGCGATATCGACCGCAGTGCGCTCGGCACCGCCCGCCTCGAGCTCGGGAATGATCTGCAGGATCGTCCGCCCCGCCAGCGGATGCGTTTCGGTGGAAGGCAGCGAAAGATGGGCACCCGGCTTGAAGGACATGCTCTCTTGGTCTGGTGGTCTGGACTTTCGTTCGTCGGGGCGAATATGCCCCTATCGGAGAGCCGCCGCAGCCCTTAATCGCCGCGACCGCGTGATTCGTCACAGGAGATTTGCCTTGGAGCGCCAGCCGCCGCAATGGCTCGATGTCGGAGAAGGCTCCACCGGGCGCCGCCTCGCCTATCTGATCCAGGACGGCACGGGAGCGCCCGTGGTCTGGCTCGGCGGCTTCCGATCCGACATGCGCGCGACCAAGGCCGAGGCGCTCGCAGACTGGGCCCGCGACTCGGGGCGAGCCTATCTGCGCTTCGACTATGGCGGGCATGGCGAGAGCGAGGGCGACTTCGCCAGCTTCACCCTGTCGGACTGGCTGGCGGACACGCTCGCGGCGATCCGAAGCCAGTGCCGGGAGCGGCCGATCCTGGTGGGATCGTCGATGGGCGGCTGGATCGCGCTGCTCGCGGCGCGCCGCCTGTTCGGCACGCCGCTGCAACCGGCCGGCCTCGTGCTGATCGCGCCTGCCGTCGACTTCTCCGAGGAGCTGATGTGGGCGCAGATGCCCGACGCCATCCGCCGGACGATTCTCGACGAAGGCGTCTGGCAGCGCCCCTCCGAATATTCACCCGACCCGACTCCGATCACCCGCGCCCTGATCGAGGACGGACGTCAGCACCTGATGTTCGGCGGCGAGATCAAGGCCGGCTGCCCCGTCCATATCCTGCAGGGCATGCGCGACCCCGACGTGCCGTGGCGCCAGGCGCTGAAGCTGGTCGAGCACCTCAGCGGCGATCCGGTCGTGCTGACGCTGATCAAGGACGGCGATCACCGCCTGTCCACGCCGGAAGATATAGTGAGGCTGCAATCGGCGGTCGCCGGGATGGCGACCGCGCCCTGAGCGGCTGCAAGTCTGGTCAGTATCAGTGAACGCTGACCATCTTCAGATCGTGCTCCCAGGCATTGGCCGTGGCGGCCTCGCGCGAATCCGTGACGAGGATCGGCGCGCCGTCGGCCGAAAGCAGAGTGAAGAGCTGCAAGCCGGACTCGATCTTCGGAGCCTGCGGAAAGATCCGCATCAGCTCGTCAGAGGTCATCGACTTGACGTAAGCGACCTCGCCGGTGCCGAGCGCGGCGAATTCCGCAGGGGTCAGCGGGCTGGCCTGGATAAGGATTCTGTCCTGTTTCATCGCGCCCTCCTTCAGAGCAGTGCGAATGCGGTTCTGATACTGCGCCTTCAATTATGAACAGATGCGAAAACCGTGGTCGCATCCTTCAACGCTGGACGGTGACCCGCCCTCTACTTTCGGCTCATGATATCGATACGCCGGATGAGCCGTTCCGGTTCCGGCCTGACGAGATCAATCGCAAGCAGGCCGTTCGACAGATCGGCGCCGAGAACCTGCATGCCCTCAGCCAGCAGGAAGCTGCGCTGGAACTGACGGGCGGCAATGCCGCGGTGCAGGAATTGCCGATTCTTGTCGTCGCCCTGGCGGCCGCGAATCGTCAGCTGGTTCTCCTCCAGCGTGATCTCGAGCTGCTCGCGCGAGAAGCCCGCCACGGCCAGCGTGATGCGCAGACGATCGGGCTCGTCCTCCGTCCGGGGCAGCCGCTCGATATTGTAGGGCGGGTAACCCTCGCTCGCGCCCTTGGCGACACGGTCGAGCGCACGCTCGATATCGTCGAAGCCGAGGAGGAACGGGTGGGACAGGCTAGGCGTACGCGTCATCTCTCCAGGCCCTCGAAAGGCGCCTCACAAACATCGGGACCCGCCGCTGGCAGCATCCCGCGGGCGAAAGGCGAACCCTTTCGCTTGCCGCAGATATGGCGAAGCGGTGGCCGCGCTTCAAGAGGAGCGCCGACAGGGCCGCAGCGGACCGCGCCACATGACGATGAGGGACAAACTTAAAGGTGGTACAGCCACCCCGGCTTGAACGGGGGACCTCTAGATCCACAATCTAGCGCTCTAACCAACTGAGCTATGGCTGCCCGTACCCTGGGCTTGGGACCCGGCCGCCGCAGCGGGGGTCACCAGCGGCGCGGACCCTAGTGCCGACGTGTCGCTTTTGCAACCGCGGAATTCGATTTCCACCGCAGGAATTTCGGCGCACCCGCCAGCGCGCCGATCCCGTCGCCGTGCTTAGAGCCGGATCCGATCAGGTTGAACCAACCTGATCGGTGAATCCGTCTCTAAACTTAAGTGAGAGAACGCGTTCTCCGATCTGACTGCGTTGCAGTCAGATCGGCGCGTGCTCTTAGTCCTTACGCAGCGCGGCGTTGGCGACGCGCGCAAGCTCCTTCAGGTGCTCCGCATAGGATTCGTAGCTGCGGCGAACCGCCTTGGCCTGAAGCGTGATGGCTTCCGAGGCGCTGTTGCTGCGCGCCAGCGTCTGAGCGTCGTGCAATGTCGCCTCGAGCTCGGCGCAGGCATGATCGAGCATGCGGGCCTGCAGAGCGCCGAAGGCCCGCGCCATCGTCAGCGCCTGGCTCATCATGGTCGCAGAGGCGACGGTTGCCGCCTCGGGCGGACGCGGCAGGGGCAGCGAATCGAGCGAAACCGGCTGGATCAGCTTGGCCGCCACGGGAGCGGGAACCGGCTCGGCCGGCTTGACGACCGGGGCAGGTGCCGCGACTTCAGCCGGCCGCGCGGGTTCCCGTGCCTGCTTCAACTCGACCGACGCGGCATTGCCGCGCGGGGCGATCTCTTGCGGGGCGACCTTCGCAGAAACGGGAGCTTTCGCCCCCTCTGCCTTCGGCGCAACCGCAGGAGCCTTGGCCGGAATCTTGGGCGCAACGACCTTCGCGACCGGCTTCTCGATGCGGTGCTTGGCAGGGGCCGCCTTCACCGCAGGCGCGGATGCCGGCGCTATGCGAGACGTATCCGCCTTGGCCGGAGCAACCGCATCGGCCCGCACCGGTGTCGGAGCGGCGGGTGAAGCCGGCTTCTCGGTCGCCAATGGCTTCTGGGCTATCGACGGAGCGGCAGCGGTCGGGGAAGCGGGCTTCGCAACGGCCTGACCGGCGGCAGTGGCTTGAGGCGGCACCGCAGCGCTGGCTACGGGGCGGGCCTCGGCTTTCGTTGACGGCGGCGTTTCGGCTTGCGGCTCGGCGGATGCGGACGACAGCGCCCTCACCGGAGGCAGGCTGACCGGGATCTTGGACTTGGTCCCGGTGGGAGCAGGCTTGACCATGACGGCTCTCCTTCAGCGGCAAATAGCGGAGGCCGGGCGCAAGGCCCGGCCGAACACGATGCCGGTGCGATGGCACCGGCCAATGCGCCTCAGCGGCCGCCCTTCGTGGCCTTGCTGACGGTCTCGGCTGCCTTGGCCGCAGCTTCCTGCGCGGCAGCGCCGACATCCTTGAGCTGGTCCTGGAACGCCGCCATCTGCGACTTCAGGAACTCCGACTGGTGCTGCATGACCTCGGTGAGATCCTTGGACTTCACCAGCTTCTGGGCGAAGTCGAAGGCGGCCGCGACATTGTTCTCGGCATAGGCGATGGCCTTGCGGGTTGCTTCCTGGGTGTTGGCACGGGCGCTCTCGGCGGAGCCATGGGCGCTGTCCACAGCCTTTTGAGCCGCACCAATGAAACCATCGAAGGCCTTGCGGGCCTGCTCGACGCTACGTTCAGCGAACTCACGCATCTCGGTCGGCACTTCATAAGGTAGCTTGCCGTTCATGGGACCCTCCTGTCGTCTTGAAGCCAATCCTACATCATTGTGCACTGCAATATCATTGTTGCATCGCAATGACAACGACATGACATTTGCGACAGCGCCCATGTTAACGCTGTTTCGAGGAGAAGCGGGAGAGCGATCTTTGGTTCCATGGATTCGCCGCCGTTTGGGAGCTATTAAGCTTTCATTAGGCATAACGGGCGCGGATCGAACGAGCGGGCAGGCATGAGCGAATCCGGAGAGGACTGGACGCGACGGGGCGCGGTGGCGGCTGAAGACGCCTCCCTTGCGTCCTTTGCCGCGGGCGGCGCCCTGCTGCTCTGGGACGCGACCGCCGGGCGCCCCGGTTTCGCGAACGACGCCGGGTGGGCACTGCTCGGCGGCAAGGCGGCCGATGCCGCCATTCCGAATCAGGCACGGCAGCGGCTCGACGCGCTCGCCGGCGGCCTAGCCTCCACGGCCGGTATCCGCCTCGAAAGACTGCGCCTGACCTCCGGCTTCGCGGCCCTCCCCGTCACCTGCGGCTGCAAGCTCCTGTCGTACCCGGACGGGCAGACTCTCCTGGCGGTCGCCATCTCCGCTGCCGAGCTGCGCCGACTCGGCATCGCGATACCTCCGAAGGCTGAGCTGGCCATACCGGCGACGGCCGCTCCCACGCCATCTGCGGAGACCGATTCGCCTCCCCTGCCTCGGCCGTCGACGATTCGCTTCCTCTGGCAGAGCGACGGCGAGGCCCGGCTGACCAAGCTCTCCGACCAGATCACCGCCCTGACGGGCGCCGAGGCTGCAGCCAGGCTGATCGGCCAACGCTGGCACGATCTCCTCGGCTCCATCATTCTCGACCGCGATGGCGGATTGATCGAGCGGCTCGGCACGGCAACGACCTGGAGCGGCCATAACCTGCTCTGGCAGACTGATGCGCCGGGAGAAGGCGCCCACGTCGAGCTGTCGGGCGTGCCGATCCTCGATGCAGCGCGCGCGCTCGCCGGCTTCCGCGGCTTCGGCATCGCCCGATTGAACGAGCGCGAGCCGTTCCCTGCGTCCGATGTCGCGCTCGAACACGCCAAGGTGGACGCGCCTACTGCGCCAGCGGAAGCGCCCGTGGCGGAAGAGGTCGCGAATCGGCAGGAAGAACCTGCCAAGGCAGCGCAACCCATTGCCGACGCAGAGGCCGTGCAGCCGCAAGCTGACGAAGCAACCGAGCCGCTCGTGACGCGCGCGGCGGATCGCGAAATGGCACCCGACGCGGAAACCCTCCCTGACGGGAGCAGCGAGATTCCGCTCGCGGATCTGGACAAGCGTGACGAATCCCAAGCTCCCCCGGCAGATCAACCGGAAGACGAACAGCCCGCTCCCCGGACGAAGCCCCCCGCCGACAACATCGTTCCATTGCGCAATGGCGGCACGCTGACGACGCTGCGCCCTCTCCTCGAACCGTCGAAGCCGCATCTGAGCTCGGCAGAGCGCAATGCCTTCCGCGAAATCGCCAAGGCGCTGGGTGCGCGCCTGGCCGGCGACGAAGAGCCCAGCGGCCCACGCCTGCCGCCGGTCGCGCCGCTGCAGGTCAAGGAGCAGGAAGAGGCCGCAGTCACCGAGAAGCCGGCGGCGGAGGCCGAACCGGTCACGGCTCCGGCGCGGCAGCGGAATTCCCATGCCGACGTGCTCGACCGACTGCCCATCGCGGTTCTGGTCAACCGCGGCGATGAGGCGCTCTATGCCAACCGCACTTTGCTCGAGCTGCTTGATTTTGCCGACCTCGCCGATCTGAAGGCCGGCGGCAATGTCAGCCGGCTGATCAAGGAAGCGTCGCGGGCCGATGGCGGCGCGATGACTCTGATCGATCGTCTTGGTCATCTGGTCAGCGTCGATGCGATGCTCTCCAGCGTGAGCTGGCAGGAGGAGCCGGCCACGCTGATGGCCTTCCGCCACCCGAACGGCGGCGGCGAGGTCAAGGTGCTGACGCCGGAAGAGGCGGAGGAAGCCGAGCTCGCGGCCGAGTTCGCCGCCGAGGAAGCCGAATCGGCAGCGCGCGTGGAGGCGCTCAGGCTCGATGCCGAAGCGCGCGACGGCCGCATCGCCGAGCTCACCGCCATGCTCGACACGGCGACCGACGGCGTCGTCACGGTGGATGATCGCGGACGCCTCCTGTCGCTCAACAAGGCGGCCGAAGCGCTGTTCGGCTACGACCAGCGCGAGGTCACCGGCGAGCTGTTCACGCTGCTCTTCGCCAGCGAGAGCCATGCGCCGGCGCTCGATTATCTCGAAGGGCTGAAGGGCGGCGGCGTCGCTTCTGTGCTGAATGACGGGCGCGAGGTGCTCGGCCGGGTGCGCCAGGGCGGCAAGATCCCGCTGTTCATGACCATGGGCCAGATCGCCCACGGCGCCGAGCCGCGCTTCTGCGCCGTGCTGCGCGACATCACCGCCTGGAAGAAGACCGAGGGCGAGCTCGTCGATGCCCGCAAGGCGGCCGAGATGGCGAGCGCGCAGAAGTCGGACGTGCTCGCCAAGATCAGCCACGAGATCAGGACGCCGCTCAACGCCATCATCGGCTTCGCCGAAGTGATGGCGGAGGAGCGCTTCGGGCCGATCGCGAACGAGCGCTACAAGGAGTATCTGCGCGACATCCACCAGTCAGGCGGCTACGTCATCAGCCTCGTCAACGATCTGCTCGACCTCGCCAAGATCGAGGCCGGCAAGCTGGAGCTCGACTTCGTCAGCGTGAACCTGAACGAGATCGCGCTCTCGACCGTCTCGCTGCTGCAGCCGGAGGCGCAGCGCGGGCGCGTGGTCCTGCGCTCCGGCCTGTCGCCGAAGCTGCCGCCGGTCGTCGCCGACGAGCGCTCGATCCGCCAGATCGCGATCAACCTGCTCTCGAACGCGGTGAAGTTCACCGATGCCGGCGGGCAGGTCATCATTTCGACGGCGCTCGGCGATCAGGGCGAGGCGATCCTGCGGGTGCGCGATACCGGCATTGGCATGGATGACGACGAGCTGAAGCTCGCGCTCGAACCCTTCCGGCAAGTGCCGACGACGCGCCGCGCCGGCGGCACGGGCTTGGGCCTGCCACTGACGAAGGCGCTGGTCGAAGCCAACCGCGCCGCGATGTCGATCACCAGCGTCAAGAAGGAAGGTACGCTGGTCGAGATCACCTTCCCGCCGCAGCGCGTTCTGGCAAGCTAAGAGCCTCTAAGAGGTGTGTCGTAATGCGCCCCGGTCTTTGAGCGGTCGGGGCCTCCCTTCCTGCGCTGACGACAACTTCCTTCCCTCGGAAACGCGTGATATCGCGCTGTCGGCATGCCGCTGGGGGGCGTTGTTAACACCCTGTCGTCAGAGTTGGGGTATTACGTATCGCGTTATGCGTGTCCGGGAGCCATCCCTCAACCAATATGCGCTACTCGCGGTCGGGCTTCTGCTCGCCTGCTCGCTCGCCCTCGGCGCGAGTCTGCTCGGCAACTCTCTCGGCCAGGTCCGCAGCAGCGCGAACAGCCTGACACAGCTTGAAAGCTTCCGCCTCGTGCTGGAGGCCGCGAACCGAATCTCGGCCGAGCGTGGACCGACGAACTCTGCGCTTGGCCACGACACTGCAGCGATGGCTCAGGCGCACGAACGTATGCTCAGCTTCCGACGCGCGAGTGACGAGGCCATCGCCCGCCTTCCGCCCTCGCTATCGCCAGCAGTCGATACGCTGCGCCTATCGCTCGCCGAGGCGCGAGCAACCGTCGATGCGGTGCTGGCACAACCTCTTGCAGTTCGCAGCAGCGACGCCGTTGCGCGTGCCGTGCTGGCGATGTTCGCCGCCTACGACACCACCCAACCGCTGACCGACCTCGCGATGAGCGAGCTCCTTGCCGGCGACTCCGCCCTGATCGGTCGCGTGCTGATCGCGCGCATGCTCGGCGAGCTTCGCGACGATGCAGGCCGGCTTGGATCCCATCTCGTCATCGCGATTGCCCGTGGCGGGCCGATGACGGCGCCCAATCGGATCGCCTTCGAGCAGAAGCGCGGCCGCGTGCTGACATTGTGGCAGCTGATCGGCCCGCAAACGGCACGCTACGGCGCCCCCGCTCTCGCGGCGGCGTATCGGGCAACCCAACAGGACTTCGTCGGCGCCGGGTTGCAGTTGATCGAGGAGACACGCCAGCAGCTCGAGTCAGGCACTTATGAGGGCACGCCCGAGGCCTTCACCGATGCCATCGTCCCGAGCTTTGTGCCCATCGAGCGATTGCGGGACCGCTTCGTCGACGATGTGACCGGAGAACTCACCACTGCGCATCGTCACGCGCAGTCAAATCTCCTCTTCGTCGCTCTCGGCATAGCCCTGGTGCTGGCCGTCGAACTTCTGCTTCTGTTCATCTGTCAGCGCTTCCTCCTGGACCCGCTCCTCATCGCACGCGCGCGCATCGTCGATCTGGCAAATGGCCGGCTGGACCAGCCGGCGCAGCCGCCGCGCGTGAGGGGCGAGATGCGGGATTTGTTCCAGGCTCTGGGTACGTTGCGGCAACGGCTGATCGAGCGCGAGCAGCTCGACGCCGAAAGAGCAAGGCTGGCGGCACGCCTGAAGCGCCAGGCCGATACGGATGGGCTGACCGGCGTGCTCAATCGGGGCGCTCTGGAAAGGCTGGTGCAGAAGCTCGTCAGACGTCCGCACGGTCCAGATCAGGTTGGCCTCGTCCTGGTCGACATCGATCATTTCAAGGCGATCAACGACCGCTTCGGCCATGCGGCCGGGGACCAGGCCTTGCGGAGCGTGGCCCAGAGGCTGCAGCAGGGATTGCGCGGGAGCGATGTCATCGCCCGTTTTGGCGGCGAAGAGTTCGCCATTCTCGTTCTCGACGGCAACGCAGGGGATCTCGCCTTGCTCACCGAGATCGCCGAGCGGTTGCGCCACCTGATCGAGGCGAGGCCCGTCCCGCTCGACACGGAAACGGAGATCGCGATCACGGCGAGCCTGGGCGTCGCTACGGCTCAGGCGACGCCCGGTATGTGGGAACCACTGCTGAAGGCCGCCGACGCGGCCCTCTACCGTGCCAAGCGGGAAGGCCGCAACCGCGTCGGCATCGATGCTGCCGGGGTCGAGGCGATCGGCCGCTAGAGCCTTACCGATCAAGTTGAATCGTCATTGCGAGCGCAGCGAAGCAATCCAGGGGGACTGGGTTGAACCGTCGAGCCCTGCCGCTCCTGGATTGCTTCGTCGCTTCGCTCCTCGCAATGACGGCTTCTGCGATCCAAACTGATCGAAAAATGCCCTAAAGCAACGTGCCGGTCAGGATCGCAGCAGCGACACCGAAATAGATGATCAAGCCGGTGACATCGACCAGCGTCGCCACGAAAGGTGCGGAGGCGCTGGCAGGGTCGAAACCGAGCCGCTTCAGCGCAAAGGGCAGCATCGAGCCGGCGAGCGAGCCGAAGGTGACGATGCCGACCAGCGCGCCGCCCACCGTCGCGGCGACCAGCATCCAGTGCGGCCCGTAGTCGTAGAAGCCGGCCCATTGCCACAGGATGATGCGGACCACGCCGATCGCGCCGAGAATGCTGCCGAGCGTCAGGCCCGTGGGCAGTTCACGCAGCGCGACCCGCCACCAATCCTTCAGCGTGATCTCGCGCAGTGCCAGCGCCCGGATGATCAGTGAGGTCGCCTGCGAGCCGGAATTGCCGCCCGAGCTCATGATCAAAGGGATGAACAACGTCAGCACGATCGCCTTCTCGAGCTCGCCCTCGAAGAACTGCATGACCGAGGCGGTCAGCATCTCGCCGACCAGCAGGATCGAGAGCCAGCCAGCGCGCTTGCGGATCATCCCGCGGAAGCCGATCTCGTTGTAGGGCTCGTCGAGCGCTTCCATGCCGCCGAGCTTCTGCACGTCCTCGGTCGTCTCGGCGATCATGGCGTCGATGACGTCGTCGAAAGTGACGATGCCGATGACATGCTCGTCCGCATCCACGACCGGCACGGCGAGCAGGTCATATTTGGTGATGAGGCGCGCCACCTCCTCGCGGTCGATCTCGGGGGCCACGGTGATCGGCTTGTGCGCCGGCACCACCGACTCGACCGGCGCGTCGGGATCGCCGGCGATCAAGCGCCTGAGCGAGACGGCGCGCACCAGCTTCCGCGTCGCGGCATCCAGCACATAGATCGCATAGACGGTCTCGCGCGAGCGCTCGACGCGGCGGATATGGTCGAGCGTCTGCTGCACCGACCAGCTCGACGGCACGCTGACGAACTCCGTTGTCATGATCGAACCGGCGCTATGCTCGGGATAGGCCAGCAGCTTAGTCAGGTCGGAGCGGGTCTGTCGGTCGATGCGACCGCTCAGGCGCTGTTGGGTCTCCCCGTCGAACTCCTGGAAGACGTCGGCGGCTCGGTCGGCCGACATCGCCGAAAGCAGCGCGCCGGCACGCCCGTCCGGCAGCAAGGCCAGGGCCTCCGCGGCGGCGGTGAATTCAGGCTGATCGAGGACCTCGACGGCGCGCTCGAAAGGCAGCGCCGCCAGGACGTGGGCGATGGTCGCCTCGTTCTGTTCGTTCAGCGTCTCGACGATGTCGGCGACGTGCTCTTGCGCCAGCGTCTGGGCCAGCGTCACGGCGAGGAGGTCCGTCGTGGCGACGGTGTCATTCATGGCTCTATTCCTTGCGATCGGGCCGTCATGGCCGGATCGCAGGCGAGCCGGGCAACCCGGTCAGGCGCGCGAGGCGGCGGCAGACGGCTTCGACTGTCGGCTGGGACTGTCGCTTGGCATCG
This sequence comes from Bosea sp. F3-2, assembly GCF_008253865.1. Classification (NCBI taxonomy): domain Bacteria; kingdom Pseudomonadati; phylum Pseudomonadota; class Alphaproteobacteria; order Hyphomicrobiales; family Alloboseaceae; genus Allobosea; species Allobosea sp. F3-2. The sequence goes on from NZ_CP042331.1 coordinate 2,606,891, forward strand.
GGTTGAGGTTTCCTGTGAGCAGCCGGCCACACGGGCCGGAAGCAGGAGCGCCAATGCACCCGCAAAGCGCCCGCGTCAAACGGTTTTTTGCATGCGGCGATCGGGGGCTTCCGCATTGGCGCGGCGCGGTCCCGCGCCTAATGTCGCAGCGACGGAATCGGCGCCTTCGCCGGCTCCGGTCGCCAGCTCGCCATCTCTCACCGGAATTCCGCCGATGTCCCTGACGATCTACGGTTGCTATCGCTCACGCGCCACGCGCGTCATCTGGCTCGCCAACGAGCTCGGCCTGCCGTTCACGCATGTGCCGGTGATCCAGGCCTATCGCCTGCCGGACCCGGCTGCGCCCGGCGTGCCGCTGCACACGCGCAGCGCCGCGTTCCTGAAGGTCAACCCAAACGGGCATATCCCCAGCATCGACGACGACGGCTTCAAACTGCACGAATCGCTGGCGATCAACCTCTATCTCGCGCGCAAGCATGGCGGGCCTCTGGCGCCCCAGAACGCGCAGGAAGAGGGCCTCGCGATCATGTGGGCGCTCTGGGCAGCGACGGAGTGCGAGACCCACGCGCTCAACCTGCAGCAGCACCTTGCCGCCTTCCCGCCGGAGAAGCGCAAGCCCGAGCTGGTCGAGGCGGCTCTGGCTGCTCTGGCGGCACCCTTCGCCGTGCTCGACAAGACGCTGGCCGAGGGCAACGGCTATGTGATGGGCGGCCGCTTCACCGTCGCCGACATCAACGTTGCCGAGGTCATCCGCTATGCGAAGCCGGCGACGCAGCTCTTCGACGCCGCTCCGCGCGTCAAGGCCTGGCTCGATGCCTGCCAGGCACGGCCGGCCTTCCAGGCGATGTGGCAGGCGCGCGACGCCGAAGCCGCCTGACGCAGGAAACGGGTGGAGGATGAGCCAGGGCGAGCCTATCGCTCCGGCTCGCTCCTTTTCAGCAGGCTCGCCATGTCGTCATCCTCCGCTTCGCAGCCTGCTATGGATTTCAGCGACTGGCTGCTGCTCCTGCTGCTGTCGCTGCTGTGGGGAGGCGCCTTCTTCTTCGGCAAGATCGCCGTCACCGAGTGGCCGCCGCTGGCGGTCGTGCTCGCGCGTGTCGGCATGGCCGCGGCGGCGCTGCTCCTGGTCGTCAGGCTGTCAGGGCTGTCTATGCGCGTCGGCGGGCGGATGTGGCTCGCCTTCTTCGGCATGGGTCTGCTCAACAACCTGATCCCGTTCGGGTTGATCTTCTGGGGCCAGACGCAGATCGCCAGCGGCCTCGCCTCGATCATCAATGCCACGACCCCGCTCTTCGGCGTCGTCGTCGCCCATGTCTTTGGGCAGGATGAGAAGGCGACGGGGCTCAAGCTCGCCGGAGTCGGTGCCGGCATCGTCGGCGTTGCGATCCTGATGGGTCCTGATGCGGTCGGAGGTCTCTCCGGAGCGCTCCTGCCGCAACTCGCCTGCCTCGCGGCCGCCCTGTCCTATGCCTTTGCGGGCCTTTACGGCCGGCGCTTCCGTGGCCTGCCACCTCTCGTCACGGCCGCCGGGCAGGTCAGCGCCACGACGCTGATGACCATCCCGCTGGTGATGGCCTTCCACCCGCCCTGGCAACTGCCAGCCCCGAGCGCCAAGGTCGTGTTCTCGCTCATCGGGCTCGCGCTGCTCTCGACGGCGCTCGCCTATGTCATCTTCTTCCGGATCATGCGCCGCGCCGGCGGCACCAACGTCATGCTGGTGACGTTCCTGATCCCCGTCAGCGCGATCCTGCTCGGCTCGGCCTTCCTCGGCGAGGCATTGCAACCGCGGCACTTCCTCGGGATGATGGCCATAGCCGCCGGGCTTGCCCTGATCGATGGCAGGCTGTTTCGGATGGCGCGCACCCGGCCGGCATGAGCCTGAAGAGTTTATTGCCAAAAAATTATGAATTGCTCTAGAGTCGACTTGTCGGCTGGAGTCGCTAAGGGCACGTGCCACTGACAGAGATATCGCGGGAAGCGATACCGGGGAACAGGGGACGGCCATGGATGTGCGGCAACTGCGATGTTTCATCGCGGTGGCGGAAGAGCTGCATTTTGGCCGCGCGGCCGAGCGGCTCGGCGTCGCGCCTCCTGCCTTGTCGCGCCAGATCAGCGCCCTCGAAGACGAACTCGGCGTCAGCCTGCTGACACGGACCACCCGCCAGGTCGCGATGACACGCGCCGGCTTGATCATGCTCGAGGAAGCCAAAGGCATCCTCGTCAAGATGGAGCACGCTTCCCGGGCCGTGCGCGAGGCCTCTCTCGCCTCGGGCAAGGTCCTGCGCGTCGGGGCGATCGACGCGGCCTCCTCCAGCTTCGTCCCCGAAGCGCTGATGGCCTTCCGCGCCCGCTTCCCCGGCATCGAGATCAAGTTCGTCGAGGCGATGACGGCCGCGCTGGTACAGATGCTTGAATCCGGCAAGCTCGACCTCGCTCTCACCCGCCCGCCGCGCAAGCCGACTGACTGCGCCTTCGAGATCCTGCGGGTGGAGCGCCCGCTCGTGGTGCTCAACGAGATGCATCCGCTCGCCGCCCGCGAGCACCTGACGATGCTCGATCTCGTCGGCGAGCCCTTCGTCGTGCCTTCCAAGCGCATCCGCCCCTACGCCTATGACCTCGTCATGGCCTATTTCGAGAGCGTCGGCGCGGTCCCCAACGTCACCATCGAGGCGACTGAGAAGCCGGCGATGATGTCCGCGGTGGCGGCCGGGCTCGGCATGGCGCTGGCGCCGGACTGGGTCTCGCGCCTCTCCTTCCCCGGTGTGACGATGCGGCGGCTGCGCGGCGCATTGCTCGATCCGCCGCCGCCGGGCGCGCTGGTCGGCGTCGCCTGGCGTCCCCAGCAGAAATTGCCGGCGCGCGACGATTTCCTTGCGATCCTGCGGGAAAGCGTGACCTTGCTCGACGAGCGCCACAGCGTTCCCCTCACCCCTTCCCCCAAAACGCAGAAGCGGACCGCCCGCACCGGGTCGCCAATCGGAGGAGCCTGATGAGTCTCAATCAGATAGAACGGGCGCAGGGTTTGCGCATACGATCGACGCAGGATTTGGCCGGCGGCCTGTTCATGGTGGTGCTGGCGATCGGTGCCTACATCTTTTCCTGGGATCTTCCGGTCGGAACGCTGCGCCAGCTCGGCCCGGGCATGCTGCCGAAGACCTTCGCGGTGATCTGCGGCGCGCTCGGCATCATGCTGGCGCTCGCCTCGCTGCACTACAAGGGCGAGAGCCTCTCGGGCTGGTCCTGGAAGGGCATCTTCTTCGCGCTCGGCGGCGCCTGCCTGTTCGCGCTGACCATCCGCGGCTTCGAATTCGGCCCGATCCAGGTTCCGGCGCTCGGCCTGCTCGTCTCCGGCCCGCTGCTCATCTTCTTCTCGGGGCTGGCGGCGGATGACCGCAAGCTCAAGGAACTGCTGATCTTCGCGGTGGCAATGTCGGCGGCCTGCATCCTTCTGTTCAAATACGCGCTGAGCCTGCCGATCCCGCTCGCGCCCTGGCTTTTGGGTATCTGAGCGATGATGGAGACGATTGCCCACCTTTCGCTCGGCTTCGGTGTCGCGCTCACGTTCAAGAACATCGCGCTGTGCTTCGTCGGCTGCCTCGTCGGCACGCTGATCGGCGTGCTGCCCGGCGTCGGCCCGATCGCGACGATCTCGATCCTGCTGCCGATCACCTTCGGCCTTGATCCGACGGGCGCGCTGATCATGCTGGCCGGCATCTATTACGGCGCGCAGTATGGCGGCTCGACCACCGCGATCCTGGTCAACATCCCCGGCGAGGCGACCTCGGTCGTCACCACGCTCGACGGCCACCAGATGGCCAAGCAGGGACGCGCGGGCGTAGCGCTCGGCACGGCCGCGATCGGCTCCTTCTTCGCCGGCTGCGTCGCCACCGTGATCATCGCCGCGCTCGGTGCACCGCTCACCAAGATGGCACTGCTGTTCGGCCCCGCCGAATATTTCTCGCTGATGGTGATGGGCCTGTGCTTCGCGGTGGTGCTGGCGCGTGGCTCGATCCTCAAGGCCTTCTGCATGATCATGCTGGGGCTCTTGTTCTCGACTGTCGGCACGGATCTCGAAACGGGTCAGGAACGGCTCACCTTCGGCATTCCCGCGCTTGCCGACGGCATCGACTTCTCGGTGCTGGCGATGGGCGTGTTCGGGTTCGCCGAGGTGCTGCGCAACCTCGAAAGCCCGGAAGCCCGCGACGTGGTTAAGGGCAAGATCGGCCGGCTGCTGCCCGGCTGGGAGGACATCAAGCAGTCGGCGGCGCCGGTACTGCGCGGCACCTTCATCGGCGGCATTCTCGGCATCCTGCCCGGCAATGGCGCGGTGCTCGGCCCCTTCGCCAGCTACACCGTCGAGAAGAAGATCGCCAAGGATCCGTCGCGCTTCGGCAAGGGCGCGATCGAGGGCGTGGCGGGGCCGGAATCCGCCAATAATGCCGGTGCCCAGACCGCCTTCATTCCGCTGCTGACCCTCGGCATCCCGCCGAATGCGGTGATGGCGCTGATGGTCGGCGCGATGACGATCCACGGCATCATCCCCGGCCCGCAGGTGATGACCCGCAACCCGGACCTGTTCTGGGGCATGATCGCCTCGATGTGGATCGGCAACCTGATGCTGCTGGTCATCAACCTGCCGCTCGTCGGCATGTGGGTGAAGCTGCTGCAGGTGCCTTACCGGCTGATGTTCCCGGCGATCCTGATCTTCTGCTGCATCGGCATCTATTCGGTGAACAACCAGCCGCTCGACGTCGCCTTCACGGCACTGTTCGGCCTGTTCGGCTATCTCCTGATCAAGCTCGGTTTCGAGCCCGCGCCGATGCTGCTCGGCTTCGTGCTCGGCAAGCTGATGGAGGAGAAGCTCCGGCAGGCGCTGATCATCTCGCGCGGCTCCTTCATGACCTTCGTCGAACGGCCGATCTCCGCCGGCCTGCTCGCCGTCGCCGTGCTGGTTCTGGCCATTGCGCTGCTGCCCTCGATCTCGAAGAAGCGCGAGGAAGTCTTCACCGAATGACGGGGTTGCCGCCCCGGCGGCGCCTCACCAGTTTCATTGCAAGCAATCTCTGGGAGGAATGCTGATGAAAAAGTTCGTTCTCGGCCTCGCCGCAGCTGCGGCGTTGGCCTTCACAGGCGGAGCGCAGGCGCAGAGCTATCCGACGAAGCCGATCACCATGATCGTGCCCTTCGCCGCCGGCGGGCCGACCGACATCATCGCCCGCATCGTCGCCGATCACATGTCGAAGACTCTCGGCCAGCAGATCGTGATCGAGAACGTCGCGGGCGCCGGCGGCACCACCGGCATCACGCGCGCCGTCACGGCGGCGCCCGACGGCTACACCATCGCGATGGGCCATCTCGGCACCTTCTCGGCGGCACCGGCCACCTATCCCGGCCTGAAATACGACCCGATCAACGGCATGCAGACGATCGGTCTGGCCGGCGGCACGCCGATCCTGATCGTGGCGCGCAAGAACTTCGAGCCGAAGGACCTCAAGGACTTCGTCACCTATGTGAAGGCGAACCAGGACAAGGTGAACGAGGCCCATGCCGGCCTCGGCTCGGTCTCCTGGACCACCTGCACCCTGCTCAAGGGCATCCTGGGCACGCCGAAGATCAACTCGGTCGCCTATCGCGGCACCGGCCCGGCGCTGAACGACCTCGTTTCCGGCCAGGTCGACTTCATGTGCGACCAGATCGTCTCCGTCGCCGAGCAGGTCCGCGCCAACTCGATCAAGGCCTACGCGATCGCCTCGGCCCAGCGCTCGCCGGCCCTGCCCGACGTCCCCACCACCAAGGAAGCCGGCCTGCCCGACTACCAGATCGAAGCCTGGAACGGCATTGCCGGCCCGAAGGGCATGCCGAAGGAAGCCGTGGACAAGCTGGTCAACGCGCTGAACAAGGCGCTCAACGACGACGGCACCAAGAAGCGCCTGCTCGACCTCGGCACTGTACTGCCGACCGCAGAAGAGCGCACTCCGGCCGGTTTCGCGGCGCTGATCAAGCGCGATGCCGACAAGCTGACGCCTGCGCTTTCGGCCGCTCCGAAGCAGTGAGATCAGGCTAACTCGATCGTCTTCGCGGCGGGCCTCGTGCCCGCCGCTTTCATTTCCAGCGAAAAGCTGTGCCCGCTGAGCGAACCCGCCGCCCTTCCGCAATGAACCGGCAAGTCATTGTTGCACCTAATCTTCTCGACGCCGATTGCAAACGTTAACATCTCGTGACCCGGTTTTCGGGGAACTGTTTCGAGCTGCTGCGGTTTTCTTTCCCGAAGTTCGCTTCAAAAGGAGAAAGCCATGTTCAAGAAGCTCGCTCTTGTTACGGTGTTGACCATTACCCCGGCGATCGCCTTCGCCCAGAGCCAGCCTTCGGGCGGTGCGGTGGGCGGTGCGACCAGCGGCGCGGCGGCCGGTGCCGTCGGCGGCGCGGTGGTCGGCGGCCCGGTGGGCGCTGTCGTCGGCGGCGTCGGCGGCGCTGTGGTCGGCGCGATCGTCGGCGATGCTGCCGAGCCGCGCTTCCGCACCTATGTCGTCGAGCAGCGCGTCCCGTCATATGCCTATGCCGAGCCGGTCGCGGTCGGCACGGTCCTACCGGCGCAGGGCGTCGTTTATCACCGCGTACCGGCCGAGTATGGGCCGACGGCCTCGCGCTACAACTACACGGTGGTGAACGATCGCACGCTCATCGTCGAGCCGCAGACACGCCGCGTGGTCCAGATCATCGAATGACGCTCGTCTCTCGACATGGAAGGGCCCGCCCCGGCAACGGGGCGGGCCCTTCTCGCTTTCGTGATCGTCGAAGCACGGAACTGCCGCAGAAGGCGCGCATTCTCGCAGCGGGGCTAGGCAGATATCGGAGATCGATCATGATCAAGCGGATTCTACTGGTTGCCGCCCTTGCAGCCATCCCCGCAACCGCTTTCGCACAAACCATGGGGCCTATCATCCGCGACCCCGCCAGCGGCGGCTTCACTCATGACCCGGCCCTCGTCGGCACCGAGACGTACATGATGCCGTTCGGCGTATTCGCTCCGCCCCTCAAGCGGGATCCCGCCGGCGGGACGATGATCAATGACGACGCGGCCTTCCGGACCTATGTGATGGCACAGCACATGCGCTCGTATCGCTATGCCGAACCGATCGTGGTCGGCACCGTGCTACCGGCCCGTGGCTTGGTCTATCGCAACGTGCCCGCGGAATACGGCGCGCCCGGCTATCGCTATACGATCGTGAACGACGAAGCCGTCATCGTCGAGCCACGGACGCGGCGCGTGGTCGAAATCATCGAATGACGCCAGAGCATTTCCGCGTTTCTCTGAATCGCGGAAATGCTCCATCTCCTTGTTTGATCGCATTTTCTTCACGCGAACCGGTAGCCACTTCGCTCGAAAATGCTCCAGGCCGGCAAAGGCCCGTGCCGGTGACGGCATGGGCCTTTCCGACGTTCAGCGCGTGCCGAACATGCGATCGCCCGCGTCCCCGAGACCCGGCACGATATAGCCGTGGTCATTGAGGCGTTCGTCGATGGCGGCGGTCCAGATGCGGACATCGGGATGGGCGCCGCGCAGGTGAGCGATGCCCTCGGGCGCCGCCAGCAGGCAGACGAAACGCAGATCCTTGGCGCCCCGCTCCTTGAGACGCTCCACCGCAGCCACGGCGGAATTGGCGGTCGCCAACATCGGGTCCATCACCACGATCATGCGGTCGGCGATGTCGGACGGCGCCTTGAAGTAATACTCGACGGCCTGGAGCGTATCTGGATCGCGGTAGAGGCCGATATGGGCGACGCGCGCGGCCGGCACCAGCTCCAGCATGCCGTCGAGGAAGCCGACACCCGCCCGCAGGATCGGAGCGAAGACCAGCTTCTTGCCGGCGATGACCGGCTGCATCGAACGGGTCAGCGGCGTCTCGATCTCGATCAGCTCGGTCGGCAGATCGCGCGTCACCTCATAGCAGAGCAGCATGCCGATCTCGTTGAGGAGCTGGCGGAAGCTCTTGGTGGAGCGGTCCTTCTCGCGCATCAGCGTGAGCTTGTGCTGGACCAGCGGGTGATCGACGACAGTGACGCCGTCCTGGCTCGAAGTCATACGCCCGTTTCCTCTTGCTTCTGCCCAACGTTTCAACACGCGTCATTCCGGGCAAGCCGCAAAGCGGCGCCGACCCGGAAGCCATCGAAGGGTGTCCCGCTCTACGATGGCTTCCGGGTCTCCGCTTCGCTACGCCCGGAATGACGGCGAGATTTTCGCATGCAGTTCCGGATCAAAATACCGTGCCGTCGCTGACGATACTCAACGGCGGGCCGCCATCCACACGCTTTTCACGCGCGATCCGCCGGCCTGCGGCCCAGCTGCCGCCTTCGAGCACCTTGGCGAGCGGCAAATCCTCGCGCGAGCGGCCGAGGCGCTTGCGGATCAAGAGGCCGATCTCGTCGAGGAGCGCCACCGTCAGCGCCCGCCACTCGACGACCAGCGGCGAGGAAACCTCATGCGCCTTCGCCCGATCCGCCTCGTCCTTCAATGCGATCACGCCGCTATCGAGAAAGAGCCCGCCATTGCGATATTCGGGCAGGCCGGTGAGATCGTCGATGTCGACGACCGAAATACCTGCCCATTGCAGCGGCTCGATCAATGAGTAGGTCAGCCATTGCGATAGCTTGTGGAAGGGCACCAGCCCTTCCGTCACCTCGCCGGGCGCGATCAGGGGATGGCGCCAGGTATCGCCGAGCGGGACGCCGGCGAGCGTCAGGCGCGAAGGCCAGATGCCGCCGAAGGTCGCGAGCACCTCGCCGAGCATATGCGCGGCTCGCAGCGTGCCGGTGTCAGCGGCGGCTGCAAAGCGGTCGAAGAGCTCGCCGGGACGCGACAGGCCCTGCTTCTCAAGTTCCTCGCCAAGGCGATTGAGCAGGGCGGCACGCCCTTCCAGTGCTAGCAGCGGATTGTTCGGACCTGCCTGAAAACCGTGCGCCAGCGTGGCCGCATCGAGGCGCTTCAGCCCGGCCGCATCGGCACGCAGCGGATCAGCCGGATCGCGGGAGAACAGGCCGGCGGCGAACATGTCGAGCGAGGCGAGCGCCAGCCCTTCCGAACGGCCGATCTCGCGGCCCGTCGCGGCGTCGTGATAGCGCCAGTCCGGGCCGGCGCCGGCATCGAGCAGGACGCTGACCACGGCAAGATCATAGGCGGCGCGGCCGCGGGCAGCCGGATCCGGGAAGCCGGCCACCTGATCGAGCCGCAGCCAGCGATCATCGCCAGCGACGACGAAGTGGCGCCAGCGCGCATGGAAGGGGATCTCGAGCGTGGGGTAATTCGCGCGGATGGTCTCCAGCACATAGTCGGCGCAGGCTTCCAGCCGCTCGGGGTGGACGCTGAAATGGAAGAGCCCGCCAGCGAGGCCGAGCTCCAGCATCTCCCGCGCACGCTCGCGCACCGCGGCAGGTTTCAACAGGGCGCGGAACGCCTCGGGGTCGCGGTCAGGCATCGTCAACTCGGGTGACGTGGTGTGGCAGGGTCAGAACTTGTCGAGGTCACGGCCGACGGTGGCCTTGAGCGCATTGTCGCCGGGCGTGCCGTCCGGCGAATAGTAGCCCGCGGCCTTCTTGGCCTCGATCTCGACCGAGGCGTCCGGCGGAATCAATTCAGGCGGGATGGCGACGCGCTCGCCGATCGTGATGCCGCTCTCGACCATCGCATCGTATTTCATGTTCGACATCGACATCAGCCGGTCGATATGGGTGACGCCGAGCCAGTGCAGCACATCCGGCATCAGCTGCTGGAAGCGGGCATCCTGCACGCCGGCAACGCATTCGGTGCGCTCGAAATAGGTCGCCGCGGAATCGCCGCCCTCCTGACGCTTGCGGGCGTTATAGACGAGGAACTTGGTGACCTCGCCGAGCGCCCGGCCCTCCTTGCGGTTGTAGACGATCAGCCCGACGCCACCGCTCTGCGCCTCCCGCACGCATTCCTCGATGCCGTGGATGAGGTAGGGCCGGCAGGTGCAGATGTCCGAGCCGAAGACGTCCGAACCGTTGCACTCGTCATGGACGCGGCAGGCGACACGCTTGGCGGGATTGGTGATCGCTGAGACCTCACCCATGATGTAGGCGGTGATCGAGCCGATCGGCGGCAGGAAAACCTTGAGATCCGGCCGCGTCACCAATTCCGGATACATGCCGCCGGTCTGCTCGAAGAGCGTGCGGCGCAACTCGTTCTCGCTGGTGCCGAAGCGCTCGGCGATGCCGGGCAGATACCAGACCGGATCGACCGCGATCTTGGTAACCGAGATGTCGCCGGACGGATGCAGGATATTCCCGTCCGCCGCCAGCCGATGCGTCGCCATGGCTGCGAGAATCTCGGGCAGGTTGAGCCTGGCCTTGGTGATCGCGATCGAGGGGCGGATGTCGATGCCCTCGCCGATCAGCTTGCCGAAATCCTGCGCGACCGTGTGGCCGAAGGGATCAAGCGAGACGATCTTCTTCGGCTCGGCCCATTGCGGCTGCGGCGGAATCTCCGCCGTCGGATAGGTGTTGGTCAGGTCCGGGCGCTGCGAGGGGTTCATCGCGCGGGCCGAGATCGCCAGCGCACGGTAGACCGAATAGGAGCCGCCATGGGCGCCGATGACATTGCGGTCAGCCGGGGTGGTGGTCGAGGCGATGATCGGGCCGCGCTCAGTGGCGGTCGGCGCCCCCCATCGGATCGGGAAGCGCACGGCGGCGCTGCCGGGTTCGGGATGGGAGGTCAGCCTGATATGGCCGGTGCGGTTCGGCGCGTTCATGGTCTCGCCCTGAAACAGGAAGGGCCCCGCGACGGGGAACGTCCGGGGCCCTCTGGACCTTGCGAAGTCTGAACCAGCGCGAAGGCGCCGTCAATCGCCTTAGAAAACAGCGAGATAGCGCAGCAGCGAGATGATGCCGATCACGATGACGATGATCTGCACGACGTTCTTGATCTGCCCGTCGAGCGGCAGCATCCGGACCAGATAAAGCACGAGGCCGATGACGAGAACGGTGATCAGCAGAGAAATCAGAATGGACATGCTTTCAGCCCTTTGTCGCGGCCGGTGGCCGGCCCCCCGGAAGCCCCACCGCGACGCATTCGCGGCATGTCAGCCCCGCCGACAGAACGTCGCAGGGTGGGAATAGGTTCCGATGCGGGCTTTGCCGGCGAAGGGGTAGGACGGGTTTACGCAGGAACCGCAAACGCAAAACCCCTCTCCTGTAAGGAGAGGGGTAGGGGTGAGGTGTAGGCCGTTGGACGAGTGATGCGCCGCGCCAACCGCAGCGGCGGTGAGGACGGAGCAAGGACGACCAGCGGCCTTCCCCTCACCCCTGCCCCTCTCCCTCCGGGAGAGGGGTTCCCCGCGCCCTAGCCCGCGATGCGGTCGAAATCGGCCACCGCGCGCGTCGCCTGGCGGAGCTGGTTGAGCAGCTTCAGGCGGTTGGCGCGCTGGGCCGGATCGGGATCGTTGACCGTGACCTTGTCGAAGAAAGCATCGACCGCTGGGCGCAATTCCGCCATCGCGGCCATGGCGCCCTCGTAATCCTCGACCGCGACGGCGGCCTCAGCCTTCGGCGTCGCCTGCGCCAGCGCAACGGCGAGCGCCTTTTCTTCGATCAGGCCGGCATCGGCAATGAGGTGCAGGTCCGGAGCGCCTGCGAAGGCGCCCTCCCCGTCCTTCTTCTCCTCGGCCTTGAGGATATTGGCGGCGCGCTTGTAGCCCGTGAGCAGGTTCGCGCCATCCTCGGTATCGAGGAAGCGGCCGAGCGCAGCGACGCGGCGGGTGATGAGGAGGAGGTCGTCGTTTGACGAAGCGCCGTCGCCCAGCACAGCGTCGACCAGATCATACCGCGCGCCCTGGTCGCGGAGCATGACCTTCAGGCGGTCGTGGAAGAAGGAGAGGAGGTCGGCATCCTTGGCGACCTGCGTCAGCGGCAACCGCACCCCATTCTCAACCACCAGCCGGATCACACCCAGCGCCGCGCGACGCAGCGCATAAGGGTCCTTGCTGCCGGTCGGCTTCTCGTCGATCGCCCAGAAACCGACGAGCGTGTCGAGCTTGTCAGCCAGCGCCACCGCGACCGAAACCGGATCGCTCGGCACGCGATCCGAGGGCCCAAGCGGCTTGTAATGCTCCTCGACCGCCGCAGCGACGGAGGCGTCCTCGCCCTGCAGCTCGGCATATTTCCGGCCCATCAGGCCCTGCAGTTCGGGGAACTCGCCGACCATCTCGGTCGGCAGGTCGGCCTTGGCGAGCTTGGCGGCGCGCTCGGCCTTTTCCGGATCGGCACCGACGATGGGCGCCATCTCCTTCGCCAGCGCGGCGATGCGCTGGACGCGCTCGCCTTGCGTGCCGAGCTTGGCGTGGAAGACGACGCCGAGCTTGTCGAGCTTGGCCATGCGCTGGTCGAGCGGCTTGGCGAGATCGAGCCCGAGCTTCTCGGCACTGGCCTTGAAGGTGTCGAGATCAGGCAGCGAACCGCGATCGGTCTGCCAGAAATAGGCGGCGTCCGAGAGGCGCGCACGCACGACGCGGCCATTGCCGGCGGTGATCGCCGCGCCGCCGTCGCTGGCGACGAGGTTCGAGACCAGGATGAAGCGATTGGCGAGGTTGCCGGTCTCAGGGTTGCGCAGCACGAAGCATTTCTGGTTCGCGCGGATGGTGGCGCGGATCGCCTCGCCGGGAATGTCGAGGAAGCGCTCCTCGAAGGAGCCCAGCAGCACGACCGGCCATTCGACGAGGCCGGCAACCTCCTCCAGCAGCCCCTCGTCCTCGACAAGATCGAGCCCCTGCGCAAAGGCGAGGTTGCGGGCGTCGGTGAGGATGATCTCCTTGCGGCGGTCGGCATCGAGCACGACCTTCGCCTTTTCCAGCGACGCGACGTAGTCGTCGAGGCGCCTCACCGTGATCGGCCCGGGCGCATGGAAGCGGTGGCCATAGGTGATGTTGCCGGAGACGATGCCGTCGACCTCGAACGGCACGATTTCCGGGTCCTCGGTCTCGGCGCCGAAGGTGCAGAGGATCGAGTGCAGCGGGCGCACCCAGCGCAGGCTGGCGCCGGCAGCCGAGGCCTTGCCCCAGCGCATCGACTTCGGCCAGGGGAAGGAACGGATCACGGCCGGGACGATCTCGGCGATGGCCGCGACGGTTTCCTGCCCGGGCTTCTCGATGATGGCGACGTAGCTGTCGCCCTTCTTCGGGTCGCTGACGATGGTGGCCTGATCGAGCGAGGCCAGACCTGCCGCCTTGAGGAAGCCCTGCACGGCGGCATCGGGTGCGCCGACGCGTGGGCCCTTGCGTTCCTCGCGCACATCGCGGCCGCGCACCGGCAGGCCGGCGATATGCAGCGCGAGCCGGCGCGGCGTGACGAAGGCCTTGGCGCCTTCATAGACCAAGCCGCGCTCGACCAACGCATCGGTGACGAGCTTCTTCAGGTCCTCGGCGGCCTTGCGCTGCATGCGCGCCGGGATTTCCTCGGAGAAGAGTTCGAGCAGGAGATCAGGCATCAGTTGGCTCCCCCGCCGGCGGTCTTCAACCAGGCCGCACCGCAGGCCTTGGCGAGCTCGCGCACGCGCAGGATGTAGCTCTGCCGCTCGGTGACCGAGATCACGCCGCGCGCATCGAGCAGGTTGAAGATGTGGCTGGCCTTGATGCACTGGTCATAGGCCGGCAAGGCGAGTTCATGGCGAGGCTGATTGTCGCCGGAGGCCGGTTCGCCGGCGTCCAGCAGCGCCTTGCACTCGGCTTCCGCATCCGAGAAGTGCCGGAACAGCATCTGCGTGTCAGCATGCTCGAAATTGTGCCGCGAGTATTCCTGTTCGGCCTGCAGGAAGACGTCGCCATAGCTGATGCGGTCCTCGCCATCGAGGCCGTTGAAGTTGAGGTCGTAGACGTTCTCGACACCCTGGACATACATCGCCAGACGCTCGAGCCCGTAGGTCAGTTCGCCCGCGACCGGCGCGCATTCGACGCCCGCGACCTGCTGGAAGTAGGTGAACTGGCTGACCTCCATGCCGTCGCACCAGCACTCCCAGCCGAGGCCCCAGGCGCCGAGCGTCGGGCTCTCCCAGTCGTCCTCGACGAAGCGCACGTCATGCAGGCCGAGATCGACGCCGATCGCCCTGAGCGAGTCGAGATAGAGCTGCTGCAGATCCGGCGGCGACGGCTTCAGGATGACCTGGAACTGATAATAGTGCTGCAACCGGTTGGGGTTCTCGCCATAGCGGCCGTCCTTGGGGCGGCGCGAGGGCTGGACGTAAGCCGCCTTCCACGGCTTCGGCCCGAGCGCGCGCAAAGTCGTCGCCGGATGGAAGGTGCCGGCGCCGACCTCCATGTCGTAGGGCTGCAGCACCACGCAACCTCGCTCGGCCCAGAAGCGCTGCAGCGTCAGCAGCAGCCCCTGGAAGGAGCGGGTCGGATCCATCGCCGGGGAGGAGGCCGGGATGGTGGAAAGCGAGTGGGGCGCGGGGGCGGACAAGTGCCTGCAACCTTCCGATAACAAAGGAATGGCGGTGATTAGGGTTCGGGCCGGCCAGGGTCAAGCGCGGGCCGGACCCGCAACCGGACAGATTTCGTTCATAACCGGTCTGCTAACCACGAGACGACCGCATGGTTCGCGATGTTCGGGGCGAGCATTTGATGGCGGGCCAGCGGCTGGATTAACGAAGGAGTACGCCCATGTTGACAACCCGCATCATTGCCGCCGCCTTCGGCGCGGCAACCTTGCTCGGTGCCGCCATGAGCAGCGCCCCGGCTTCCGCAGCCCCGATTTCGGCCGGCACGGCCCTGGGTGCGGGCGCCGAGACCGGTCTCGTCCAGCAGGCCTGGCACCGGGGCCGGCCGCATTACGGCCCAGCCCGCCCGCATGTCCGCCGCTGCTGGACCGAAACCCGCCGTGTCTGGAACGGCCGCCGCTGGATCGTGCGCCAGCACCGCGTCTGCCGCTGAGCCAAAACGGCCTTCGGACCTGAAGGCGAGCTGAACGGCGCGGTTTCGCGCCGTTCAGACAAAGGGGCCTAAGTTCCAGACAGGGACGACAAGTCATTCATCGGCAACACCGATGGCTATCGATGGAGAACATGATGTTCCGGACAACGCTTCTCGCCGCTGCCGTGACGGGCGCGCTTGGCGGCTTCGCCATGATGGCCGCCCCGGCCTCGGCCGCGCCGGTCGCTGCTCCGGCCGGCCAGACCGCGCAGGCCGGCCAGGGCCTGATCGAGCAGGCCCAGTATTATTATCGCGGCCCGCGCCGCTATTACGGCCCGCGTCCCTATTACCGGCCGCGCTGCTTCTGGTCTGAGCGCCGCGTGTGGAACGGCTGGCGCTGGGTGATCCGCCCGGTGCGGGTCTGCCGCTGAGGCTGACGCATTGCGGCCATGATCGGTCGCTCAATGAAGGTTAGCTGAACGGCGCGGTTTCGCGCCGTTCAGATTTCGGGGGGTAGTTTCCCCTTCCATGGACGGCGTCGGCCATAAGGACAGCCGCCGCCATCGCACGGAGGACGATATGTTCAAGACGATGCTTCTTTCCGCCGTGACGGTCGGCACACTGGGCTTCGCTGCTCTCAGCGCCGCTCCGGCTTCCGCCGCACCTGTCGCGGCCGCGCCGCTGGTCGACGCGGCCGGCGGCATGGTGCAGCAGGCGCAGTATTATTACGGCCCGCGCCGCTACTATGGCCCGCGGCGCTATTATTACGGCCCGCGCTACTACGGCCCGCGGCGCTATTATGGTCCGCGCTTCTACGGCCCGCCGCCCCCGCCGCCGCCGCTCTTCGTGCCGCCGCCGCGCTACTACTGGTAAGCCGCCAGATCGCCGCGCGTCCTATCGGGGCCATAACGGTGATCTACGCCTTTGTCATCGCATCGGATTCTTCCGAAAAGTGGATTCCACTTTTCGGTCCGATGCTATAGGCGCGCCTGCCCGCGGTGCACGGCCTCGCTCTCGGCGGTGAAGCGGCCATCGGGTCCATTGATCACGAAAGCCGGCAGCAGCTCTGCCGGCTTTCTGCTGTTCAGGACCGCCGTGACGATGACGCGAATCGCCGGCCTGTCGGTAACGCCGTGCACCGGCCGGATCGCGACGGCGCCGAAACCGGGGGCCAGGCCGGCGAGCAGATCCGGCAGTGCTTCGGCCCGATGGATGATTGCGAGCAGGCCGCCGGGCTTCAGCGCCCGCCGCGCGGCACGCAGCCAGGGCTGAAGACCGCCTTCCGCGACATGGGCCGCCCGGCGGTTGGGCGTCGGTGAGGCGCGCGTCCCCCCTTGCGGATAGAAAGGCGGGTTCATCGCGACCGCATCGAAGGAAGCCGCCTTCAGCCCCGCTGTTTCCAGTTCGGCCGCCGGCGCAGTGACATCGGCAGCCATGACAATCCCGCGATCGGCCATGCCGTTCAGTTCGATGTTCAGCTTCGCCAAGGCCGCCAGCTCAGGATCGCGCTCCAGCAATGTGACGCGCAATGCGGGCCGCAGCAGCGCAGCCGCAAGTCCGACCGTCCCGACGCCCGCGCCGATATCGAGGAGCGTTCCACCATCGAGTTCGGGCAGCGCCGCCGCGAGCAGGATGGCGTCGGTGCCGGCGCGGTGGCCCTTGCGCGGCTGGCGCAGGCGAAGCCGGCCGTCAAGCAGCCGATCCTCGACGATTTCACCCAGCGCAAGCTCCGTTTCCACCTCACTCATCGCGCAGCTCGGCTCCGTAACCGGCTTCGATCAGAAGGGCCCGCGCCCGGCGCTTGTCCGCCTCGCGCACGAGGAGCCGGCGCGGAAAGGCGCCGATCATGCCTTCCAGGGCGCTGATATGCTGGTCCGCGACCAGGCAATCGAGCCCGGCCGATTCCAGCAGGGCCTCGACGGCGCCGAGCAGGATGAGGTCGTTGGTGCGCATGAGTTCGTGCATCGCCCCATGGAGCCTAGAGGCTGTTATGGCCCATGGGAACGATTTGATGAGGTCAAAACCGCGGAGATGGGAGGAGCATCGCGCCGCCGATACGTCGGTATCGGCAAGCGGTGCGACGCTGCAGCTCCGCGGTTTTCACCTCACCCGCAGGGCGCGGCGCTTTTGCGCGACTGCTATGTCTTTCTTCGTAGCAAACCGTCGGTATCGGCAAGCGGTGCGACGCTGCAGCTCCGCGGTTTTCACCTCACCCGCAGGGCGCGGCGCTTTTGCGCGACTGCTATGTCTTTCTTCGTAGCAAACCGAAAGGTTTGCGTCCTCGAACTCCTCGCAGTCGCGCAAAATCGCCAGCGTCAAATCGCTCCCCTGGGCCATAACAGCCTCTGACCCGCTCCCTTTGCGCAAGCTGCGGCGTCGCGACGGTTTGCAGGGGCTGGCGTCCCATGCAACGGTTGTGGCATGGCTGCGGGGCGCCGCCCGGCGCGAGAATCTGATCCGGAGTGCGTTCAGTGGGTGTCGTCGTCTCCCTCGAGGAACGGGAATCGAATCAGGCGAGCATCGAGCCGCTTGTCGCGCTGACGCGCGCCGACATGGAACGGGTCAATGCGATGATCCTGTCGCGCACCGGCTCCGAGGTCACGATGATCCCGGAGGTCGCGAACCACCTGATCTCCTCGGGTGGCAAGCGCCTGCGGCCGATGCTGACGCTCGCCATGGCCAATCTCTGCGGCTATCGGGGCGAAGGCCACGTCAAGCTCGCGGCTTCCGTCGAATTCATGCACACGGCGACGCTGCTGCATGACGATGTCGTCGATGAGAGCGACATGCGCCGCGGCAAGCTTGCGGCCCGCATGCTCTGGGGCAACGAGGCGAGCGTGCTGGTCGGCGACTTCCTGCTCGGCCAGGCCTTCAAGATGATGGTCGAGGTCGGTTCGCTCCGGGCGCTCGACATTCTCTCCACCGCCGCGGCAGTGATCGCCGAGGGCGAGGTTCTGCAGCTCTCCGTCGCCAAGAACACCGAGACGACCGAGGACGAGTATCTCTCGGTCATCCGCGGCAAGACGGCGGAGCTCTTCGCCGCCGCCTGCGAGGTCGGGCCGGTGATCGCCAATTCCTCCAAGGCGGACGCCGCCGCCTGCCGCAGCTACGGCCTCAATCTCGGCATCGCCTTCCAGCTCATCGACGACGCGCTGGACTATGGCGGCGTCGCGGCGAAGCTTGGCAAGAACACCGGCGACGATTTCCGCGAGGGCAAGATCACCCTGCCCGTCGTACTCTCCTTCCGTCGCGGCGACGAGGCGGAGCGCGCCTTCTGGAAGCGCACGCTTCAGGATGGCGAGATTCGCGACGGTGATCTGGAAGAAGCGCAAGCGATCATGCGCCGGCACAAGGCGCTGGACGACACCATCGCGCGCGCCGAGCACTATGCCCGCATGGCCAAGGACGCGCTCGGCCTCTTCCCGGCCTCGCCGATGAAGCAGGCGCTCAACGCCGCCGTCGATTTCTGCGTGGCACGGGCTCATTGAGGGGTATCCGTCATGCTCGGGCTTGACCCGAGCATCTCGGAAACCAGCCTCATCCTGTGAGAGATGCTCGGGTCAAGCCCGAGCATGACAGTGAGCATCACCGCAGCAGCGTCGGCTTCACCCACCAGCCCCGCCGCGCCTTCGCCAGCGTCCGCGCAGCCTCGACGCTGGCCCGGCAATCGTCGAACAGCGCAAAGCAGGTCGCGCCCGAACCGGACATGCGCGCGAGCCGGCAGCCCGGCAGGCCAGCCAGCCGCTCCAGCACCTCGTCGATCGCCGGAGCGACACGCCGGGCGGGAGCGGCCAGATCGTTCTCGGAAGCGGCGAGCGCTTCGAGGAACTCCCCTGCCGACATAGAATCAGGCGCGGGCGCGGTACGAGAGACCGCGATCTGCTGCCCCGGCTTCAGCCCCAGGGCGCGGAAGACCGAGGCCGTCTCGACCGCCACGCCCGGATTGACCAGCACGGCAAAGAGCGGCGGCAGGCGCAGCACCGGCCCGAGCCGTTCTCCGACGCCAGCCATCAGCCGCGCCCGCGAATCGAGACAGACCGGCACGTCGGCGCCGACCTTCCCGGCGACGTCCAGCAGAACCGGATCGGTTTGAGCAATGCCGTTCAGGCGCGCGACAAGGCGCAGAGCCGCAGCCGCGTCAGCCGAGCCGCCACCGATCCCCGAGGCGACGGGCAATCGCTTGACGAGATGGAAGCGCCCCAGACGCAGGCCAGAACGGGCCGTCGCGAGCGCCCGCGCAGCGCGCAGGACGAGGTTGTCGTCCTTGGGGGATAGCCCCGCCGCGCGCGGACCGGCGATGGACAGAGAGAGCGGCGCATCGGGCTCCAGGGTCAGCTCATCACCAACCCCGGCGAAGGCAACCAGGCTTTCGAGCTCGTGATAGCCGTCCGCGCGCCGGCCCAGAATCCGCAGGTCGAGATTGACCTTGGCACGCGCATGCGTCGTCAGCGGTAGAGCCACGGCCGCTCCCGGTTCAGCTATAGCATCGGACCGAAAAGTGGAATCCACTTTTCGGAAAGATCCGATGCGATAACAAATACATAGATCACCGTTATCGCGTCCGATAGGACGCGCGGCGATCTAGCGACGGGATCAGCGTCAGCCGCCGTCCTTCTTGGTGTTGTCCTCGGTGACGTTGGCGGACGGATCTTCCATCCCGCGTTCGATCTTGCGCAGGATCTTGGGCAGATCCTCCTGCTCGGGCTTGA
Organism: Bosea sp. F3-2; assembly: GCF_008253865.1. Lineage (NCBI taxonomy): Bacteria > Pseudomonadati > Pseudomonadota > Alphaproteobacteria > Hyphomicrobiales > Alloboseaceae > Allobosea > Allobosea sp. F3-2. The sequence continues at coordinate 2,626,515 of NZ_CP042331.1, forward strand.
GATCGCGAGCGTGGTTCCACTGATACTTCGCCTCGAGCTGGCGCCCCGTGCGCCAATAGACATCGCCGAGATGGTCATTGATCACCGGGTCCGAGGGGCGCAGCTCGGCCGCGCGCTCGATCTCGCGAGCGGCATCCTCATAACGGCCGAGCCGGTAATAGGCCCAGCCGAGCGAGTCGATGATGTAGCCGTCGCGCGGGCGCAGTTCGACGGCACGGCGCAGCATGCCTAGCGCCTCGTCGAGCTTGAGGTGCTTGTCGACCAGCGAATAGCCGAGATAGTTCAAGACTAGCGCGCGCTCACGGCCGAGCGGGTCGGGCAGCAGTTCCAGCGCTTTGCGCAGATCGGCCTCGGCCTCCGGCCACCGGTTGATACGTTCCCGGGCAATGCCGCGGAAATAATACAGATCCCAGTTGGCGCGGCCGGGAGACGCAAGCTTGTCGATGGCCTTGTCATAGGCGGCAGCCGCCTCGGCGAACTGCTTGCGCGAGCGATAGATGTTGCCCAGCGCAGCAAGCGCGTCGACATCATCCGGCCGCTCGGCGATGACCCGCTCCAGGTGCTTCACCGCCTCCTCGGGCTTGCCGAGGTTCTCCAGCGCCAGACCCGCCTGGATCTCGGCATTGGGGCGCAGCGGCGAGGAAGCCGGCATCTTGTCATAGACCGCGACCGCATCCTCCGGCTGGCGAGCCCGCTCGAGGATGTCGCCCAGCGTCAGGATGGCGAGGTCATGACCGGGGTCGAGATAGATCGCCATGCGCAGATAGAGCAGCGCCGCGGCCTCGTCGCCCTGCCGGTTGCCAGCGCTGGCGAGCCCGTAGAGCACCTCGGCTGCGCCCTGCTGCGGCGTCTGGATCTGGCGCGGCGGCGCCTCCTTCTTCGACACCAGCGACATGCCTTCGCGGATGATCGGATGGTTGGGCAGCAGCCGGTCGAAATCGGCGTAGGTCGCGGCCGCGCCGGCATAATCGCCATTGCGGGCCTGGAAGCGCGCCCAGAGATCGACGAGGCGCAAGGTGGTCTTCTCGGCGTCGAAGGCCGCCTTCAGCCGCTTCTCGGCCTCGGCCTTGCGGCCGGCAGCGTCGAGGATGAGGCCGGCATGATAGTCGCGGAAGAGGTTGTAGGAAGGCTCGCCCTTGAGGCGTTCCAGCGTCTCGATGGCGCGCTTGGAGTTGCCGGAGCCAAGATAGGACCAGGCGGAAAGCAGGGTGGCCGTGATGTCGGCCGCTCGGCCTCGGCCGCCGCGCTGGAGGTGGTTGCGGGCGGTCTGATAGCTCTTCTGCTTGATCGAGCGGATGCCGATGATGAGCTGCGCCAGGCCATTGCTTGGATCCTGCTGGATCAGCTTGTCAGCAGCGCGGAAGGCGTCCGGCATGGAGCCGTCGGCGAGAAAGGCGACGAAGGCACGCTCCAGCAACTCGCTGTTGCGCGGATCTTCCCGCACGGCTTCGCGCAGATAGACCGAGGCCGCGCCAAGATCGCGCGAGGCGCCCGCCACGATGGCAGCGAGATAATTCCCTTCGAGGCTGTCGGCCGGCTCCAGCGAATCAGACGAACGCGGGGCGGTCGCTCCCTGGGCAGCAGCGGCCACCGGCAGAACCATCAACAACGACAAGGCAGCAGCCGTACCGGAGGCACGCACCTTCTTCAAAAATGTCACGACTGCTTTTCTCCCTCGGTCCGCCGCCCACTGTTCGGGCGCTGCTTCGGCGGACCGTAATGGCTCGCGTAGGCCGCCAAGATGGCGGTTTCCGGGCGAGCCGGCAAGCGGGGCTCCACGCGAATGCGGCGGCTTCGTAGCGACGGCGCAACAGTCTCAAAAAACCCGCTTTCCCGGCAGGATTTGACGAGAAAACATTAGTCATCGGCAAAGGATATCGGGTCTATGTTTCCTCTGCTTGCAGTTCACGCAGCGACAATATTGGGATCGTTCCAAATGAAGAAGATTGTTCTGAGCTTTGCCGCAGTCGCTCTTCTCGCCGGCTTCGCCGCCGGCTGCGCCAAGGACGAGCCGAAGCCGACGGCTCCGGTCGTGCGCAAGGGCTGATCACCCTCGCGAAAAACAAAGGGTGCGCCGCGCGGCGCGCCCTTTTCTTTTGCGGCATCTTCAGAGCGCGGCCGTCATTCCGGACAAGCCGCTGCAGCGGCGCCGATCCGGAATCCAGCGGAGGGCGATGCGCTCTATGATGGATTCCGGGTCAGGCCCGGAATGACGGAGTGTTTCCCCGGAAAAGTGGCGCGCGCCGGCTGCTCGCAGCCGATCACATATTCGCGTAGCCCGGCCCGCCGCCGCCTTCCGGCACCGTCCAGGTGATGTTCTGGGCGGGGTCCTTGATGTCGCAGGTTTTGCAGTGGACGCAGTTCTGCGCATTGATCACGAAGCGCGGATTGCTCTTCGTCTCGGCATTCTCGTAGACGACCTCGTAGACGCCCGCCGGGCAGTAGAGCCGGGCCGGTTCGCCATAGAGCGGCAGGTTCTTCGCGATCGGGATCGAGGGGTCGGTGAGCTTCAGATGCGCCGGCTGATCCTCCTCGTGATTGGTCGAGGAGAGGAAGACCGACGACAGCTTGTCGAAGGAGATCTTGCCGTCCGGCTTCGGATAGGTGATCGGCGTCACCTCGGCGAGCGGCTTCAGCGTCGCGTGATCCGGCTTGCCATGCTTCAGCGTGCCGAAGGGCGACCAGCCGAAGATCTGGTTCAGCCACATGTCGATGCCGCCGAGCCCGATGCCGACCAGCGTGCCGAACTTCGACCAGAGCGGCTTGACGTTGCGGACCAGCTTCAAATCCTTGCCGATCGCGCTGTCGCGCCAGCTGGCCTCGATCTCGACGACCTCATCATGCCTGCGGCCCGCCTGCAGCGCAGGCACCAGCTTCTCCGCCGCCAGCATGCCGGAAAGCACGGCGTTGTGGCTGCCCTTGATGCGCGGGACGTTGACGAAGCCGGCCGCGCAGCCGATCAGCGCGCCGCCCGGGAAGGTCAGCTTCGGCACCGACTGGAAGCCGCCTTCGGTGATGGCGCGAGAGCCATAAGCGATGCGCTTGCCACCCTCGAAAGTGTCGCGGATCACCGGATGGGTCTTGAAGCGCTGGAACTCGTCGAAGGGCGAGAGCGTCGGGTTCTCGTAATTGAGATGCACGACGAAGCCGACGGCGACGAGGTTGTCGTCGAAATGGTAGAGGAAGGAGCCCCCGCCGGTGCGGTTGCCGAGCGGCCAGCCGAAGGAGTGCTGGACGCGGCCCTTGTGGAACTTCTCCGGCTTGACCTGCCAGAGCTCCTTGAGGCCGATGCCGTATTTCTGCGGCTCACGGCCCGCGTCGAGGCCGAATGTCTTGATCGCAATCTTGGCAAGAGAGCCGCGGGCGCCCTCGCCCAGCAACGTATAGCGGCCGCGCAGCTCCATGCCGCGGGTAAAGCGGTCGGAGACCGTGCCGTCCCTGGCGATGCCCATATCGCCGGTGGCGATGCCGGCGACCGAGCCGTCCGCGTTGAAGAGCAGTTCGGCGGCGGCGAAGCCGGGATAGATCTCGACGCCCAGCGCCTCGGCCCGCGCCGCCAGGAACTTCGTCACCAGCCCGAGCGAGCCGACGAAGTTGCCATGGTTGTTCATCAGCGGCGGCATGCCGAAATTCGGCAGGCGGATGCCGTTCGGCTCGGTCAGGAAATAGAAGACGTCTTCCTTGACCTCGGTGGTCAGGGGGCGGTCGGGATCGTCGCGCCAGTCCGGCACCAGCCGGTCGAGGCCGATCGGATCGATGACGGCGCCAGAGAGAATGTGGGCGCCAACCTCGGCCCCCTTCTCGACCACGACGACCGAGATGGTCTCGTCGAGCTGCTTCAGCCGGATCGCGGCCGCCAGACCCGCAGGGCCCGCGCCGACGATGACGACGTCATAGTCCATGCTCTCGCGCGGTTCGCTTTGCGCTTCCTTGAGATCCATCCTGCCCTCCGCCTTGGCAATCCGCGTCGTGCGATTAGTTTATATATGAACTATCTTGCCGACTCGTTCAACGCTCGGCTTTCGTCCAGTCTGGAACCCCTCTATCCAAGCGCCCGTTCCATTTTGCAACTGCGTTGGCTCGCGAAGCAGCTCTGCAGCGTATAGGATGCGCCGATGAGCCTGTCCGATACAGTCGGCCCCGACACACCAGATCCTTACGAGCTGTTGAGCTGGTACGCCGAGATGGGCGTGACCGAGGCGCTCGACGAGGCGCCTCGCAATCATTTCGCTGAGCCGGCTCCCGCCGCGGGCGCGGGACAACCACGCCTGCGCCCGCTGCCGGGCCGACCGACCGCCCCTGCCCGGCCGATCGCGGCAGCGGCCACGGCGCCCGACGATGCGACCGTCAGCGCCCGCGCGCTCGCCCGCGAGGCACGCACGCTCGATGAATTGAAGGAAGCGCTGGCCAAGTTCGAAGGCTGCGCCCTGAAGGCAACCGCCAAGAACCTCGTCTTCGCCGACGGCAACCCGGAAGGCCGGGTGATGATGGTGGGCGAGGCGCCGGGCGCCGACGAAGACCGGCTGGGCTTCCCCTTCGTCGGCCGTTCCGGCCAATTGCTCGACCGGATGCTGGCGGCGATCGAGCTCAGCCGCCAGAACGATGTCTACATCGCCAACCTCCTGCCCTGGCGCCCGCCGGGCAACCGCACGCCGACGCCGCAGGAGGTCGCGATCTGCCTGCCCTTCATCCAGCGCCAGATCGAGCTCGCCGATCCCGACATCCTGGTCTGCGTCGGCGGCCCCTCGGCGCAGGGGCTGCTCGGCTTCAGCGGCATCCTGCGCTCACGCGGGCAATGGGTCGAATACGACACCGGCTCGCGGCGCATCCGCGCCATCGCGACCCTGCATCCGGCCTATCTGCTGCGCCAGCCGCTGCAGAAGCGGCTCGCCTGGCGCGACCTGCGCGCGCTCAAGGCCGCGCTCGACGGGAAGAATTGACGCAGCGACGTTGCGCGCAGGCCACAGGCAGGGCAAGCTCGATTTAGATCACATCCAGAGACGCCCCAGCGGGCGGTACCCCAGCGCCTGCGTGGCGTGGCCGGACGGAGTTCTGCGATGGTCATCGATGCTTTTCTGCTCTCACGCATCCAGTTCGCCTTCACGGTTTCCTTCCACATCGTCTTCCCGGCCTTCACGATCGGGCTTTCAGCCTATATCGCGACGCTGCTCGGGCTGTGGCTGAAGACGGGCGACGACAAATTCCACCTGCTCGCCCGGTTCTGGACGAAAATCTTCGCCGTCTCCTTCGCCATGGGCGTGGTCTCCGGCATCGTGCTGTCCTACCAGTTCGGCACCAATTGGAGCCGGTTCTCGACGGCGGTCGGCAACATCGTCGGCCCGCTGATCGGCTATGAGGTGCTCTCAGCCTTCTTCCTCGAGGCCTCCTTCCTCGGCGTGATGCTGTTCGGCTGGAAGCGCGTGCCACCCTGGCTGCACTTCACCTCGGCGGTGATCGTCGCGGGCGGCACGGCGCTCTCGGGCTTCTGGATCCTCTCCGCCAACAGCTGGATGCAGCATCCGGTTGGGCACGAGGTCCGCGACGGCATCGCCTATCCAGTCGACTGGATGAAGATCGTCTTCAGCCCAACCTTCCCGCTGCGCTTCGCCCATATGATGACCGCGGCCTATCTGACGACCGCCTTCGTCGTGCTGGCGACCGGCGCGCGCCATCTGCTCGCCGGGCATCGCACCGAATCGGCCAAGACGATGGTGCGGATGGCGATCCTGATGATCGCGCTGACCGCGCCGCTGCAGGCCGTGATCGGCGACTTCCACGGCCGCGACACCGCGACCTATCAGCCGGCCAAGCTCGCCGCGATCGAGGCGCATTGGGATTCATCCAAGCCCGGCGCCCTCGTGCTCTTCGCCTGGCCCGACGAGAAGGCCGAGCTCAATCGCTTCGAGGTCTCGATCCCCGGCGTCGCCAGCCTGGTGACCCATGGCAGCATGAACGCGCTCTTCCCGAGCCTGAAGGATTTTGCCCCGCAGGATCGGCCGCCCGTCCTCATCCCCTTCTTCGCCTTCCGGGCGATGGTCGGAATCGGCGTGCTGATGATCCTGTTCGGCTGGGTCGGCGCCTGGCTCTGGCGCAAGGGCGCTGTGTTCGAATCGCGGCGCTGGCTCTGGATCGCGCAGTATTCCTGGCCCGCCGGCTTCCTCGCCCTCCTTTCCGGCTGGTTCGTCACCGAGGTCGGCCGCCAGCCCTGGCTGGCGACGGGCATCATCCGCTCGGCCGATGCCGTCTCGCCGGTCACGCCGCTGCAAGTCGCGATCTCCCTGGCGCTGTTCGTCTGCGTCTATTCGGTCGTGTTCACCGCCGGCATCCTCCTGATCAACCGGCTGATCGACAAGGGACCGGACGAGATCAGCGGCGAGGACGCGCCCGAGCAGCCGTCGAAGCGCACGCTCAAGGCCGTGCAGGGCGAGGCCGCCGCGATCTTCGGCGACGGCCACCCCGGCGACGACAAGATCCAGCCGGCGATCTGAGGAGCCACGAGCATGGAATGGTATCTTCCGGTCATCTGGGCCGTGCTGATCGGCACCGCCGTGATGCTCTATGTCGTCCTCGATGGCTTCGATCTCGGCATCGCCATCCTGTTCCCGACGACGAAGGACGAAGGCGAGCGCGACCAGATGATGAACTCGGTCGCCCCGTTCTGGGACGGCAACGAGACCTGGCTGGTGCTGGGCGGCGGCGGCCTCTGGGTCGCCTTCCCGCAGGCCTATGCCATCATCATGCCGGCCTTCTACATCCCGATCACGCTGATGCTGCTGGCGCTGATCTTCCGCGGCGTCGCCTTCGAGTTCCGCTGGGTCGCCAAACCGCATCACCACCGCTGGGACCTCGCCTTCTGGCTGGGCTCGACCGTCGCCGCCTTCGCACAGGGGCTGGTGCTGGGCGGGCTGATCCAGGGCGTCACGATCAAGGACGGCCAGTTCGCCGGCGGCCCCTTCGACTGGCTGACGCCGTTCACGGTGATGTGCGGCGTCGGCGTCATCGTCGGCTATGCCCTGCTCGGCGCGACCTGGCTCGTCTACAAGACGGATGGCCGCGTCGCCGAACGGGCGCGGCGACAGGCAAAGACCCTGCTGCTGGGGTTGCTGGCCTTCGCGGCGCTGGTCTCGCTGTGGACGCCCTATGCCCATCCGCGCATCGCCGAGCGCTGGTTCACCCCGGCCAACCTCATCTGGCTCTGGCCCTTCCCGGTGCTGACGGCGCTGTGCGGCTATCTGGCCTGGCGGCGGCTCCATGGCGCGCATGAATTCACGCCCTTTGCGCTAACGGTCGCGATCTTCCTGCTCTGCTTCCTCGGCCTGTCGATCTCGAACTTCCCCTATCTGGTGCCGCCCGGTGTGACGATCTGGGACGCGGCCGCCGCGCCCTCCTCCCACATCTTCGTGCTGATCGGCGTCGTGTTCCTGCTGCCGATGATCCTGTTCTACACGGCCTTCGTGTACTGGACCTTCCGCGGCAAGGTGAGGGCCGACAGCGGCTATCACTGAGCGATTGTCAGCCTTCGTTCAGCCGGGCTTTGCAAAGACGACTTGAGTTCCCCGCATCTCTTGGCGAGATTGCGGGGAGTTTCGCCGAGGAACCGTCCATGCAGTGGGAAGACTATCGCCAGTCCGAGAACCTCGAGGACCGGCGTGGCGGCGGTGGCGGCGGCTTCGCCGGCATGCCCGGCGGGCGCGGCGGCATCGGCATCGGCACGATGGTGGTGCTCGGCCTGCTCGGCTGGGCGCTCGGCATCGATCCCCGCCTGCTGATCGGCGGCGCCGAAATGATCGGCGGCATCGGCGGGCGCCCGCAGACCCAGGAGACCCGCCGCTCCTCCGGCCCGCCGCAGGACGAGATGGGCCGCTTCGTCTCGGCCGTGCTGGCGCAGAACGAGGATGTCTGGTCGAAGGTCCTGCCGCAGCAGGCCAACACCCGCTACCAGGCGCCGCGCCTCGTGCTGTTCTCCGGCGTCGACCGTTCGGGCTGCGGCACCGCGCAGTCCGCGATGGGGCCGTTCTATTGCCCGCAGGACCGCAAGGTCTATCTCGACACCTCTTTCTTCCAGGAGATGCAGCGCAAGCTCGGCGGCGGCGGCGATTTCGCCTATGCCTATGTGATCGGCCACGAGGTCGGCCACCACATCCAGAACCTGCTCGGCATCCTGCCCAAGGCGAACCAGATCCGCGAGCGTTCGTCCGAGCGCGACGCCAACGCGATCTCGGTTCGGATCGAACTGCAGGCGGACTGCTTCGCGGGCGTCTGGGCGCATAATGTCCAGGCGATGGGCCGGCTCGACCAGGGCGACATCGAGGAGGCGATCCGCACCGCCTCCGCCATCGGCGACGACAAGCTGCAGAGGGCGGCCCAGGGCGTGGTCGTCCCCGATTCCTTCACCCACGGCTCCTCGGCGCAGCGGACGAAGTGGTTCAACATCGGCTTCCAATCGGGCTCGATGCAGAGCTGCGATACGTTCCGCAATCAGGTGTAGCGGGGAAGAGGTGACGGCGGCGGCGGGCGATGGTGGACAGCCCGCGCCTATAAGCGTCGAGCTGCGCGAGATCACCAAGGACACCGTGCGCGAGGTCTGCGCTCTGGAAGTCCGGAACGATCAGAAGGGCTATGTCGCCGCGAACGCCCTATCCATCGCTCAGGCGCATTTTGAACCGACTGCGGTGTTTCGCGCCATCTACCTCGGCGAGCAGCCCATCGGCTTCGTGCAGTGGCGAGATGGCGGGACGCCGGGCACGGTTGTGCTCTGGCGCTTCATGATCGATCGAAGACATCAATCGGCTGGCCTCGGGCGAACGGCATTGGCGCTTGTCCTGCTCCAGATGAGGCGCAGCGGCTTCGAAACGGTTGAGACGAGTGTCGTCCGCGGGCCGTCCGGCCCACTCGACTTTTATCTCTCCCAAGGCTTTGTCGAGGTCGGCCAGGCGACTCCGCGCGGCGAGTGGCTCCTGAGCAAAGCTCTTTAGGTCGCCCGCTCGCGCCACACCGGCAGCCGCTGCGGCGCCTGGTCGAGGTACCCTTCCAGGGCCATCGCCTTGGGCAGGACGAGCCCGGACCGGAGCCTGCGCCCGGCAAGGTACATGGCGACACGCTCACGCAGCGCGGCGCGGACTGCGTGCAGCGGAATCAGGGCGGGCACATCCGGCGTGACCAGCAGATGGCGCTCGACCGCCTGCACCCAATGCGCCTGCGGCACGTCGCCGGCCTCGAACAGCACGAGCCGGTCGCCGCGCGCCGCGGCCGCTCCGCCCTCCCAGGCTTCGGCAGGGCCGGTGCGCAGATAGCGCGCGCCGGTCGTATCGGCGACGCGCTCGAAATCGGGCGCGCCCACCGTATCGACGATCACCGCATGGCCGAGGAAGCCTTCCGCCACCGCCGGGATCAGCACGGCCAGCGTGACGGCGAGAGCTCGCGGGGAACCATCGGCGCGGATCACGGCTGTGAGCATACGCAAAGTTCTATGCCGCAGCGCAGCACGCCGCAATCCCGGCCTTGCATTTTGTTCCTGATTTGTTCACTCTACCAGAGACCAGAACGTGCCGATTCCCGGCACATGAACCGGTTTGAAAGCCATGCCACAGGCCAGACCCATTGAAAGGCCGTATCCGACGGCCCAGCCGCTGCGGCGGCATGACAGGGAGCCGACCGTCTCGGCACCGGTCGTCGCGCCCGCCGATCCGCTCGCCTATGCCGGCCATCGCATCGACCCGGAGCGACGGCGCGGGCGCGGCGCCACGATCAATCCGGGCGGGCGTTACGAGGCCGAGCAGCGCGTCTCCGAGGACGACGGCTGGGGCTCGCTGGAGGAGCTGCCGCCGTTCAAGACCGAGATCGCCTACGAGAAGGCGCGCAACATCATCACGCGCAACGACTCGCCGGACATCTCGTTCGATCGTTCGATCAATCCCTATCGTGGCTGCGAGCATGGCTGCGTCTACTGCTTCGCGCGGCCGACACATGCCTATCTCGGGCTCTCGCCCGGGCTCGATTTCGAGAGCAAGCTGACGGCGAAGCCCGATGCTGCAGCCCTGCTGGAGAGGGAGCTCTCCTCCCCGTCCTACCAGCCGCGCACCATCGCGATCGGCACCAATACCGACGCCTATCAGCCGATCGAGAAGAAGCTCAGGATCATGCGCCAGATCCTGGAGGTTCTGGCGAAGTTCAACCACCCGGTCGGCATCGTCACCAAATCGGCGCTGGTGCAGCGCGACATCGATATCCTCGCGCCGATGGCAGAGAAGGGGCTGGTCAAGGTTGCGATCTCGGTGACGACGCTCGACCCCAAGACAGCGCGGGGCATGGAACCGCGCGCTGCCTCGCCACCGAAGCGGCTCGAGACGATCCGCAAGCTGTCCGAGGCCGGCATCCCGGTCACGGTGCTGGTCGCGCCGATCGTCCCGGCGATCAACGAGCATGAGATCGAGCGTATTCTCGACTCGGCCAAGGCGGCGGGCGCGCAGGAGGCCGGCTATGTGCTGCTGAGGCTACCGCTCGAAGTCCGCGACATCGTGCAGGAATGGCTGCTGACGCATCATCCCGACAAGCTCCGGCATGTGATGTCGCTGATCCGTTCGACCCGCGGCGGCAAGGACTATGATTCGCAATGGGGCCAGCGCATGGTCGGCTCCGGCCCTTATGCCTGGATGATCGGAAGGCGCTTCGAGCTGGCAGCCGAGCGCATCGGATTCAACACCACACGCCGGCGGCTGCGCACTGACCTGTTCGTGAAACCCGAGAAGGAGAAGGCGCAGCTGAGCTTGTTTTGAGGCCCCCGACCGTCATTCTCGGGCGAAGCGAAGCGCAGACCCGAGAATGACGGGCCGGAAGAGGTTCAGGAGCCTCCTTCTGAAGGAGACGCTCGGGTCAAGCCCGAGCGTGACGGTGGAGAGGTATCATGTTGCTCTGGCCCTGACGGCCAAGCTGCTGCATAAGCCCGCCATGCCCGCCGATTTCAGTCGCGAGACATACGCCATCGCCAACGGCCTCTGGCCGCTGGCCGGCATCGACGAGGTCGGACGCGGGCCGCTCGCCGGCCCGGTCGTGGCCGCGGCCGTCATCCTCGATCCGGCCCGCGTGCCGCATGGACTCGACGATTCGAAGAAGCTGCCGGCGGCGATCCGCGAGGAGCTCTTCGGCGAGATCATGGAGCGGGCGCTCGCCGTCACCGTCGCCAGCGCCACGGCGGTCGAGATCGACGCACTCAATATCCGTCAGGCGACGCTGCTGGCGATGCGCCGGGCGGTGGCCGCGCTGCCGCTTGCGCCGCTGCATGTCCTAGTCGACGGCAACGATCCGCCGCAGTTGAGCTGCGGCTGCGAAGCGATCATTCAGGGGGATGGCGCCGTGGCCTCCATCGCGGCCGCCTCGATCGTCGCCAAGGTGACGCGCGACCGGATGATGGCGCGGCTGTGCCGACGCTATCCGGCCTATGGGTTTTCGGGTCATGTCGGCTATGCGACTCCGCAGCACCGCAAGGCCATCGCCGAACACGGTCCCTGCCCAGAGCACCGCTATTCCTTCGCCCCGGTGAAGGGCGTCTGGTTCCGGTAGAGCCCGGCCGCGCCGCATTTGGGAGTAAAGCGCGACGTCATTCCGGGGCAGGCCAAAGGCCTGAGCCCGGAACTCATGAACACGACGCTACTCCAGTTGCCGTCATGCTCGCCCTTGTGGCGAGCATCCACGTCTTGAACACTGTATGGCATCGATGAAGACGTGGATGGTCGGGACAAGCCCGACCATGACGGCGGCGGCGTGTTCATGGGTTCCGGGCTCATCGCTACGCGATGCCCCGGAATGACGAGGCGGTCCTGTTCCAGGCTCCCCGCGAACTGCCGCCACGGCAACTCCAGGCGTTAACAACTGTTAGGAATTTTCCTTTCATTGCCAATGGGCTAGGCAAAATCTGCAGCCCCAAAACGGGACGCATTTTTTTCAGAGCGGAAACCCGGCCTTTACCCTGTCCAGCCAATATCGCGCTCGTTGAAGTTGCGTAACGGTCTTGGCGTCATGGGTATTTCGCGTACCGGGACCGCCAGCGCTCCCGTCCGGATTCAGGTTTCGCGTACCGGACGGCCAGCGCTGGGGGCTCGGATGAAGGCCAAGGGCCTTCACAGTCACAGCCTTCCCGAACAGATCGGTGTTCCGCAGGAACTGCCGCTCGATCAGATCCTCGTCGGCGACTGCGTCGCGGCGATGAACGCCCTGCCGCCGGCGAGCGTCGACCTGATCTTCGCCGATCCGCCCTACAACCTCCAGCTCGGCGGCGATCTGCGCCGGCCCGACGACAGCCTCGTCGACGCCGTCGACGACGACTGGGACAAGTTCGCCTCCTTCTCCGACTACGACGCTTTCACCCGCGCCTGGCTTGCGGCCGCGCGGCGCGTGCTGAAGCCGGACGGGGCGCTGTGGGTCATCGGCAGCTACCACAACATCTTCCGCGTCGGCGCGACGCTGCAGGACCTCGGCTTCTGGATGCTGAACGACATCGTCTGGCGCAAGGCCAATCCGATGCCGAACTTCCGCGGCCGGCGCTTTACCAATGCGCATGAGACCCTGATCTGGGCCGCCCGCGGCGAGAACTCGAAATACACCTTCCACTACGAGGCGCTGAAGGGCGGCAATGACGACCTGCAGATGCGCTCGGACTGGTATCTGCCGCTCTGCACCGGCGAGGAGCGCCTGAAGGACGCTGGCGGCGCCAAGGTCCACCCGACGCAGAAGCCGGAAGCCCTGCTCGCCCGCGTTCTGCTCTCGGCCTCGAACCCCGGCGACGTGATCCTCGACCCCTTCTTCGGAACGGGAACGACCGGTGCCGTCGCCAAGGCGCTCGGCCGCCGCTTCATCGGCCTCGAGCGCGACGCCGTCTACGCCAAGGCGGCGCGCGAGCGCATCGCCGCCGTGACGCCGCTGGCGCCGGAAGCATTCTCCGCCGCGCCGTCCAAGCGCAGCGAGCCGCGCGTGCCGTTCCTCAGCCTGGTCGAAGCCGGGCTGGTCAAGGCCGGCGAGACCGTCCATGACGAGAAGCGCCGCTACAAGGCGGTGGTGCGCGCTGACGGCACGCTCCTGCTCGGCCCCGCCGTGGGCTCGATCCACAAGGTCGGCGCGCTGGCGCAGGGCCTGCCGGCCTGCAATGGTTGGACCTTCTGGCATGTCGAGCGCGAGGGCGGGCTGACGGTGCTCGACACGCTGCGTGGCGAGATCAGGGCGCAGATGGCCGCGGCCTGACCGCACGCCAGCCATAACTCCACCCCTGCGATCATTCGTTCGGAGGATGCGTGCGCCCCGGCGGCGCGCCCATTCTCAGCGTATGAGATCGTAGCGGGGATGTCATGGCCACAATCCTGAAGAACGGTTCTCGCGGTCCCGAGGTCAAGACGCTTCAGGAAGCGCTCAACACCAAGCTGAAGCCGCGGCCGCCGCTCGTCCCCGACGGGCAATATGGCAACCTGACCCGCAGCGCGGTCCTCGCCTTCCAGCGCAAGAACTGGCTGGTCGAGGACGGCGAAGCAGGACCTGCGACGCAATCCTGCCTCTATGATATCGAGACCTTCGCGCCGATCCTGCACAAGGTCTCCTTCATCGCGCAGCCGACGAACACGACCTGCTGGGCGACCTCGACGGCGATGATGAAGAACTCGACCGTGCCGATCATCATCGCCAAGACGCCGCCGGACATGATCCTTCCCGATGGCTCGCTCGCGAACTCCTCCGAAAGCGACCAGGCGATCGTGACCGGGCAGCGCTATGCCCGCATCCATGGCTTGCGCTGCAATGCGCCGATGTCCTGGTCGGTCGAGCTGTTGCGGCAGGCCCTGTCGCGCGGGCCCCTGATGTTCGACATGCTCTGGCGCGTCGACGAATACACGGCCGGGCGCGGCAGCCCCGGCCACATGATCGTCGTGGTCGGCATGCGCGGCGACGGCAATCCGGACGGCACCGGCACGACGCTGCGCATCCAGGACCCCTGGCCGCCGAAGCGCGGCAAGATCTATTCCAAGGGCTATTTCAAATGGTCCGTCGACCTGCCGACGATGACCTACCGCGTCTTCGAGCGGTAGAGCCCGGCGCGCTCGACGACCTTGAGCATGACGCTCGGCAGCGGCTCGCCGGCGAGATTCGCCAGCTTCGTGAAGCGCATGCCGGCCGGGGCTAGCGTCCGGTCCGGGACGCTGCCGGTGAACACCGTCAGTTCCAGCGGGAAATGCGTGAAGACATGGCGCACCGGCTCCGGCAGCCGTGTCCAGCGCAACGGCAGCGGAGCGTCCTGCGCGGCGCCGTCGAGCTCATAATCGGCGCGCCATTCGCTGGTCGGCACTTCCGCCATGCCGCCGAGCAGTCCCTTGGCGGGGCGCGTGCGCAGCAGGATGGCGCCGTCGGGGCGGGTCAGCACAAAGGCGGCGCCATAGCGGGTCTTGCCAATCTTCTTCGCGGCCTTGCGCGGAAAGCTCTCCTGCGTGCCGTCCGCCCGCGCCCGGCAGGGCTCGCGCCAGGGACAGAGCCCGCAGGCGGGGTTGCGCGGCGTGCAGATGGTCGCACCGAGGTCCATCAGCGCCTGCGCGAAATCGCCGGACCGATCGATCGGCAGCAGCGCCAGCGCCTTCTCGCGAATCAGCGGCCGCGCGCCGGGCAATTCATCCGCAATGGCGAAGAGACGCGTCATGACGCGCTCGACATTGCCGTCGACCGCCGCCGCTGGCCGGCCGAAGGCGATCGCCGCAACAGCTCCGGCTGTGTAGGCACCGATGCCCGGCAGGGCGCGCAGCCCCTCCTCCGTATCGGGGAAGCGGCCGCCATGGCTCCCCATGACCGCGCGCGCGCAAGCGTGGAGATTGCGGGCGCGGGAATAATAGCCGAGCCCGGCCCAGGCCTGCATGACGTCCTCGGAAGGCGCTTCGGCGAGGGCCCGCACGGTCGGGAAGCGCGCCATGAAGCGCTCGTAATAGGGCTTCACCGCCGTGACCGTGGTCTGCTGCAGCATGATCTCGGAAGCCCAGACCCGATAGGGGTCGGGGCGCTCGCCCGCAACGGCACGCCAGGGCAGCGCGCGGCGATGGCGGTCATACCAGACGAGAAGCTCGGCAGCGCGGGGCATCGGAACGGAGGCGTCCATGCATCCGGTTTAGCGCGAGGAGCCGAGGCTGCGAAAGGTCAATCGTGGCGGGGATTGGGTCGAGATGCCGGCAGTGGGCCATCAGCGAAGATCAGCCCGCGGCCTGCAATCGGGTCTTCCGCGCGGCGCCGTCCGAGGGCTCTCGCAATGTCGTGTCCGGACTTGAGCTAGCGCAATGAAGACGCGGACGAAGCCGGATAATCTCTAACGGAGGGAGGAGATGACCATGCGCTTTGCAGAACCCGCCCGCCACTGGTTGCGCGCTCAGTTCCTGTCCCGGGAGATCGACGCACTCGACCCGGAGACAATCAGCCAGCTCGCACGGGACAATGCTTTGGCCGAGTCCGATTTTCGCGAGCTGGCGACATCCCCTGACACGAACGCCGAGCTTCTTCGGCAACAGCTCGCACAAGCCGGAATCGATCCCGACAAGCTTGCCCACACGCAAGCGAGCGTCATGCGGGACATGGCGGTCATCTGCTCGGGATGCTCTGTGGCACGCCGCTGCCGCCGCACGCTGAACCGGCAGGATGCAGTTCTGCACTACTCGCAGTATTGTCCGAACGCGCACACTATCGATGCCTTGCGTGTCGGCTCAACGCAATTCGATTAGGGCCGGCGGGTTTCCTCCAACGTAAGATCACCTCTAACGGCGGTGCATTCGGACACGACAGCGCCCCGCAGCCGCGCAACCGGCTTGCCATGCTGCCGGCAGCTCGCGCAAACTAGGCCATGGCCGCAAAACCGCTCGCAGAGCTGATCGACGACTGCATCGCACCCGCGCTTGCCGCGCAGGGTTTCGCGGGGCGCGCCATCGTTTCGCTCTGGCCGGAGATCGTCGGCGAGCGGCTGGCGGCGCGCTCGCGCCCGCTCAAGATCGACTGGCCACGCCGCCGGCCCGCGCCCGGCGAGGCGAGCGAGCCGGCGACGATGGTCGTGCGGGTCGAGGGCGCCTTCGCGCTGGAGATGCAGCAGCTCGGCCCGCTGGTGATCGAGCGGGTCAACACCCATCTGGGCTGGCGGGCCGTCGGCAAGCTCGTGCTCAAGCAGGGGCCGGTCGCAGCGCCTGTTGCGACGAAGCCGGCGCCGAAGCTCGACGGCGCAGCCGCCGCGCGGATCGACGAGCAGGTCGCTTGCGTCGCCGACGAGGGCTTGCGCGAAGCGCTGGCGCGGCTCGGTCGAGCCGTCGCGCTGAGTGCGAAAACGCGAGACCATGACACGGCTTCGTGAGCAAGGCGCCCAGCGGCACGATGTGCTCTTGCCACAATCGCGCTGGCCTCTATAGCTCCGCAACCGCTTTTGGACCTTTCGGGGATTTCTCACGATGACGAACAGGCGACAGCTCCTGACCGGCGCAGCCGGCATCGCCGCTGCCGCGCTCGCCGGCCTCAACGCCGCGCGGGCCCAGACCAAGCTCCCCGATGCCGGCCCGCTGGGCGATGTCTGGCTGGGATCCCCCGACGCCAAGGTCAGCATCGTTGAGTACGCCTCGATGACCTGCTCGCATTGCGCGCATTTCCATCAGACGACCTGGCCGGAGCTGAAGAAGAAGTACATCGACACCGGCAAGGCGCGCTTCACCCTGCGCGAGTTCCCGCTCGATCCGCTGGCGACGGCCGGCTTCATGCTCGCCCGCTGCAACGGCAACGACAAGTTCTACCCGATGACGGACCTGCTCTTCGCGCAGCAGCGCAACTGGGCCTTCACCGAAAAGCCGGTCGATGCGCTGGCCACGCTGGTCAAGCAGGCCGGTTTCACACAGGAATCCTTCGAAGCCTGCTTGAAACGGCAGGATATCTATGACGCCGTCACTGTCGTGAAGGATGGCGGGGCCAAGGCTGGCGTGGATTCGACGCCGACCTTTTTCATCAACGGGCAGAAGCGTTCCGGTGCGCTCTCGATCGCCGAGTTCGACAAGATCCTGGAGCCGCTTCTCGGCAATTGAGGAGATCGGCCTTCCATGCTCCAAATCCCCCGTCATTCCGGGCGTAGCGAAGCGGAGACCCGGAATCCATCGTAAAGCAGCCCGCTCTTCGATGGATTCCGGATCGGCGCGGCTTCGCCGGTTGTTCGGAATGACGGGCGCGGATGCTGCAGAGGCGCGCCGATGCATCTGACGCGCCTCAAGCTCGCCGGCTTCAAGACCTTCGTCGAGCCGACCGAATTCCTGATCGAGCCGGGGCTGACCGGCATCGTCGGGCCGAATGGCTGCGGCAAGTCCAACCTCGTCGAAGCCCTGCGCTGGGTAATGGGCGAAAGCTCGTTCAAGAACATGCGCGGCTCGGGGATGGACGACGTCATCTTCGGCGGCTCGAACGAGCGCCCGGCCCGCAACATGGCCGAAGTCTCGCTCACCCTCGACAACAGCGACCGCAAGGCGCCGGCTGCCTTCAACGAGGCTGATGTCCTCGAGGTCACGCGCCGGATCGAGCGCGAGGAAGGCTCGACCTACCGCATCAACGGCAAGGAGGTCCGCGCCAAGGACGTGCAGCTCCTCTTCGCCGATGCCGCGACCGGCGCGCGCTCGCCGGCGCTCGTCCGCCAGGGGCAGATCAGCGAGATCATCTCGGCCAAGCCGCAGTCGCGCCGGCGCATCCTGGAGGACGCCGCCGGCATCGCCGGCCTGCACAGCCGCCGCCACGAGGCCGAGCTGAGGCTGCGCGGCGCCGAGGAGAACCTGACGCGGCTGGAAGACGTGCTCGGCGAGATCGACGGGCAGATCGACGCGCTGCAGCGGCAGGCGCGGCAGGCCGGGCGCTACCGCAGCCTCGCCTCCGATATCCGTCGCGCCGAGGCGATCCTGGCGCTGATCGCCCTGCACGACGCCCGCGCCCAGGAGGCTCAGGCGTCGCGTGTGCTGGAAGAGGCGGTGCGCGGCGTCGCCGATCAGACCGGCATCCAGGCCGAAGCCGCCAAGCGGCAAGCCATCGCCGCCCATGAAATGCCGACGCTGCGCGAGGGCGAGGCGACGGCTGCCGCTGCACTGGTCCGGCTGAAGCGCGGCCTCGACGAGCTCGAAGCCGAGAATCGCCGCGCTCGGCAGCGGGCGGAAGAGCTCGGCCGTCGCCTGAGCGAATTGCAGGCCGATCTGTCGCGGCAGGAGACTATCGGTCGCGATGCCGCCGAGAGCCTCGCGCGGCTGTCGGAGGAAGATGCCGCCCTCGCTCATGAGGGCGATGGAGCCGGATCAGGCGCCGAGGCCGCGACGGCAGCGCAGCGCGAGGCCGAAGCAGCCCTCGCGACGGCTGAAGCCGAGCAGGCCGCCGCGCAGGCCGCTCTGTCCGATCTCGCCGCACGACGCGGCGCGCTGGAACGCTCGCTGCGCGAGGCGCGGGAACGGCAGGATCGCGCCACGGGGGAGCGTGAGAAGCTGCGTCGCGACCTTGAAGCCCTCGATGCTTCCGACGCAAAGGCACTGCTCGACAAACTTCGCGAAGCGCTGGCAGCCGCCGAAAAGGCGGCGAAGGCAGCCGAAGCCGATGTCAGCACGGCACGTTCGACTGTTGCCGCGGCGCGCGAGCGTGAAGCGGAGCTGCGCGGCCCGCTCGCGGAGGCGGACCGCCGGGCGCAACGGCTCGACACTGAGATCGGTACGCTGCGCAAGCTGCTCGCCCCGGCGGCGGGCGATCGCTGGCCGGCGATCCTCGAAGCCGTCAGCGTCGCCAAGGGCTACGAGGTCGCGCTCGGTGCGGCGCTCGGCGACGATCTCGACGCCTCGACCGAGGCAACGGCTCCAGCGCATTGGGACGACACTGGTGAAGGAAGCGGTGACCCGGCCCTGCCGGTAGGAACGGATCCCCTGCTGGCGCACGTCGAGGCCCCCGCTGCCTTGAGGCGACGGCTGGCGCAGATCGGTGTCGTCGTTCGCGACGATGGCGAGGCCCTGCGACGGGAGCTGAAGCAGGGCCAGATCCTGGTCTCGCGCGAAGGCGATCTCTGGCGCTGGGATGGCTTCACCAGCGCGGCCGACGCCCCTTCGCCCGCCGCGCGACGGCTCTCCGAGAAGAACCGCCTCGTCGATCTCGAACGCGAAGCCAAGGCCGCGCGCGAGGCGGCGGAGGCCGCCCGTCAGGCGCTGGAAGGCGTCGGCGCCGAGGCGCGCAAGGCAGCGCAAGCCGAAACCGCCGCGATCGAGGTCTCGCGGCTGGCGCGCCGGACCGTCGACCAGGCCCGAGAGCAGCTCTCCGCCGCCGAACGCAAGGCGGCCGAGACGCTGGTGAAGCGCTCGACCCTGGCCGAGGCGATCAACCGACTCGGCCAGGCCGTGTCCGAGACCTCGCAGCAGGTTACGACACAGGAAACGGGGCTCGCCGCCCTGCCCGTTTCTGCCGAGCTCGAAAACACGCTGCTCAAGGCCCGCGTCCGGCTCGGTGAGTGCCGCGCCACCGCCTCCGATGCTCGTGCCCGGGTCCAAACCCTGGCGCGGGAAGCCGAACTGCGGACCCGCCGCCGTGCCGCCATCGCCGCCGACATCAAGGCCTGGAAGGAGCGCGCGGCGGCCAGCCTCCAGACCGCCGAGGAGACGCGGCACCGGATCGCGGTCGCCAGCGCCGAGCAGAAGACGCTGCTGGAAGCCCCTGACACCTTCCTGACCGAACGGCGCCGGCTCGTCGCCGAAATCGAGCAGGCGGAGGGCGCGCGCCGCGAGGCAGCCGACAAGCTTGCCTCCGGCGAAACCGCGCTGGCGGAGGCCGATCGGCAGGCGCGCATCGCGCTTGAAGGGCTATCCGGCGCGCGCGAGCGCCGTGCCTCCGCAGAGGCAAGGCTCGAAGCCGCACGCCAGCGCGTCAGCGATATCGTCCGGCAGATCGAGGACGGGCTGGATACCGGGCTCGACGGGCTTCAGACCATCGCCGGAATCAAGCATGGCGATGCGCTGCCGGAGCCGGAGACGGTCGAGCGGCGGCTCGCCAACCTCAAAGGCGAGCGCGAGCGACTCGGCGCCGTCAATCTGCGAGCCGAGGACGAACTGACCGAGGTGAAGGCCAAGCGCGAGGGACTTTCCGGCGAGCGCGACGACCTGACTGAGGCGATCCGCCGCCTGCGGCAGGCGATCGGAGCCCTCAACCGCGAAGGGCGCGAGCGGCTGCTCGCCGCCTTCGAGATCGTCAACAGCCACTTCCAGCGGCTCTTCGGCGTGCTGTTCGGCGGCGGCGAGGCGGAACTCAGGCTTGTCGATTCGGAAGATCCGCTCGATGCCGGGCTCGAGATCTTCGCCCGCCCCCCCGGCAAGAAACCGCAGGTGATGACGCTGCTCTCGGGCGGCGAGCAGGCGCTGACCGCGACCGCGCTGATCTTCGCGGTGTTCCTGACCAACCCATCGCCGATCTGCGTGCTCGACGAGGTCGACGCGCCGCTCGACGACGCCAATGTCGAGCGCTACTGCGACCTGCTCGTCGACATGGCGCGGAACACCGAAACGCGCTTCATCCTGATCACCCACAACCCGATCACCATGGCGCGGATGGAGCGGCTCTTCGGCGTGACCATGGCCGAACGCGGCGTCAGCCAGATGGTTTCGGTCGATCTCGCCACTGCCGAACGCATCCGCGACGCCGGCTGAGGATAGCCGGGGCAACCGACCCATGACGAGCCGCGGGCGGAAGATGGAGGACGGCCGGCGGTCCGGCACGTGACCGAGACGGTCGCGCGACTCCCCTCCCCCTTGTGGGGAGGGGATGGGGGTGGGGGCCGCTCCGCTTGGTGAGCGGTCCGACATCTCGCTCGACCAGAGCCGCCTTACTTCGACACGCTGCACCCAGTCGTTCGACCCCCACCCCTATCCCCTCCCCACAAGGGGGAGGGGAAGAGCCTCTCGTCATGACGTGAGCTTCGCTGCGCTCGCAATGACGGCGTGGGCCGCGACGGTCCGAACATCGCGAAAAGCGCGCCGGAAGGCGGCCCGGCCCCGCTGAAAAAATGCCACAATCGGCACCGCATTGCGGCAAGAATGTCGCACTTAGCCCGAATTTCCAAATATTCCAATGCGTTAGACGTTATCACCGTGCCTTGACAGCGCCGGGGGCTGTCAATAAAGGAGGCCGTGCTGACGACGGCTCGATGCGCGGGTTTGGTCGTGGTTATAATGGTTTTTCGCTGGATCGCGGCGTAAACGCGGTCAAGACGGAGGCCAAGACCATGTCCGAACCTGACCCCAACGCCTCAGACTCGGAGTTGCGCGCAAGACTGGGTTCCCTGAAGTCCGCGATCAAGCGGGCGGAGGAGAACGAAAAGCCGGGCGCGAGCCCGGTTGGAGAGGACAAGGCCCTCGCGGGCGCGATGTCCTCAGGCTTTCGCGCCGCGACGGATCTCGCAGGTGGCGTCATCGCGGGTGCCCTGATCGGGTATCTCGGCGACCGGTGGCTAGGAACGTCCCCGTTCCTGCTGATCGCCTTCATGGTGATTGGAACCATCGCGGGCTTCAGATCCGTCTATCGGCTCGGTTCGCGTCCGACCTCCGGGTCGAACGGCGGCCCGAAGGCGAATTGATCGAAAGGCGGCCAGTCCGGGCCGCGCGACGAGGAACGAGACCATGGCGGCCGGCGGCGGAATCGATCCGATCCACCAATTCCACATCGCTCCCATCGTGGAGCTGAAGCCGTTCGGCATCGACCTCTCCTTCACCAACACCTCGCTGTGGATGGTGATCGTGCTCGCCGTCGTCTCGGCGATCATGGTCTACGGCTCGAGCCAGCGTGCGGTCGTTCCCGGCCGGCTGCAGTCGCTCGCCGAAATCATGTATGAGTTCGTTGCCTCGACGATGACCGGCGTGATGGGCAAGGAAGGGCTGAAGTTCTTCCCCTTCGTGTTCTCGCTGTTTACCTTCGTACTGGCGAGCAATCTGCTCGGCCTGCTGCCCGGCTCCTTCACCGTCACCAGCCAGATCATCGTCACCGCCGCCCTGGCGCTGCTCGTCATCAGCATCGTGGTGATCTACGGCGTCGTGAAGCACGGCAGCCATTTCTTCGGCCTCTTCGTGCCGTCGGGCGTGCCCGGCTGGCTGCTGCCCTTCATGGTGCTGATCGAGGCGGTCTCCTTCCTGTCGCGGCCGGTTTCGCTCTCGCTTCGTCTGTTCGGCAACATGCTCGCCGGCCATATCGCGCTCAAGGTCTTCGGCGGCTTCGTCGTCGTGCTGCTGGGCTCGGGTGCCGTGCTGAACTACGCCATCGCGCCGCTGCCGCTGCTGCTGGCGGTCGCCCTCACCGCGCTCGAGGTTCTCGTCGCGGCCCTGCAGGCTTACGTCTTCGCGATCCTGACCTGCGTCTATCTCAACGACGCGCTGCACCCCGGCCACTGAGCCCAAGCCGCGCTCGCGAGAGTTCAACCCCCCGCCCTTTAGCCTTCCCACTGGAGAAACATCATGGATCCTGTTGCAGCCAAGTTCATCGGCGCTGGTCTCGCCTCGCTCGGCATGGGCCTCGCCGCCATCGGCGTCGGCACCATCTTCGGCAACTTCCTCTCGGGCGCCCTGCGCAACCCGTCGGCCGCTGACGGCCAGTTCCCGCGCGCCTTCATCGGCGCGGCGCTCGCCGAAGGTCTGGGCATCTTCGCCTTCGTCGTCGCGCTCGTCCTGCTCTTCGTGGTCTGACGCTTCACGTCGATCGCGTTCCCGTCGCGCGCGCCGGCCTTGCTTCGGCCACGTGCGCGGCGCTTCCTTTTCTCTGCGCTGAAAGGCACCCCATGCCGGTTCGATCTTCAGGGTTCGTCGGACAAGGATGGCCGGTGGCTGTCGCCTCGTTCGCCACTCTGCTGGCTGGCGCGGCGCAGGCTGCCGAGCAGCAACACGGCCTGAGCGGCGAGAAGGCGTCTTTCCCGCCCTTCGACCCGGCTCACTTCGCCAGCAACCTGTTCTGGCTCGCCATCACCTTCGCAGCTCTCTACTGGCTGATGTCCCAGGTCGCGCTGCCGCGCCTCGGCACCATCCTGGAAGAGCGCGCGGAGACGATCGGCCGCGATCTCGACCAGGCCACGGAGATGCAGGCCAAGGCCGAGGACATGGCGCAGGCCTATGAGAAGGCCCTCGGCGAGGCCCGCAAGAACGCCCAGGGCATCGCCCAGACGGCGCGCGAGACCGGCGCCAAGGCCAGCGAGGCCCAGCGCCATGCGACCGAGGCGGAGCTTTCCGCCAAGCTCGCCCAGGCCGAAGCGACCATCGCCAAGACCAAGGTCAATGCCATGAGCAACGTGCGCGATCTCGGCGGCGACATCGCCGTCGCCATCGTCACCAAGCTCACCGGTCAGGCTCCCAGCGCCAGCGAGGCGTCGGCGGCTGTCGACCAGGCCCTGACGCGCGGCTGAGGAGAGATCAGATGGATACTTTCTGGGTCGGCGTCGCGCTCGTCATCTTCCTCGCCATCCTGGTCAAGTTCGGCGTCCCGGGCATGATCGTGAAGGCTCTCGACGCCCGCGGCGAGAAGGTCGCGCAGGAGCTGGCGGAAGCCCGTCGCTTGCGTCAGGAGGCCGAGAAGCTGCTCGCCGAGTACGACGCGAAGCGCAAGGCCGCGGAGGCCGAGGCCGCCGAGATCGTCTCTTCCGCCAATGAGGAGGCCAAGCGCCTCGCGGCGGAAGCCGAGGCCAAGCTCGCGGACTTCGTCGCCCGCCGCACCAAGTCGGCGGAGGAGAAGATCGCTCAGGCCGAGAGCCAGGCTGAGGCCGAGGTCCGCGCCGCGGCTGCGGAGGCTGCCACCAAGGCCGCCGAGACCATCCTGCGCGGCCAGATGGCCGGCAAGGCCGGCGAAGCCGCCTTCGCTGCCGGGCTGAACGAGGTCAAGGCCAAGCTCAACTGAGCCCAGCTTCGACCGTTCCAAAGTTCGACGCCGCGCTCTTCGGAGCGCGGCGTTTTTGTTTCGGGGACAGGTGGTTCGGAGTCACTTGCTGCCGACGCGAGGAAACCGGGCGTCGAATGAAGGGCGCGGGGACCCCCTCTCCCGGATGGGAGAGGGGCAGGGGTGAGGGCCCGCCGTCTCTTCAGGAAGCTGGACGGCACCGCCACAAGCCATTTCGGATAGGGCAGGCCCTCATCCCTGCCCTTCTCCCACACGGGAGAAGGGTTCCCCGCGCATGCCTCATGCAGACTCACCTGCTGGAATGGCCTGCCGCCCGAGATGGACGAGAGAGGCCGCCCCGCCGGCCCCTTCAGTTGCTGGCGGTCGCCGCAGGAGCCGGGACGTTGCCCGCCGCGGTCACCGGAGCCACCGTCGGCCGTGCTGGCGGAACGGCGGCGGCCTTCGGCTTCGGCTTCCGGGGCTGGATCGTCGAGGTGACGATGCCCTGGGGGGTGTCCAGCCCATAGATGTCGTCGCGGAACTGGACTTGCCCATCCGCGCCCTGCCAGCCGGTGAGATAGACCCAGGCGACCGGAACGGACTTCTTGAGCGGGATGTTCTTGCGCTCGCCCTTGGCGATCTCGTCCTCGATCGACTGGCGGTTCCATTCGGAGCCCTCCAGCAGCCAGGCCGCGAGGTCCCGGACGCCCTCGATGCGCGCGCAGCCCGAGGAATTGAAGCGCACGTCATTGCGGAACAGCGTCTTCTTCGGTGTGTCATGCATGTAGACAGCATCGCTGTTGGGCATGTCGATCTTGAGCTGGCCGAGCGAGTTGGTCGGCCCCGGTTCCTGGCGGACGTAGAAATAGGGGTTCGTCAGGGTCGACCATTTCACAGTCGCCGGATCGATTTCCTTGTTCTCGGCACCCAGCAACTTCATGTTCGACTTGGCGATGAAGCTCGGATCCTTGCGCATATGCGGGATGACGTCGGCCTTCACGATCGACATCGGCACCGTCCAGTACGGGTTGAGATTGACCGAGGTGATGTTGGCCTGGATCACCGGCGAAGGCCGATCCGGCCGGCCGACGACGGCGAGGTGGCGCTGTTGTACCGTGCCGTTCTCGACCGCCTCGACGCTGGCGCCGGGGATGTTCACCACGACATAGCGGCTGGCGAAGTTGAAGCCATTACCCTTGAGGCGCTCCAGCGTGGCCGTGAGCTGGTTCAGCCGCACCTCGACCGGGGTGTTCATCGCCTTGAGGGTCAGGCGCCCGACCGTACCGAGATCCGACAGGCCGTGGCGACGCTGGAAGCGCTTCACGGCCTCGACGACGGCAGCGTCATAGACATCGCCCGCCACGGCCTCCGGCGCGAGATCGCCGCTGGCGAGGAGGCGCTGCTTCAGCACGGCGACATCCGGCCCCTGCGAATCCGGCTTCAGCGCAGTCGCGCTGCCGGGCACCTTGGGCCAGCCGCCGCGACCGGCGACGTCCTCGTGGGCGATCAAAGCCTCGAGCGTGCGGTCATAGGTGTTCGGGCCGTAGCTCGGCTCGTTCGCACGCACGATCGCCGTCGAGGCCAGCAGGAGCGCGGCCGCCGCAGCGAGGATGGAGGGACGCACAGACATGAAAACCCCCGGGCCGCAGAGAGCGGCACCGGGGGATCATTCCGCTACATGGTCAAGGAATGCTTAAGATCGCCGTCCGAGCTGTTCACCATGGGCGCTTCAGCGGCCCGGCCGTCATTGCGAGGAGCGCAGCGACGAAGCAATCCAGGGGCCGCAGGGCTGAACGTCTCACCCAGTCCCCCTGGATTGCTTCGCTTCGCTCGCAATGACGGGTTTTACTCCGCCGCCTTGGCCGGAGCCGGCTTCTCCCACTTCAGCACCGGCTGGCGCGCGGCCCGAGTCTCGTCGAGGCGGCGGATCGGGGCGTGGTGCGGCGCGCTGGTGAAGCGCTCCTTGTCATTGCCCTTGGCCGCCATAGCGAGATCACGCAGCGTGGCGATGAAGAGATCGAGCGTAGCCTTCGATTCCGACTCGGTCGGTTCGATCAGCATGGCGCCGTGGACGACGAGCGGGAAGTAGACCGTCATCGGGTGGTAGCCCTCGTCGATCATCGCCTTGGCGAAGTCGAGCGTCGAGACCCCGGTGCCCTTCAGCCATTCATCGTCGAACAGCACCTCGTGCATCGACGGGTGGTCCGGGAAGGGCAGCGACATCAGGTCGGCGAGGCCGGCGCGGATGTAGTTCGCGTTCAGCACCGCATCCTCGGAGGCCTGGCGCATGCCGTCCGAGCCGTGGCTGAGCATGTAGGCGAGCGCGCGGACATACATGCCCATCTGGCCGTGGAAGGCGGTCATGCGGCCGAAGGGCTTGTTGCCCGCCGGCGCTGCCTCGCGCGTCTCGATCAGATGCAGCCTGCCATCGTCCTCGACATGGATGAACGGCACGGGCGCATAGGGCGCGAGACGCTCGGAGAGCACGACCGGGCCGGCACCGGGACCGCCGCCGCCATGGGGCGTCGAGAAGGTCTTGTGCAGGTTGATGTGCATGGCGTCGACGCCGAGGTCCCCCGGGCGCGCCTTGCCGACGATGGCGTTGAAGTTGGCGCCGTCGCAGTAGAAATAGGCGCCGGCCTCATGCATCGCCGCGGCGATCTCGACGATCTGCGGCTCGAAGATGCCGCAGGTGTTCGGGTTGGTCAGCATGATCGCGGCGATGTCCGGCCCGAGCAGGGCCTTGACGTCCTCGACCGAGACGGTGCCGTCCGGACGGGCCGGAACGGCCTTCACCGAGAAGCCGATCAGGGCCGCGGTCGCCGGGTTGGTGCCGTGAGCCGATTCGGGAACCAGCACGACATTGCGGGTCGCGCCCTCCCCCTTCGCCTCGATCGCGGCCTTGATCGCCATCATGCCGCAGGCCTCGCCATGCGCGCCGGCCTTCGGCGAGAGCGCCACGGCCGGCATGCCGGTCAGCGTCATCAGGTAGCGGGCGAGATCCAGCATCAGCTCGAGCGCGCCGGGCACGGTCGAGAGCGGCTGCAGCGGATGCACGTCGGAGAAGCCCGGCAGCCGCGCCATCTTCTCGTTGAGACGGGCATTGTGCTTCATCGTGCAGGAGCCGAGCGGGAAGAGGCCGGTGTCGATGCCGTAGTTCTTCTGACTGAGGCGGACATAATGGCGCATCGTCTCGGGCTCGGAGAGGCCGGGCAGGCCGATCTCGCCCTGGCGGGCATGCTTGCCGAGCCGCGACTTGAACGGCGCCGGCTTCTCGATGTCGACGCCCGTCGCCTCATGATGGCCGATCTCGAAGATCAGCGGCTCGATCTGCTGCAGCGCCTTGTTGCCGGTGAAGGTGGCGTGCTCGGCATGAGCCGCCGCGCCGGCCTGGGTGGGACGTCCCTGACGGTTCAACATCACAGCACCTCCGCGAGCGCCTTGGCGAAGGCCGCCCGGTCATCATCGGTATTTACTTCGGTAGAGGCGACGAGCAGGAGGTCGTCGAGCCCGGCATCCGGCATCAGCCGCGAGACCGGCACGCCTGCCAGGATGCCCTTTTGCGCGAGAGCCTCGACCACCTCGGCCGCGGGCTTCGGCAGCTTCACCGTGAATTCGTTGAAGAAGCTCTCGTTCAGCACCGAGACGCCCGTCACCCCGGCGAGCATGCCGGCGAGCTTCACCGCATTGGCATGGTTCACCTCGGCAAGACGGGTGAAGCCCGCCTGCCCCAGTAGCGTCATGTGGATGGTGAAGGCCAGCACGCAGAGGCCGGAATTGGTGCAGATGTTCGAGGTCGCCTTGTCGCGGCGGATGTGCTGCTCGCGGGTCGAGAGCGTCAGCACGAAGCCGCGCTGCCCCTGCGAATCGACCGTCTCGCCGCAGAGGCGGCCCGGCATCTGGCGGATATATTTCGACTTGGCGGCGAAGAGGCCGACATAGGGGCCGCCGAAGTTCAGCGCATTGCCGATCGACTGGCCCTCGCCGACGACGATGTCGGCATCCTGCGCACCGGGCGGCGTCACGGCGCCGAGCGAGACGACCTCGGTGAAGACCGCGATCAGCAGCGCGCCATGGGCATGGGCCTTCTCGGCGATCGGCTTCAGATCGCGCAGATTGCCGAAGACGTCCGGCGACTGCACGACGACGCAGGAGACGCTGTCGTCGATCTGCGAAAGAATGTCCTCGCTGGCCGAGACATCGGGCTTCAGCACCACGGTCTCGTCATTCGCCATCTCGGAGAGCGTATTCACCACCGCGGTGTAGTGCGGGTGCAAACCACCCGAGAGCACTGCTTTGCGGCGCTTGGTGACGCGATGCGCCATCAGCACGGCCTCAGCCGTACCGGTGGAGCCGTCATACATCGAGGCGTTGGCGACCTCCATGCCGGTCAGCGCCGCGACCTGGGTCTGGAATTCGAAGAGATATTGCAGCGTGCCCTGCGCGATCTCCGGCTGGTAGGGCGTATAGCTGGTCAGGAACTCAGAGCGCTGGATCAGGTGATCCACCGTCGCCGGGACATGGTGCTTGTAGGCGCCGGCACCGACGAAGAACGGCACCGAGCCGGCCGCCATGTTCTTCGCCGACATCCTGCCGAGGATGCGCTCGACCTCGAGCTCGCCCTTGGCGCGGGGCAGATCGACCGGGGCCTTCAGGAGCTTGCCGGCGGGCACATCGCTGAACAGCGCGTCGATGTCGGAGACGCCGATCCGCGCGAGCATGTCCTCGCGGTCGGTATCGGTGAGCGGGAGATAGCGCATGGAATTCATCCTTGGGTCATTCCGGGGCCGAGCGCAGCGAGGAGCCCGGAACCCATGAACACAGTTGTTCGAAGGCCAGCCCGACCGTCGTGCTTCTTTCGGAAGCGTCGTGGTCATGGGTTCCGGGCTCGGGCCTTTCGGCCCACCCCGGAATGACGGTGGCGATCAGAGCGTCTTCACGTAGTTCTGGTACTCGGCCTCGTTCATCAGCCCGTCGAGCTCGGCCGCGTCCTTGATCCTGATCTTGAGGAACCAGCCCTTGCCGGCCGGGTCCTCGTTGACGGTGCCCGGCGCGCCTTCGAGCTCGGCATTGACCTCGACAACCTCACCGGAGACCGGGGCATAGACCTCGGAAGCGGCCTTGACGCTCTCGACCACCGCGGCCTCGCCGCCCTTGCTCAGCGCCTTGCCGACCGACGGCAGCTCGACGAAGACGACGTCGCCGAGCTGCGACTGGGCATAGTCGGAGATGCCGACGGTGCCGACGTCACCCTCGATGCGAATATATTCGTGGTCCTTGCTGTAGCGGGTCTCGGCCATGGTTTCCTCCTGGCGAAAAATCGAAAATCAGATCAGCGCTTGTAGCCGTTGGGGACGAAAGGCATCGGCGCCACGACAGCCGGCAACGGCTTGCCGCGCACGATGAGGTCGAGCCTGGTGCCCGGCGCGGAATGGGCCTTGGCAACATAGCCCATGGCGCAGGGGCCGTTCAGCGTCGGGCCGAAACCGCCCGAGGTAACGGTGCCGATCACCTCGCCCTCCGGCGTCGCGATCTCCGTGCCCTCGCGGGCCGGGGCACGACCTTCCGGCAGCAGGCCGACGCGGATGCGCGACACGCCCTCGGCCAGCTCGCGCTGGATGCGCGCGGCACCGGGGAAGCCGCCCTCCTCGCGGCGGCGCTTCTGGATCGACCAGTTGAGCGCGGCCTCGATCGGGGAGGTCGTGGTGTCGATGTCGTGGCCATAGAGGCAAAGCCCAGCTTCGAGCCTGAGCGAATCGCGGGCACCCAGCCCGATCGGCTTGACCCTGGCGTCGAGCAGCAGCGTGTCCCAGATCTCGCCGATCTTGCTGGCAGCGGCGGATATCTCGTAGCCGTCCTCGCCGGTATAGCCGGAGCGGCTGACATTGGCCTTGATACCTGCGACTTTCATGGTGCGCGAGGTCATGAAGCCCATCTCGGCGGCTTCCGGCGCGATGGCCGCAAGTGCGGCTTCGGCGCCCGGCCCCTGCAGCGCGATCAGGCCGCGATGCTCGGCGCGGATCAGCTTTACGTTAGACGGCAGACGCGCCTCGATATGGACGTAATCGGCGTCCTTGCAGGCGGCGTTGACGACGAGATAGAGCGCGCCGTCCTCGTCGGGATCGGCGGAACGCGTCACCATCAGGTCGTCGAGGATGCCGCCCTCCTCGTTGAGGAGCTGCGAATAGCGCTGCTTGCCGGGGGCGAGATTGACGATATCGGCAGGAATCAGCGCTTCAAGCGCCTTTGCGGTCGTCTCGTGATCGGGGCCGACCAGGAAGGCCTGGCCCATATGCGAGACGTCGAAGAGCCCCGCCTTCTCGCGCGTCCAGTTGTGCTCGGTCAGGATGCCGGCCGGGTACTGCACCGGCATGTCGTAGCCGGCGAAGGGCACCATGCGAGCGCCGAGCGCGACATGGCGGGCGTGCAGCGGCGTCTTCAGCGGCGCAGGCGCGCCGGCGGTGTCGATGGTGGCCTCGGCAGCCATGGCGTGCCCCTCCCAGAGTCGTGCGCAAGCCCCGGACGGTATCGTCCGGAACGCGCCCCCTCTGTCTCGGGACCTGAGAGATTTCCCCGCCAGACCGTGAGGCCGGACGAGTTACACCCGTCGGTGGGCGGGAATCGCTTCCCGCCGCTTTCCAGAGCGCCAAGTCCCCAGCGGTCCTTTTGCCTGAGCGTTTCCGGGGCGGTTGCGCCTTCGGCGCCGGCCCTGACGGATCAGGCCCGGTCTCTCCCGCGGGGATATGCGGCTAGGGCAGAGATACAAGACGCCGCCCTCAAGTCAATCGGCGCCTTGCCTCAATGCACGGCAAATCCTTCTCCCCTTGCGGGAGAAGGTGCCCCGAAGGGGCGGATGAGGGGTCGCGCCGCCCTTTCCGATGAAGGCTGATGGCGGGCGCAACGTGGCAGTCGTCGCGCGCCCCCTCATCCGTCTCGGCTTCGCCGAGCCACCTTCTCCCGCAAGGGGAGAAGGGAGGGCGGCTCACCGCCGGCGTGCGCGGGCCGGGGTGGCAGCGCCGCCCTGACCCAGACCGACGATGATCTCGACATCGCCCTTGCCAGCCGGCACGACGATGCCGTCCTCGACATGCGAGAAGTCGACGCCGCTCTGGCCGGACGGGATCGTGCCGCCGACGCGCGAGCCGCGGCGCGCGACCGTCGCCGTGCCGCGCGTCACCGTCGTGCTCAAGGTCGCGCCGTAGCTGCCCGGGCTGCCGGCCGGGCCGAGAAGCACACGGCCCTCGACGCCGATCTTGAGGCGGAAGCCGCCATTGCCGGTGGGCGTGCACTCGCGCGCGACATTGGTGATCGAGATCTGGTAGCGCAGACCGCTTGAGTCCTGGCCGGCCTGGGCGCGGATCGCGGCGCCGCCATCGGCGACGATGACCTCCGGGCAGATCAGCTCGTTCTGATCGTCGCCCTTCGGCAATTGATCGGGCTCCGGCGCCTTCGCGGACTGGAACATCAGCATGTTGAGCGCCGTGCTGCCGCCGGAGGACGATGAGGAGGAACCGCAGCCGGCAAGACCCAGGCAAAGCAGCGGCAGGGCGAGCCAGCGGCCCGCAATCAAAGTCTGGTCGATCAAGGCAGCGCCTCCACGCCGGGGCCGAAGCCGTTGAGCGAGACGGGCACGCCCACCCCCTCCTCCGGCGTCTGGAATACAATGAATGTCGCGTTCTTGCCGCCCTTGAGCTGACCGAGCAGGTTGTCGTCCATGACGACCTCGGCGACGCAACCGGTGGTCAGGCAGCGCACGAAGCCGGCGCGGCCAATGTCCTTGTCATCGATCTTGAGGCCGAGCCCGGACGGCAACAGCACGCCGAGCGGCGCGACGACGCGCAGCAGCCGGCTTTTCTGATCGGCGGTCTTCAGCACGATGACGAGGAGCGTGAGATTCGGCCGATCCTCGGCCGCGACGTTCTGGACCAGAGCACATTGCTCCGCCTTGGCGCCGGGCGGTACCTCGCAGCGCATCTGCCAGTCGCCATGTGTGGAACGCACCGCGCCCTGCGCGAGAGCGGAGCCGGCGTAGAGGCTCGTCCCCATGAGCGCCAGCGCCAAGGCGCCTGCCGCCCCGATGATCCTCGTCATCCCTGCCATCCTTCGAAACCCGTCCAGAAACCGCAGCAGAAGCGCAGAATTCAGGCAAAACGCCGACCGCGCCAGAGAATCCCGCCGCTCTTCACATAAAATGCGTTGGGACCATGCAGACCCCGCCCTGTCAAGGCGTGCCCGGGGGTGCGGGCGCGGTTCCGTCAAGGCCTCGCGCGATTATGCCGCACTGATGATGAGGAACCGTGTCATTGCCCCACTGGCGCAAGCGTGATCTTTGATTTATCGCAATCCCGAAGAACGAGGCGACCTTCGCGGTTGCCCCTTCGTGCGTGGGGCAAAGCCGGTCGGTTCCCATGCAGGTCGATTGAGGAGCATGTCGGATCGATGCGATTTCTGAGCAGGACCTTTGCAACAGTGGCCGCCACGGCCCTTGCCGTCGCCGCGCTGGCGACCGTCCCGGCCGTCGCCGGCACCGGCATGCCTTCCCCCTGGCAGCTCAATCTGCAGGGCGCCGCGACCCCCGTCGCCGAGTTCATCCACTGGTTCCATGACTGGCTGAACATCATCATCGGCGTGGTCACGCTCTTCGTGCTGGCGCTGCTGATCTACGTGATCTTCCGCTTCAACGAGAAGGCCAACCCGGTCCCCTCCAAGACCACGCACAACGCCCTGCTCGAAGTGTGCTGGACCGTGATCCCGGTCCTGATTCTCGTCGTCATCGCGATTCCCTCCTTCCGCCTGCTCAAGCTGCAGCTCGAAGTGCCGCAGGCTGACCTGACCCTGAAGGTCACCGGCAAGCAGTGGTACTGGTCCTATGAATATGCCCAGGACAACGGCGCATTCGGCTTCGACTCGCTGATGCTGGACGAGAAGCAGCGCGCCGAAGCCATCGCCGGCAAGAAGATCGCCGAGGCCGAGGCCCCGCGCCTGCTCGCCGTCGACAACGAGGCTGTCGTGCCGGTCGGCAAGACCGTCCGCGTCCAGGTCACCGGCGCCGACGTCATCCACAAGTTCACGGTGCCGTCCTTCGGCGTGAAGATCGACGCGATCCCCGGCCGCCTGAACGAAACCTGGTTCAAGGCCGAGCGTGAGGGCATCTATTACGGCCAGTGCTCGTTCATCTGCGGCCAGAACCACGCCTACATGCCGATCGCCTTCCGCGTCGTCAGCCAGGAGCGCTACGCCGCCTGGCTCGCCGAAGCG
This sequence comes from Bosea sp. F3-2, assembly GCF_008253865.1. Classification (NCBI taxonomy): domain Bacteria; kingdom Pseudomonadati; phylum Pseudomonadota; class Alphaproteobacteria; order Hyphomicrobiales; family Alloboseaceae; genus Allobosea; species Allobosea sp. F3-2. The sequence goes on from NZ_CP042331.1 coordinate 2,659,656, forward strand.
AAGCAGAAATTCGCCAATGCCGAAGACGCGGGCAGCAAGCTCGCCGCCGCGTCCAAGTAATTCGCCGAGGAGACAACACGATGGCAACAGCGGCTCAGCACGCTCACGGCCATGACGAGGCCCATCACGACCACCCGACCGGGTGGCGCCGGTGGCTTCTGTCGACCAACCACAAGGACATCGGCACGCTCTACCTGATCTTCTCGATCATCGCGGGCCTCGTCGGCGGCTTCCTCTCGATCATGATGCGCATCGAGCTGCAGTACCCCGGCGTGCAGATCTTCGCGAACGGCCAGAGCTACAACGTGTTCGTCACCGGCCACGGCCTGATCATGATCTTCTTCATGGTCATGCCCGCGGTGATCGGCGGCTTCGGCAACTGGTTCGTGCCGCTGATGATCGGCGCGCCGGACATGGCCTTCCCGCGCATGAACAACATCTCGTTCTGGCTCACCGTCGCGGCTTTCGTGCTGATGGTGATCTCGATGTTCGTCGAGGGTGCGCCCGGCGCGCACGGCGTCGGTACGGGCTGGACGGTCTACCCGCCGTTCTCGACCGCCGGCCACCCCGGCCCCTCGGTCGATTTCGGCATCCTGTCGCTGCACCTCGCGGGCGCAGCCTCGATCCTGGGCGCGATCAACTTCATCACCACGATCCTGAACATGCGCGCGCCTGGCATGACCATGCACAAGATGCCGCTGTTCGCCTGGGGCGTGCTGGTCACCGCCTTCCTGCTGCTGCTCTCGCTGCCGGTCCTCGCCGGCGCGATCACCATGCTGCTGACGGACCGCAATTTCGGCACGACCTTCTATGATCCGGCCGGCGGCGGCGATCCGATCCTGTACCAGCACCTGTTCTGGTTCTTCGGTCACCCCGAAGTCTACATCATGATCCTGCCGGCCTTCGGCATCGTCAGCCACATCATCTCGACCTTCTCGAAGAAGCCGATCTTCGGCTATCTCGGCATGGCCTACGCCATGGTCGCGATCGGCGTCGTCGGCTTCATCGTGTGGGCGCACCACATGTACACCGCCGGCCTGTCGCTCAACACGCAGCGCTACTTCGTGTTCGCGACGATGGTCATCGCGGTGCCGACCGGCATCAAGATCTTCTCCTGGATCGCGACGATGTGGGGCGGCTCGATCCGCTTCACCGCGCCGATGGTCTGGGCGGTGGGCTTCATCTTCCTGTTCACCGTCGGCGGCGTGACCGGCGTGGTGCTGGCCAATGCCGGCGTCGACCGCTCGCTGCATGCGACCTACTACGTCGTGGCGCACTTCCACTACGTGCTGTCGCTCGGCGCCGTGTTCGGCATCTTCGCGGGCTTCTACTACTGGTTCCCGAAGATGAGCGGCTACGTGATCCCGGACTGGATCGGCCGGCTGCACTTCTGGGTCGCCTTCATCGGTGCGAACCTGCTGTTCTTCCCGCAGCACTTCCTCGGGCTGGCCGGCATGCCGCGTCACTATGTGGACTATCCGGACGCCTTCGCCGGCTGGCACTACTGGTCGTCGATCGGCTCCTACATCTTCGCCTTCGGCCTGCTGATCTTCTTCTACGGCGTCATCGTCGCCTTCACGAAGAAGCAGCTCGCCGGCGACAATCCGTGGGGCGAAGGCGCGACGACGCTGGAGTGGACCCTGTCCTCGCCGCCGCCCTTCCACCAGTTCGAGACGCTGCCGCGCATCACCGGCTCGGACCACTGAGACAAGAGGCGGCGGGCCTTTCGGGGCCCGCCGCCGCCCCTCCCCCAAGCGCCTTGCGAGGCGTTCCGGAGACGGGCGGCACGCTTCATCGCCGCGAATACCCCTGCGCCTGCTGGCGCCGCTCACAAGAGTACGAAGACGAACCGACTGATGTCTGCTGTGTTCGAAACCCGCACCGACGGCCTGACCGCCTCCACCGGCGAGGCGCGCGACTTCTTCGCGCTGCTGAAGCCGCGTGTGATGTCGCTCGTCGTGGTGACGGCGCTGACCGGCATGGCGACGGCGCCGGGCTCCGTGCACCCTGTCCTCGGGCTTGCCGCGCTGATGGCGATCGCGGTCGGCGCCGGCGCGTCGGGCTGCCTCAACATGTGGTACGACGCCGACATCGACGCGCTGATGAGCCGCACGGCCAAGCGCCCGATCCCGGCCGGCCGCGTCCTTCCCTCGGAGGCGCTCGCCTTCGGGCTGACGCTCTCGGTCGGCTCGGTGCTGGTGCTCGGCCTGATCACCAATGCGCTGGCCGCCTTCATGCTGGCCTTCACCATCTTCTTCTATGCCGTCGTCTATTCGATGTGGCTGAAGCGCTGGACGCCGCAGAACATCGTGATCGGCGGCGCCGCGGGCGCCTTTCCGCCGATGATCGGCGAGGCCGTGGTGACCGGTACTTTCGGCTGGCACTCGCTGGTGCTGTTCGCGATCATCTTCCTGTGGACGCCGCCGCATTTCTGGGCGCTGGCGCTGGTCAAATCCGGCGACTACGAGCGCGCCGGCATCCCGATGATGCCGAATGTCGCCGGCCCGGCCGCGACCCGCCGGCAGATCGTGCTCTATTCGCTGGTCATGGCTCCCGTCGCGGTCCTGCCGGCGCTGATGGGTTTCGGCGGCCTGATCTATCTGGCCGTCTCGGTGACGACCGGCCTCGCGATGATCTGGCTCGCGATCCAGGTCTGGCGCCGCACCGAGGGTCAGCCCGCCGTGAAGGCCTGTTGGTCGCTGTTCGGCTTCTCGATCATCTATCTCTTCCTGCTCTTTGCGGTTCTGCTCGTCGAAAACGGGCTCGGCCTGATGTGGGCCCTGCCGAAGGTGATCGGATGAGCGAGCAACGCCCCCAGAAGCCCGCGCCGGCGCCATTCTCGCCGGAAGACATGGCACGCCGCCGCCGCCGTTCCGTCGCGCTCGCGCTGGTGCTCGGCGGGCTCGTGATCTTCTTCTTCGTGGTGACGCTGGTGAAGACCGGCCCCGCGATCCTGAACCGGCCACTGTGATGGCGAATCCCGTCCCGCAGAAGCCCAAGGGCAACCCGGCGCGCACCGCACTGATCTGCGTCGGTGTCGCGTTCGGCATGCTCGGCGCCTCCTTCGCGGCGGTGCCGCTCTACGACCTGTTCTGCAAGGTCACCGGCTTCGGCGGCACGCCGATGGTGGGTACGGCCGGCGCCGGCAAGATCCTCGACCGGACGATGTCGGTGCGCTTCGACGCCAATGTCGCGCCGGGGCTCGGCTGGAAGTTCGAGGCGGAGAGCCCCGAGATCAAGGTCCGCGTCGGCGCGACCCAGACCGTGTTCTACAAGATGACGAATCGGTCCGACCGCACGGTGACCGGCATCGCGACCTACAATGTCGCGCCGGACAAGGCGGCGGCCTATTTCGTCAAGATCCAGTGCTTCTGCTTCACCGAGCATACGCTGAAGCCCGGCGAGAGCTTCGAGGCGCCGGTGGTGTTCTATATCGACCCCGAAATCGCGCAGAATCGCGAGCTCGACGGCGTCCACGCCATCACATTGTCCTATACCTATTTCGCCTCGAAGTCGGGCCAGCCCGTCGCCGAGGACAAGGCCGGCTCCGTCAAGGGTGACGCGGGCAATTCGAAACTGTAGAACGCGCTAGAGCAAAAGCGCGGACAAGACGTCGTACGCGGAGACTGAATACGATGGCCGGGGCCCATACGAAGCATCACGACTACCACCTCGTCGATCCGAGCCCGTGGCCGCTCGTCGGCGCCGCCAGCGCGACGATCATGGCGATCGGCGCCGTGATGTGGATGAAGGCGCTGCCGGTTGGCGGCATGCATATCGGCCCGCTCGTGTTCGGCACCGGCCTGCTCGGCGTGCTCTACACCATGCTCGCCTGGTGGATGGACGTCATCCGCGAGGCCGAGAAGGAAGGCCACCACACCCGCGTCGTCCAGCTCCATCACCGCTACGGCATGATCATGTTCATCGCCTCCGAGGTGATGTTCTTCGTTGCCTGGTTCTGGGCCTATTTCGACGCCAGCCTCTTCGCCGGCGAGCAGATCAACTACCTCCGCTACGACTTCACTGGCGGGCACTGGCCGCCGAAGGGCATCGAGACCTTCGATCCCTGGCATCTGCCGCTGCTCAACACGCTGATCCTGCTGACCTCGGGCACCACCGTGACCTGGGCGCACTATGCGCTGATCAACAATGACCGCGCCGGCCTGAAGCAGGGCCTGTGGCTCACCGTGATCCTCGGCGTCCTGTTCACGATCACGCAGGCCTACGAGTATTCGCACGCCGCCTTCGCCTTCAAGGGCAACATCTACGGCGCCACCTTCTTCATGGCGACCGGCTTCCACGGCGCGCATGTCATCATCGGCACGATCTTCCTGGCCGTGTGCCTGTACCGGTCCTATCTGGGCCACTTCAAGCCCGACCAGCATCTCGGCTTCGAGTTCGCCGCCTGGTACTGGCACTTCGTCGACGTGGTCTGGCTGTTCCTGTTCGCTTCGATCTATGTCTGGGGCGCCGGCGCGCACGCAGCCGCCGCGCACTGAGCGCATATTGCCGCGCCTCGCGGTTCTCGTCTGACGAAAGGCGGCCGCGAGGCCGCCTTTCCTGCTTCGGAGGCTACGATGGCCGGTTCTGAACCCACCCCTCCCTCCCCCTACGCCACGGGGCTGGCCGGGCGTTGCCCACGCTGCGGCGAGGGCGCGCTGTTCGACGGCTTCCTCAAGCTGAAGCCGCGCTGCAGCGCCTGCGGGCTGGACTATAAATTCGCCGACTCGGCCGACGGGCCGGCCGTCTTCATCATGCTGATCGCCGGCTTCATCGTTCTGGGCGCGGCGCTCTATGTCGAGATCGCCTATGAGCCGCCGATCTGGCTGCACCTGCTGATGTGGCTGCCGCTGACACTGGTCATCTGCCTTGCGCTGCTCAGGCCGATGAAGGGGCTGGCGGTCGCGCTGCAATACGCCAACAAGGCCGAGGAAGGCAGGCGGGCGAAGTGACCGCGCAGACCGCGCTCAAACGCAAACCTGGGCTGATCCTCCCGACGATCCTTACGATCGTCGGCACGGTGATCCTCTGTATCCTTGGAACCTGGCAGCTCCAGCGCATGCAGGAGAAGCGCGCCTATATCGGGCGCCTGGAGGCGCAGGCCGCCGGAGCCCCCGTTCCGATGCCGCCCAGCGCCGAATGGGCGAAGCTCGACGCAGCGGCGCTCGACCTCACCCGCGTCGCCGCCAAGGGCAGCTATGTCGATGGGCCGGTCGCCGGCGTCCGCACCACGATCGCTGCCGGCCCGCCCGGCTCGCGGCAGCTCTCCGGCTTCGGCCGCTGGGTGTTCCAGGGCTTCAGGCTCGAGGATGGCGGCATCATCCTGGTCAATCGCGGCTTCGTACCGGAGAGCCGCATGGGCCAGATCGGGCCGGCGAGCGGCGCCGACACGGTCACGGGCTTCCTGCGGGCGCCCGAGACCCGCAACAGCTTCACGCCGGAAGACCTGCCGGCGATCCGCGAATTCTACAACCGCGATCCCGCGGCGATCGCCGCCTCGCTCGGCCTGCCACCGGCGCCGTTCTATCTGGAAGCAGAGCGCGAGGGCGACGGGATGAAGCCACCGGCGGGCGTCGATGTGCGCGAGCTCATCGAGCGCATTCCCGACAATCACCTGCAATACGCCCTGACCTGGTTCGGGCTCGCACTGACGCTGCTCAGCGTCTTCGCGGCCTATGTCTGGCAGGCGCGGAAAGGTTCCGCACCGGCCTGATGTCGCTGAGGTTTTGCCGAAACCGCCGGACCGGCCTATAGCATCAGGCGAAGATCACCGAGGCCAAGATCGTGCTGCATGTCTCCACCCGGGGTGAAGCCCCGGCGCTCAGCTTTTCCGATGCGCTCCTGACCGGGCTCGCCCGTGACGGCGGGCTCTATCTGCCACAAAGCTGGCCCGCGCTCACGACGACGGAGATCGCCGGTTTCGCCGGGAAACCCTATACGGCCGTGGCCGAGCGCGTGCTCGGCACATTGAGCGACGGCGACATCGAGAGCGGCGCGCTCTCCGGCATGATCCACCAGGCCTATGCCGGCTTCCGCCATCCGGCCGTCTGCCCGCTGACGCAGATTGGCGACAACCTTTTCGTGCTGGAGCTCTTCCACGGCCCGACGCTCGCCTTCAAGGACGTGGCGATGCAGCTGCTCGGCCGGCTGATGGACCATGTGCTCAGCCAGCGCGGCCAGCGCGCCACCATCGTCGGTGCGACGTCCGGCGACACCGGCGGCGCCGCGATCGACGCCTTCAAGGGGCTGAAGAGCGTCGATGTCTTCATCCTCTACCCGCAGGGCCGCGTCTCCGACGTGCAGCGCCGGCAGATGACGACGGTCGATGCGCCGAACGTCCACGCCATCGCGATCGAAGGCACCTTCGACGACTGCCAGAACCTCGTGAAGGCGATGTTCAACCATCATGCCTTCCGCGACGAGATCGGGCTGTCGGGCGTGAATTCGATCAACTGGGCGCGCATCGCCGCGCAGGTCGTCTACTACTTCACCTCGGCCGTCTCGCTCGGCGGGCCGGGGCGCAAGGTCACCTTCACCGTCCCGACCGGCAATTTCGGCGACATCCTCGCTGGCTGGGTCGCCAAGCAGATGGGCCTGCCGATCGAACGGCTGATCATCGCGACCAACAGCAACGACATCCTGGCGCGGACCCTCGAAACCGGCGTCTACGAGATGCGCGGCGTCGCGGCAACGACCTCGCCCTCGATGGACATCCAGATCTCCTCGAATTTCGAGCGGCTGCTGTTCGAGGCGCATGGCCGCGACGGCGGCGCCGTGCGCCGGCTGATGCAGTCGCTGCAGCAGTCCGGCCGCTTCGAGATCGCGGGTGAACCGCTTCAGCGCATCCGCGGCGAATTCGATGCCGCCTCGCAGAACGAGGAACAGGTCGCCGCCGAGATCAAGAAGGGCTGGAGCGAGGCCGGCTATCTGCTCGACCCGCATACTGCGATCGGCGTCGGCGCCGCACGGCAGGCGCTCAAGCGCGATCCGGCGACGCCGATGATCGTGCTCGGCACCGCCCATCCCGCCAAATTCCCGGCCGCCGTGAAGGCTGCGAGCGGCGTCGCGCCGGAGCTGCCCGCCCATCTCGCCGACCTGATGGAGCGCAAGGAGCGGCTGACGCTGCTGCCGAACGATCTCGGCAAGGTCGAAAGCTTCGTGCGCGAGCATGCGCGCGCCGTCCGCGGAGCGGCAGCGTGAGCACCACTACTCCGGTCGAGGCCATCGAGCTCGCCGCGCCCGCGCGGCCTGAAGGCGCCCATGACCCCGACGTCGCGCTGACCGCCCTGCCCTCGGGCCTGCGCATCGTCTCGCAGCGCATGGACCATGCCGCTACCGTGTCGCTCGGCATCTGGATCGGCGCGGGCTCGCGCGACGAGCTGCCGCATGAGCACGGCCTCGCCCATCTGCTCGAGCACATGGCGTTCAAGGGCACGGCGCGGCGCAACGCCCGCCAGATCGCCGAGGAGATCGAGGGCGTCGGCGGCGATCTCAATGCCGCGACCAGCGTCGAATACACCTGTTACACCGCCCGCGTTCTCGGCACCGATCTCGCGCTTGCCGTCGACATCCTCGCCGACATCATCACCTCGCCCGCCCTCACCGAGGAGGAGCTGAAGCGCGAGAAGGGCGTGATCCTGCAGGAGATCTCCGCCGTTCAGGACACGCCCGACGACCTCGTCTATGACCGCTTCCTGCAGGCGGCCTTCCCCGACCAGCCGATCGGCCGGCCGATCCTCGGCACGGCCAAGACGGTGCAGAGCTTCACGCCCGAGGCGATCCAGGCCTATCTGGCCCGCAACTACCATGCCGGCAACATGGTGCTCGCCGCCTCCGGCGCCGTCAGCCATGACGAGCTGGTCGCGCTCGCTCGCGAGCATCTGTCGAAGCTACCTGCGCGCCCCGCCAAGATGCCGGAGCGCGAGCCTGGTAAATATCGCGGCGGCGAGGCGCGCATCGGCAGCGACGAGGAGCAGGTGCATCTCGTGCTCGGCCTGCCCGGCAAGCCCTTCACCGGCGGCGCGCATTATCCCCTGCAGATCTTCGCTTCGGTGCTGGGCGGCGGGCTGTCTTCGCGGCTGTTCCAGGAGGTGCGCGAGCAGCGCGGCCTGGCCTATGCGATCGATGCCTTCCACTGGCCCTTCTCCGATTGCGGCGTCTTCGGCATCGGCGCCGGCACCGCGCCGGAAGATGCAAACGAGCTGATCGAGGTCGCGCTCGCCTGCCTGCGCCAGGCGGCGGAGGATGTCAGCGAGATCGAAGTGGCGCGGGCCCGCGCGCAGATGAAGGTCGGGCTGCTCGCCTCGCTCGAAAGCCCCGGCGGCAAGCTGGAGCAGATGGCACGGCAGGTGCTGATCTTCGGCCGGGCGATCCCGCGCGAGGAACTCGCCGCCCGGCTCGACGCGGTGACGCTGGAGGATGTGCGCGCCGCAGGCCGCTCGCTGCTCGGCCACCAGCCGACCATCGCGGCGATCGGCCCGATCCACGGCATTCCCGCAGCCAAGCGCCTGCGCCAGGCAGCCCGGGCAGCGGACTGAACGGCGATGGCGCTCTTCCGTTTCCCGAGCGAGCCGCCGAGCCGCCCGCTGATCCGGACGCCGAATCTCTATCTGCGTGCGCCGCAGGCCAGCGACTACTCCGCCTGGGCCGTGCTGCGCATCGAAAGCCGCGACTTCCTGACGCCCTGGGAGCCGACCTGGAACGAGGACGACCTGACCCGGACCTCGTTCCGGCTGCGCGCCAAGCGGGCGGCGCGCGAGATCGCCAGCGACGAAGCCTATTCGCTGTTCATCTTCGAAGCCCATACGGAGGCGCTGCTCGGCGGGCTGACCCTCGGCCTGATCCGCCGCGGCGTCGCCCAGGCCTGCACGCTCGGCTACTGGATGGGCAAGCGCCATGCCGGCAAGGGCCACATGACCGAGGCCGTGCGCGGCGCGGTGCGCTTCGCCTTTTCCGAGCTTGCGCTGCATCGGGTCGAAGCCGCCTGCCTGCCGAACAACGAGCCGTCGCGCCGCCTGCTGGAGCGGGTCGGATTCCAGTACGAGGGGCAGGCGCGCGCCTATCTCAAGATCAACGGCGCCTGGGCCGACCATCTGCTCTACGCCATGCTTTCGGGCGACGCGTTGCCCAGAGAGAAACCGTGAAGGCAGCGGTTGACCACAGCCGCGCTTTGCCTTGCCCTTGCCATGAGCGGCCAGTAGGGATTTTCGTTCAAGTTCGAATGATCGTCTCCCGCCTGATAGCCGAGCACAGCTTGTCCATTTCCGAGCGCATCCTCCGGATCGGCCTCGCCGTCGCCGGCCTTGCCTTATGGTTCAGTTTCGCGATCGTGACGCCGGCCAGCGCCGTCGATGCGGTGCGCGTGCCGGTCGACGTGCCGGTGATCGATCTCACCAATGTCGTCGAGCGCAACAAGTCCGACGGCGACGTCATCCAGATCTCGACCGCGCCGGGGCCGGACGGCATCGTCCGCCGCATCGCGGTCAGGGCGCGCGAATCGGGCGCCAGGCCGGACTGGATCGTCTTCGCGCTGACGAATGATTCCGACGAGCAGATCGACCGGCTGCTGGTTGCGCCTTTCCACCGCCTGATCGGTTCCGGCGTGGTCTGGCCCGATCTCGGCGACAAGCGCATCGAGGCGGTGACGGCGAGCCAGGGCCTCTCGCCGGATCGTGAAGCCAGCCCCGACGCCGACGTCTTCCTGATCACGCTCGACCCCGGCACAACCGTCACTTTCGTGGCCGAGCTGAAATCGCCGAACCTGCCGCAGCTCTATCTGTTCGAGCCGGAAGCCTATCGCCAGAAGACCAACGGGCTGACCCTCTACAAAGGCATCATCATCGGCATCGCCGGCCTGCTCGCGCTGTTCCTGACCATCATCTTCGTGGTCAAGGGCGCGGTGATCTTTCCGGCCGCCGCAGCGCTCGCCTGGGCGGTGCTGGCCTATGCCGGTCTCGATTTCGGGTTCTTCCAGCGCCTTTTCCCGCTCACGCCCGCGATCGAGCGCATCTACCGGGCCGGTGCGGAAGTCGTGCTCGCCGCGACGCTCCTCGTTTTCCTGTTCGCCTATCTCAACCTGTCACGCTGGCATGTGCGCTACGGCCATGTCACCGCGATCTGGATCATCGGCCTGGCCGGCCTGATCGGCCTGGCCGTCTTCGACGCGCCAATGGCTTCCGGCATCGCGCGCATCTCGATTGCCGCCGTCGCCGCCGTCGGCTTCGTGCTCGTCGTGCATCTGGCGACGCATGGCTACGAGCGGGCGGTGATGCTGATCCCGACCTGGTTCCTGCTCGCTGTCTGGGTCACGGCAGCGAGCTTCACCGTGACCGGGCAGTTCCAGCGCGATCTGGTGGCGCCGGCCCTGCTGGGCGGCCTCGTGCTGATCGTGCTGCTGATCGGCTTCACCGTGATCCAGCACGCCTTCGCCGGCGGCGCCATCTCGCAGGGGCTGGTCTCGGACACCGAGCGGCGGGCGCTGGCGCTTTCCGGCTCCGGCGACCTCGTCTTCGACTGGGACGTCAGCTCCGACAAGGTCTTCGTCTCGCCCCAGATCGAGACGCTGCTCGGCCTGCCCAAGGGCGCGCTCGAAGGCTCGGCCGCGCGCTGGCTGGAGCACATGCATGTCGCCGACCGTGACCGCTACCGCGTCACGCTCGATGCCGTGCTGGAGCAACGCCGCGGCAAGCTCAATCTCGACCTGCGCCTGCGCGCCGCCAACGGCGCCTATCACTGGTTCAACGTCAAGGCGCGGCCCGTCATCGGCTCCGATGGCGAGGTCATCCGCGTCATCGGCACGCTCTCCGACGTCACCGAGCAGCGCACGGCCCAGGAGCGGCTGCTGCACGACGCCGTCCACGACAACCTGACCGGATTGCCCAACCGCAAGCTGTTCCAGGATCGGCTTGGCGCGATCTTCGGCTTCACCCGCGCCGACGACAATATCCGCCCGACCGTGCTCGTCATCGATGTCGATCGCTTCAAGCAGGTCAATGAATCCGTCGGTTTCTCGGCCGGCGACTCGATCCTGCTGACGTTGGCGCGGCGTCTTGGCCGGCTGCTCAGAGCGCAGGACACGCTCGCCCGCATCGGTGGCGACACCTTCGCGATGATCCTGGTATCGGAGCGCGATCCCGAGCGCATCCTGGCACTGGCCGAGCTGGTGCGTCGGGCCGTCTCGACGCCGATCACCTATGCCGAGCGCGAGATCGTGCTGACCCCCTCGATCGGGCTCGCCCTGTTCGACCCCTCCCCGGCTGCGCGCAAGGACGATGCGCTGAAGAACGCCGAGCTCGCCATGGCCCATGCCAAGCGCCAGGGCGGCAACAAGATCGAGGTCTTCGTTCCGGCGATGCGGACCGACCGCAATGACAGGCTCGCGCTGGAAAGCGACCTGCGCCGGGCGATCGAACGCAACGAGATCCAGGTCATGTACCAGCCGATCGTCCGGCTGGAGGACCGCACCATCGCCGGGTTCGAGGCGCTGGTGCGTTGGGACCATCCGCGCGAGGGCCGGCTGATGCCGCAGGACTTCCTCGCCATCGCCGAGGAAACCGGGCTGATCGTCGATCTTGGCATCTACGTGATGGACAAGACGGCACGCGAGCTCGAAGCCTGGCAGGCGGCACTCGAAGTCGACCCGCCGATTTTCGCCAGCGTCAATGTCTCGAGCCGACAGCTGCTGCGCCATGATCTCTTGCATGACGTGAAGACCGTGCTCGGGCGGCGGCGCGTGCTGCCGGGCACGCTCAAGCTCGAGATCACCGAGAGTCTGGTGATGGAGAACCCGGAATATGCCGCGCAGATGCTGCAGCGCATTCGCGACCTCGGCGCCGGTCTTTCCCTCGATGATTTCGGGACGGGCTATTCCTCGCTGTCTTATCTGCAGCGCTTCCCCTTCGACACGATCAAGATCGACCAGAGCTTCGTGCGGCAGATGGGCAATGGCCGCCCGCCGGTGATCCTGCGCTCGATCGTGCAACTCGCCTCCGATCTCGGCATGGATGTCGTGGCCGAGGGCGCGGAGAGCGAGTCCGATGCGATCGAGCTCTACCAGATCGGCTGCCAATACGCGCAGGGCTACATCTTCGGCCAGCCGATGACCGCGGCCGAGGCGCGACGCCTGATGGGCGCGACGGCTGCGGCGGCAACGGAAGCGGCTTAAACCTCCACCGTCATTGCGAGGAGCGGAGCGACGAAGCAATCCAGGAGGACTGGGTGGAACGCTTCAGCCCAGTCCTCCTGGATTGCGTCGCTTCGCTCGCAATGACGGTCGCGCAAACCGACCCGAGCGAAAGCCCTCCACCCCGGCGAGCGCCGACCCTCAGGCGTGGCCGGCGTCGCGGGAGAGGAACGCAGGCTCGATGCCGAGCTTGTTCAGCGCCCGCTGATATTTCGTCTCGACGCTCTCGTCGAACAGCAGAGCCGGATCGGCTGGACAGTGCAGCCAGCCATTCGACTGGATCTCCGCCTCGAGCTGGCCGGCGGCCCAGCCGGCATAGCCGAGAGCGAGGACGGCATTTTCCGGTCCGCTGCCAATCGCGATGGCGCGCAGGATATCGAGCGTCGCCGTCAGGCAGATGCCGTCATCGATGGGAAGCGTTGCCGATTCAAGGAAGAAATCCGCCGTATGCAGCACGAAGCCGCGCTTGGTCTCGACCGGGCCGCCGCGCAGCACCTGCATCTTCTCGGCGCGGCTCGGCAACCGGATGATCTCCTCCGACGGAATGACGTCGAGCTGAACGAGCAGATCCGGAAACCTGGTGTCGCCCGCGGGCTTGTTCACGATGATGCCCATGGCGCCGTCCTCGGAATGCGCGCAGACATAGACGACGCTGCGGCTGAAGCGCGTGTCGGCCATGCCGGGCATCGCGATAAGGCATTGCCCGTCCAGATAGCTGCGGCCGCCGAGGCGGGGTTGTGAGCCGATCTTCATCCTCCATATGGTAGAGGCTGTCGGGGAGTCTCGGCAAGGCTGGATGTAAACCAACGGCCTCCGGCCTCGCACAAATCCGACATCAGGGTCCCGCTCCCCGGCAGGGCGTGGTGGTGCGGCCCTCTTCCTTTGTATCGCGATTGCGCCCCATTCCTGCGCAACGATACGGGTCTTGAGAGGCTGGCCAATACAGGACATGAGACGCAGGTTTTGTTCGCTTTTCGGCTTCGCAATGGGTAAGGCAGGGTGGTGAACCGCGTTCTTTCCCTGCTGGCCATGGCGCCCCTCGCGCTCGGCGTTGCCGCGCATGCGCAGGAGGCAACGACCGAAGCCGCCATGTCGCCCTGGTCGACGAGCGAGCATGCGAAGCTACGACTGATCGCCGGCCCGACCACGCCGACAGGCAAGCAGCGCGTCGGCGTCGAGATCATCATGTCGCCGGGCTACAAGACCTATTGGCGCAGCCCCGGCGAGTTCGGCGTGCCGCCGAGCTTCGACTGGTCGGGCTCGACCAATATCGGCGGACTCGACGTGCGCTGGCCCGTTCCGGAGCGGTTTCAGGATTCGGCCGGCTATTCCATCGGTTATGTCGGGGAGGTCGTGATTCCGATCTCGGTCCAACCGGTCGATCCGTCCCGGCCCGTCATGATCGTGCTCAAGCTTGATTATGCGGTCTGCGAGAAGATCTGCATTCCCGCCAGGGGCGAGGCCAGCCTGTGGCTCGAGCCAGGCGTCACGACCGTGACATCGCCGCGGCTGGAGAGTTTCGAGGCGCGCGTTCCAGTGTCGGTGAAGCCGGGCCCGCACAAGGATAAGACCGCCATCCTCGACGCGACGCTCGACGACACCGTCATCGATCCCGGATTGCGTCTGATCCTGCAGGCCCCGCCAGAGGGCAAGATCCAGGACATCTTCGTCGAGGGTCCCGGCCAATGGTCCTTCGGCAAATCCCGGCTGACGCCGCAGGGCGACGGCACGGTCATTGCCCAGATCCGCATCAACGAGCGCCCGAAGAGCGCTGCGGGCCCCTTTCCCCTGATCTTCACCATTCGCGGGACGCCCAAGCCCGTCGAGACGCGGCTCGAACTCGACATCCCCGCCGGCAAGCCCTAATTCGGAGGCGGGCGGCCTAAGCGATCTCTGGGCCGCAGGTCTCACGGAGAAAGACGCAATGACGATCCAGGTGGGTGACAAGCTTCCGCAGGCGACGTTCCGCGTTATGACCGCCGATGGCCCGGCGGCCAGGACGAGCGACGACCTGTTCAAGGGCCGGAAGGTCGTGCTCTTCGCCGTGCCAGGCGCCTTCACGCCGACCTGCCACAAGAACCATCTGCCCGGCTATCTGGCCAAGGCCGACGAGATCAAGGCCAAGGGCGTCGACGCCATTCTGGTGACCTCCACCAACGACGTCTTCGTTCTGGACGCCTGGTCGAAGGCGACCGGCGGCGCCGGGGTCATCGAGTTCCTTTCGGACGGCAACGCCGATTTCGCCAAGGAGATCGGCCTGTCGATGGACGGCTCGGGCTTCGGCATGGGTACGCGCTCGCGCCGCTATTCGATGCTGGTCGAAGACGGCGTCGTGAAGTCCCTCAACGTCGAGGAAGCGGCCGGCAAGGCCGACGCCTCCGGCGCCGAGACCATGCTCGGCCAGCTCTGAGTTTTCCGAACCGCTAGTCATTGAGCCCGTGCGAGCCTCTCGCACGGGCTTTTGCATGGTGTTTCCTTCCTGCGGTGATCGATCCGATTTCGGCTTGTCATGAGACAAGATCCGGACTGCCGGCTAGCTTCTGCGGCGGAGGAGAGACCTGCATGCCTGATATCATCATCCGCCCGCTCACCGCTGCCGACCGCGCTGCCTGGACGCCGCTCTGGCACGGCTATCTGACCTTCTACAAGGCGACGCTGCCGCCGGAGCTCGACGAGATCACCTTCAACAGGCTGACCGGCGGTCAGGAGCCGATGGGCGGCTTCATAGCGCTGCAGGGCGACAAGGCGCTCGGCATCACCAACTGGGTGATCCACCGCACGACCTGGAGCGAACGGAACATCTGCTATCTGCAGGACCTGTTCACGGTGCCGGAAGCGCGCGGCACGGGTGTCGGCCGCAAGCTGATCGAGGCCGTGAACGAGATGGCGCGCGCGAAGAACTGCTTCCGTGTCTACTGGCAGACGCATGAGTCGAACCTGCAGGCACAGGAGCTCTACAACAAGGTCGCCGACAAGTCGGGCTTCATCGTCTATCGCCAGCCTCTGGCGTAGCGAGAGGATGCGCGTCGGCAGGGCCTGATGCATTCCAGCCTGCGCTGATGCACGGTGCCGCGTGCATCGGCGCAATCGGCAACGACCACGCAAGCGCCTATATGACGGGAACGGCTTGGGTCGAGCTGCCTTGCAGCGACCATCAAGCCGTCCTTTCCGAGGCGCGTTTCGCGCCTGCATCCAGCGACGGGCGCGTCATGAAGAAGATCGGCTTTCTCTCCTTCGGCCATTGGGCGCCCTCGCCGCAATCCGGCACGCGCTCGGCCGGCGATGCCTTGCTGCAGTCGATCGACCTCGCCGTCGCCGCCGAGGAACTCGGCGCGGACGGCGCCTATGTCCGCGTCCATCATTTCGCCCGGCAACTGGCCTCGCCCTTCCCGCTTCTCGCCGCGATCGGCGCCAAGACGAAACGCATCGAGATCGGCACCGCCGTGATCGACATGCGCTACGAGAACCCGCTCTACATGGCGGAAGACGCGGGCGCGGCCGACCTCATCGCCGGCGGACGGCTCCAGCTCGGCATCAGCCGCGGCTCGCCCGAGCAGGTGATCGATGGCTGGCGCTATTTCGGCTACGAGCCGGCAGAGGGCCAGAGCGATGCCGATATGGGCCGGCGCCATGCCGAGGTGTTTCTCGACATGCTGCGCGGCCAGGGCTTCGCACAGCCCAACCCGCGCCCGATGTTCCCCAATCCGCCCGGTCTGCTGCGGCTCGAACCTCATTCCGAAGGATTGCGCGAGCGCATCTGGTGGGGCGCCGGCTCCAACGCGACCGCCACCTGGGCGGCAAAGCTCGGCATGAACCTGCAGAGCTCGACGCTGAAGGATGACGAGACGGGCGAGCCCTTCCACATCCAGCAGGCAAAGCAGATTCGCGCCTATCGCGAGGCATGGAAGGAGGCGGGCCATGCGCGCCAGCCGCGCATCTCGGTGAGCCGCAGCATCTTCGCCTTGGTCGACGACCGCGACCGCGCCTATTTCGGCCGCGGCAACCAGAGCGACGACCAGATCGGCTTCATCGACGAGAACACCCGCGCCATCTTCGGACGTAGCTATGCGGCCGAGCCGGACAAGCTGATCAAGGAACTGGCGAAGGACGAGGCGATCGCCGAGGCCGATACGCTATTGCTCACCGTGCCGAACCAGCTCGGCGTCGACTACAATGCCCATGTGATCGAAGCGATCCTGAAGCATGTCGCGCCGGCTCTCGGCTGGCGCTGAGGGCAATCTTCCGAGCCCGCTACCGCCCCGCTTTGAACGGTGCCATCCCCGCCCGCGCGAGCGCGTCGGCGCGCTCGTTCATCTCATCGCCGGCGTGGCCCTTGACCCATTTCCACTCGATCTTGTGGCGCCCCAGCGCCGTCTCTAGCCGCTGCCAGAGCTCGGCGTTCTTGACCGGCTTCCTGTCGGCGGTCTTCCAGCCATTTTTCTTCCAGCCATGGATCCAGCCGGTGATGCCCTGGCGCAGATACTGGCTGTCGGTGTGCAGCGCGACCGTGCAGGGGCGCTTCAACGCCTCCAGCGCCGATATCGCTGCCATCAGCTCCATGCGGTTGTTGGTGGTCTGCGCCTCGCCGCCGGAGAGTTCCTTCTCGACGCCGTTATAGGTGAGGATCGCACCCCAACCGCCGGGGCCAGGGTTTCCCGAGCAAGCGCCGTCGGTCCAGACTTCGACAGTATCGCTCACCGCTTCAGCCCATATTCGCGGGCGTCGACCACCCGTTGGTGGAAGGCAAGCTTGCGGTCGTATTCGAGCGGATCATGCGGCTTGACCAGCGCGCCCGGCGGCACGTTGAGCCAGTCGACGAGGCGCGTGAGCAGGAAGCGCAGAGCCGAACCGCGGCAGAGCTGCGGCAGCGCCTCGATCTCCACCAGACTCAGCGGACGGACGGCCTCGTAGCCGGCAAGCAGCGCCTGTCCCTTGGTCAGGTTGAACGAGCCGTCGGCCTCGAAGCACCAGGAATTCAGGCAGATCGCCAGATCATAGGCATAGGCGTCGGTGCAGGCGAAATAGAAGTCGATCAGGCCTGACAGCCGGCTGCCGATGAAGAAGACATTGTTGGGGAAGAGATCGGCATGGATCACGCCGCGCGGCAGGTCCTTGGGCCAGCTCGCCTCATGCACCGCAATCTCCGCCATGATCCGGCGGGCGAGGCCCGGAGAGACCTTGTCGGCGTCGGGGCCGGCCTGATGCGCGAGCGGACGCCAGCCGGGCACGGAGAGTGCGTTGACCCGCTCCATCGTGAAGTCGGCCCCGGCCTCGTGCAGCAGCGCGAGACCGCGGCCGAGCTCCTGGCAATGGGCGGCGGTGGGGCGGCGGACCGACAGCCCGTCGAGAAAGGTGACGATCGCGGCGGGGCGCCCAGCGAGGCGACCGAGCATCTCGCCGCGGCTGTCCTTCACCGGCTGCGGGCAGATCAGCCCACGCGAGGCGAGGTGCTGCATCAGCCCGAGGAAGAACGGCAGGTCGTCCGGGTTCACCCGCTTCTCGTAGAGGGTGAGGATGTA
Organism: Bosea sp. F3-2; assembly: GCF_008253865.1. Classification (NCBI taxonomy): domain Bacteria; kingdom Pseudomonadati; phylum Pseudomonadota; class Alphaproteobacteria; order Hyphomicrobiales; family Alloboseaceae; genus Allobosea; species Allobosea sp. F3-2. The sequence continues at coordinate 2,677,356 of NZ_CP042331.1, forward strand.
GGAGCCCTGGGTGGTGTGCAGCAGGTAGTTCGAGTTCTCGACGCCTTCGGCGATACCCTTGGCGGAAAGCAGATCGCCGATGCCATAGCGCGCCACAAAGGCAGCCATCTCGTCATCGGGCACTTCGGTATAGACGGCCAAGATCAGGCTCTCTTGCTAGTTGGTTGATCGCATTTTCTTTACGCGAACCGGTATCCACTTCGCTCGAAAATGCTTCTGCTGGAGTTATTCGGCCGCGGTCGGCGCCGCCTCGCTGCGCAGCTCGCGCGGCAGCGGGAAGAAGACGTTCTCGTCGGCGGTCGAGACGGTCTCGACACGGACCTCGTAGCGCTCGGCGAAGGCGTCGATGATCTCCTCGACCAGCACCTCCGGTGCGCTGGCGCCGGCGGTGATGCCGAGGCTGCGGATATTGCCGAAGATCGACCAGTCGATCTCGTCGGTGCGGAGCACGAGCCGCGCCACGGGGCAGCCGGCGCGTTCGGCCACCTCGCGCAGGCGCTGCGAATTCGAGGAGTTGGGCGAGCCGACCACGATCAGCCCGTCGACCTGCGGGGCGACGCGCTTCACCGCCTCCTGGCGGTTCGTCGTCGCGTAGCAGATATCTTCCTTGTGCGGGGCGATCAGCTCCGGGAAACGGGCCTGCAGCGCCTCGACGATTTCGCGCGTGTCGTCGACCGAAAGCGTGGTCTGCGTGACATAGGCGAGCGGCTGGCCGGTCGGCGGGGTCAGCGCCGCGACGTCCTCCAGCGTCTCGATCAGTGTGATCGCACCCTCGGGGAGCTGGCCCATCGTGCCGATGACCTCGGGGTGGCCGGCATGACCGACGAGCAGGATGTGGCGGCCGCGCTTGTGATGGACCTCCGCCTCGCGATGCACCTTCGTCACCAGCGGGCAGGTGGCGTCGATGGCGAAGAGATTGCGCGCCTTTGCCGCCGCCGGCACCGCCTTGGCGACGCCATGGGCGGAGAAGATCACCGGCCGGGTCTCGTCGGGCACCTCGTCGAGCTCGGCGACGAAGACCGCGCCCTTCCGCTTCAGGGATTCGACGACGTATTTGTTATGGACGATCTCGTGGCGGACATAGACCGGCGCGCCATGGACGCTGAGCGCCTTCTCGACCGCGTCGATGGCGCGCACGACCCCGGCGCAGAAGCCGCGCGGGGCACAGAGCAGAATGTCGAGCGGTGGCTTGGTCACGCGCGGAAAGAACTCCAATCGGTCCCGGTCTTCTTTCGGCGGGATCGGGGCGATGTCAAGGAAGCGAAGCGGCGCAGCCGCTAGCTCACGGTCGATTGCCTCTCGCAGGATCGCCACCGAGGGCCTAGATAGAGCCTTGGCCCGCCGTGCCGTCCCGCCGCGCCAGGCCACCCACGCCCGCCTCCCATAAGAGTTCCGCATGGCCGACGCCGCCTCGCATGTCAGCTTCCTGCCGCCCATCCTGACCTTCTGCGCTGCCGCAGTGATCGCCGTGCCGATCTTCCGCAAGCTCGGGCAGTCGGCGGTGCTCGGCTATCTCGCGGCCGGCATCGTGATCGGCCCTTCCCTGCTGGGCGTGATCAAGGACCCCGACGCCATCCGCAGCACCGCCGAGATCGGCGTGGTGCTGCTGCTCTTCCTGGTCGGCCTCGAGCTGCAGCCGGCGCGCCTCTATTCGATGCGCAAGGACATTCTCGGCACGGGCCTCGCGCAGATGGCGCTCAGCGCCGCCGGCATCGGTCTCCTCGGCTGGTCTTTCGGCCTGTCCGCCGCAGGCGCTGTCGCGGTCGGTGTGGCGCTGGCGCTCTCCGCCACCTCGATCGCGCTGCAGCAGCTCGAAGAGAGGGGCGATGCCGGCGAGACCTACGGCCGGCGCACCTTCTCGATCCTGCTGTTCCAGGATATGGCGATTGCGCCCGTGCTGGCGCTGCTACCCTTGCTCGCCACCACCGGCGGCGCACAGGCCGGCAGCCCGATGCGCGCCCTCGCCAGCCTCGGCATCGCGCTCGGCGCGCTGATCGCGATCATCCTGGCCGGGCGCTATGTGCTGAACCCGTTCTTCCGCATCCTCGCCAATACCGGCGCCAAGGATGTGATGACGGCGGCCGCCCTGCTGATCGTGCTCGGCGCCGCCCTGCTGATGGAGCATGTCGGCCTGTCGATGGCGATGGGCGCCTTCCTCGCCGGCGTGATGCTGGCCGACTCGCATTTCCGGCACGAGCTCGAAGCCGATATCGAGCCGTTCCGCGGTGTGCTGCTTGGCCTGTTCTTCATGGCGGTCGGCATGTCGCTCGACCTGCTGCTGGTCACGACCAACTGGATGCTGTTGGCGGTGGCAGCGCCTCTGCTGGTGCTGTTCAAGATCGCGGTCGTCACCTCGATCCTGCGGATCTCCTGCTCCTCCTGGCTGGAGGCGATCCGGGCCGGCGCCCTGCTCTCGCCGGCCGGCGAATTCGCCTTCGTGCTGTTGCCACTGGGCCTGGCGCAGGGTCTGCTCACGCCGCCGCAGGCGGCCATGGCAACGGCACTCGCCGCGATCAGCATGCTGCTCGGTCCGATCGTCGCCAGGCTGATCGACGCGGTGCTGCTCTCGCGCGTCGCGCCGGAGACGATGGAAGAGGATTTCGACGGGATCAGCGACAGCCAGGTGATGGTGGTCGGCTTCGGCCGCTTCGGCCAGGTGGTGACGCAGGCGCTGCTCCTGCAGCACGTCAACATCACCGTGATCGATTCCGATGTCGAGCAGATCCGCGCCGCCGCCCGCTTCGGCTTCAAGGTCTATTACGGCGACGGGATGCGCCTCGACGTGCTGCGTGCCGCGGGCGCCGGCCGGGTGAAGGTGATCTGCGTCTGCATCGACAACAAGGACGCGGCGCTGCGCATCGTCGAGATGGTCAAGGCCGAGTTCCCGCAGGTGCGCGTGCATGTGCGCGCCTTCGACAGAATCCATGCGATCGACCTGATGAAGGCCAATGTCGATTACCAGATGCGCGAGACCTTCGAATCGGCGCTCGGCTTCGGCCGCGTCACGCTGGAGACCCTGGGCTTGAGCCGCGACGAAGCCGATTTCGTCATCGACCATGTCCGCGATCGCGACGCGCAGCGCATGGAAATCCAGTTCCACGAGGGTATCGCCGCCGCACTGAACCGCGTGCCGCGCGTGACGCCGGAGCCGATCGTCAAGCCGAAGGGCAAGTCCAAGGCCCTCAATGCCGAGACCGAGCAGGTCATCGCCGATGGTGGGGCCGAGGTCTCGGTCGGCGGCGTCGGAGAGCCGGAGCGGTGACCAGCGCCTCGCCCCGGCCGGCGCAGGCCGTCTTCGTCGACGGTTCGCTGATGCGCCATGTCGCCGTGATGACGGGGACGGGCTCGATCGGCCTGATGGCCGTCTTCGTCGTCGACCTCCTGTCGCTGCTCTACGTCTCATGGCTCGGGCGGCCAGAGGCGACGGCCGGTGTCGGCTTCGCCACCATCGTGCTCTATCTGATGGTCTCGGTGAATGTCGGGCTGATGATTGCGGTCGCCGCCCTGACCTCGCGCAGCATTGGCGCCGGCGATCGCGAGGGCGCGCGGCGCATCGCCGCCTCCACAATGGTCCTGATGGCGCTGGTGGCGCTCATGCTGTCGCTTGCCGCGCTGCCGCTGCTTCCCTGGCTGCTGCGCACCATCGGCGCGCGTGACCAATCCTACGCCGTCGCCCTCTCCTTCCTGCACATCACCCTGCCCTCCAACGTGCTGATGGCGATCGGCATGGGCTTCTCCGGCGTGCTGCGCGCCATCGGCGACGCGCGCCGGGCGATGTTCGTCACGCTCGGCGGCGGTATCGCCACTGCCGGGCTCGACCCGCTGCTGATCTTCGGCTTCGGTCTCGGGCCGGACGGCGCTGCGATCGCAATCGTGCTGGCGCGCGTCATCATCGTCGCGATCGGCTTCCACGCAGCCGTGGTCGTTCACGGCATGATGGCCCGGCCACGGCTGAGCTGGATTCGCCAGGACAGCGCCCGGACCTTCGCGATTGCCGGGCCGGCCATCCTGACCAACCTCTCCAACCCGATCGCCAATGCCGTGTTCGCTGGCGTCGTCGCCCGCTTCGGCGATGCGGCGATCGCGGCGCTGGCGATCATGGACCGGCTGGTGCCGGTCGCTTTCGGCGCGGTGTTCGCGCTCTCAGGCGCGGTCGGGCCGATCCTCGGCCAGAACTGGGGCGCCGGCCGCTTCGACCGGATGCGGCGCGGCCTGACGGATTCGGCGATCTTCGCAGCCGGATGCGTCCTGGTTTCCGGGTTGCTGCTGCTTTCGCTGCGCGGCGTCATCGTCTCCGCCTTCCACGCAGCGGGGCTGACGGCGGAGCTGGTCGAGTTCTTCTGCCTGATCGCCGGGCCGATGTGGCTCTTCGTTGGCATGCTGTTCGTCGCCAATGCAGCCTTCAACAATCTCGGCATGCCGTTCCTGTCGACGCTGTTCAGCTGGGGGCGGGCGACGCTCGGCACGATGCCCCTCGCCTTCCTCGGCGCGCAGATCGCCGGGCCGAAGGGTGCGCTGGCGGGCTCGGCGCTGGGTGCGGTCGCCTTTGGCGTGCTGGCGCTGATCTTCGCCTATCGCGGCATCGCCCGGCTGGAGCGCGAGGCCATGCAGCGGCGGGCTACCTTCGATTTGCCAGACAAGGACACCCTGCTATCGTCCGCTCAGGCACGGAACTGAACGCCGGCCTGGGGAGGCGTCCATGATGAATCTGTTCGATATCATGCAATCGGCCCAGAACGGTCGAGCTGTGCCGAATCTCGCCCAGCAATATGGATTGAGTCTGCAGCAGACCCAGGCCGCGCTCGATGCGCTGCTGCCGGCCTTCTCGATGGGGCTGCAGCGACAGACGCAGGACCCCTTCGCCTTCGGCGCGCTGGCCCAGATGATGACGGCCTCTCCCTATGCCCGCTTCTTCGAGGCCGCCGGCAGCGGCATCCCTACCGGCGCGCAGTCGGCCGGGAACGACGTGCTGAGCCAGCTCTTCGGCTCGCGCGAGGTCAGCCAGGCCATCGCAGCTCAGGCGGCGGCGACCAGCGGCGTCAGCCAGGCGATCCTGAAGCAGATGCTCCCGATCATTGCCGCGATGCTGATGGGCGGCCTGTCCAAATCGAGCAGCAATGAAGGGCTCGGCGGCATTCTCGGCCAGTTCGCCGAGATGATGCGCGGCCAGATGCCGGGCATGCAGCCTGCCCCGCAGCAGCCGCAGATGCCGGCCAATCCGTTCGAAGCGATCCTGAAGGGCATGTTCGGTCAGGCTGGGGCCCAGCCTCAAGCGAGCCCTCAGGCCAACCCAACCGACCCGTTCGGCGGCGCGCTCGGCCAGATCCTCGGCGGCATGTTCGGTGGCGCTGCAGCCTCGCAGCCGGAGTCTGCTCCCGCGCCGCGCAGCGCTCCGCCGCGCCGCGCGCCTGCACCCGAGACAGAGCCGGAGGAGGCATCCCCCTCCTCGCTGCCTCCTGGCCCCGGCTCGATCGGCCTCGACGCGCTCAACCAGATGTTCGAGCACGGCCGCCAGATCCAGGACGAGCATCAGAATGCGCTGAAGTCGATCCTGGACGCGATGCTCGGCGGCGGCCAGGGACGCCGCTGAAGCAGAACGGCTGCCGAAGAAGCGGGACAGCAAGCCGATCCCGGCCGGCTGATCACCCAGGCGTCAGGCGCGCAGACGCTCCTCGCCGGCCTGTGCCGCCATGGCGGCAGCCATGCTGCGCAACTCCACGATGTCGTCGCGCGTCCGGAAGCTGGCGACGAGATCGTTGAGGCGTTGGATCTGATTGGCCAGGGCTGTGGCGGAAGCCGCGCTCTGCTCGGCGAGCGCCGCGTTCTGCTGGGTCATCTCGTCCATATGGGCGACGGCCTGGCTCATCTCGTCGATGCCGTAGGCCTGCTCGGTCGCGGCAGCGGAAATCTCCGAGACCGTGGCCGATACCTTGCGCGAGGCCTCGACGATGCGCTCCAGCGCAGCGCCGGCCGAGCGGACAAGGCCGACGCCCTGCGCCACCTCCGTGCCCGATTCGGTGATCAGCGCGGTGATATCCTTGGCCGCCTCGCCCGAGCGTTGAGCGAGCGTGCGGACCTCCGAGGCGACGACGGCGAAGCCCTTGCCAGCATCGCCGGCACGGGCTGCCTCGACCGCCGCATTGAGCGCCAGAAGATTGGTCTGGAAGGCGATCTCGTCGATCACGCTGGTGATGTCGGAGATCTTGCGCGAGGCCGTCTCGATCCTCGCCATGGCGTCGACCGCGTTCTGGACGATGGCTCCGCCCTTGCGCGCCACATCCATCGCCTCCTCGGCAAGCGCGACGGCCTGCTGCGAGGAATGCGCGGAAGCCTTGACGGAGGCCGCAAGCTCCTCGGTTGTCGCAGCAGTTTCCTCCAGCGAGGAAGCCTGCTCCTCGGTGCGCTTCGACAGGTCGTCGGCACCGGTGTTGATCTCCAGCGCGGCGTTGCCGACATCGCCTGAGGTCGCCTGGATCGTGCGGATCGTCTCGGCAAGATGGCCGACCGCGAGATTGAAGTCGTCGCGCAGCTTCTCGTATTCCGCCGCGAGTTCGGCATCGATCCGGCAGGTCAGATCGCCGCGCGAGAGCCGATCCAGCCCTACGGCGAGCGCATCCATCACCTGACGCTGCTCGGTGGCGAGGCGCTCCTGTTCCTGCGAATGGGCAGCGCGCTCCTCCTCGACGATGCGGCGCTGCGCTTCCGAGACCTCGCGGCTCTCGGCCGTCTCGGCTTCGAGCCGCTGCACGGCGAGGCCGTTCTCCTTGAAGACCTGCACGGTCCGCGCCATGGCACCGAGCTCGTCGCGCCGGGCCTGGCCCTCGATCTCGACCGCATAGTTGCCTGCCGCCAGGTCCGCCATCCGCGCCTTGAGCTGATCGAGCGGCTTGGTGATCGACAGGCGGGCGAGCAGCAGCGCGCCAGCAAGGCCGATCAGCGTGCCGACGACGGTCAGGACCAGCATCAGCAGATCGAGCCGCTTGGCCTCGGCATCGAGCGCCTGCGCCGTCGTCTGCGTGTCACCCTTGATCTCGCCGTTGAGCTTCACCGCATCGGCGATGATCGTGCCGAAGGCCCGGTCGAGTTCCGACATCACCGAGAGCGCCGGCAGATCCTCGTCGCGCGCGGCCTGCTTGGTCACGTCATCGATCTTGGGCTTGAGCTCGGTGATCCGCCGCGACAGGGCGTCGAACTCGGCATGCTTCTCGGGGAAGCTGATCTTGGCGTTCACCAGCTGCTGCAGCGCGAGATCGTAGCCCTTCCGGACATCCTCGATGCTGGTGGCGTTCTGCTTCATGAAATCGGGATAGGCGATCGCCTTGTAGAGATCGCGCAGGATGTAGCTCGTCGCCAGCGTCGACTGCGCTGAGTCGAGGATCGCCGTGGCGCGCTGGTCGATCAAATCCGAATAGGTCTTCTGGATGCGGGCATATTCCTGGCCGGCATAGATTGCCGTGCCCAATCCGATCGTTCCCATGACAATGAGCGGGATCGCGATCTTGGTGCGAATCCGCAGATCCTTGAGGCGCAAAGACAGTTTCATGCCGACAGCCCAGATCCGACGCGGCCGCCATCAGGGCGGCGCCGCGGCAGATTTTCGCCAGAATCATGAAATTTGGGTTATTGCGGCTCAGATTTGTTCAAAATTGCATAAAAAAGGGCGGAAGCACGAGGCTCCCGCCCGCAGGGACGCTGCTGCCAAGGGGTCAGGCGCAGCGTGCAACCGCTAAATCGGCTTTGGCGGCCAGCTTCGGCCGTGTCGGCGCATGGAGCTGCGCATGCTCGCGGCGCGCCGCGGCGGCGCCCGCCTGCGCCTGAGAGCGATCCTGGAGCACCGCCGACGGGTCCTTGTACCAGGACGTCGCCAGCGCGCCGGCGATATCGGAGCGCACGAGGCCGATATCCTTGAGGCCGCGCTCGTCGAGCTCGGCAAGGCGCATCACCTCGCGACGGTGGATGAAGGCGCGCACGAGTTGAGCAACCCCGCCGAAACCGGAAATGGCAACGCGCGTGACGCCCGACGAGATGGTCGAGAGCGGCTTCGCGACTAAAGTCATGATCAGCATGACAGCCTCCTGGTACGGAACGGACGGGAAGGGTTGGCTCGGCATCTCCGTCCAGACCGGACGCGCCATTGACTGGAAACTCGGAGACTGAAGGGACCATAGTGAGGCTCTGGTCATCAGCCAAACGAATGGTTATGATGTCTCCCAACACTGATATTGATGAGCAGTGATGGGGATCGCCAATGGCTCATGTGCTCGACGCCGATCAGCTCAAGACCTTCGTCGCCATCGCCGATACCGGCTCCTTCACCCGCGCCGCCGAGATTGTCTTCAAGACGCAGTCGGCCGTTTCCATGCAGATGAAGCGCCTCGAAGAGCGGGTCGGCCGTCCCCTGTTCGGGCGCGACGGCCGCCATGCCAAGCTGACGGAGGATGGCGAGCGCCTGCTCGACTATGCGCGCCGCATCGTGCGGCTGAATCTCGAATGCGTGGCTTCCTTCGCCGATGCGGATTTGAAGGGCCGCATCCGGCTCGGCGTGCCCGATGACTATGCCGACCGCTACCTGCCCGAGATTCTCGCCCGCTTCGCCCATTCGAACCCGCGCGCCGAGGTCACGGTCGTCTGTGAGCCCACGCCGATGCTGGCCGAACGGATCGCCACCGGCGACATCGACCTCGCCATCATCACCCATGTCGAAAGCCGCGGACAGGGCGAGATCATCCGGATCGAGCCCCTGCTCTGGGTCACCTCGGCGCGCCACGGCGTGCATGAGGAAGACCCGCTGCCGCTGGCGCTCGGCCGGCCGACCTGCAACTGGCGCCAGGCGGCGGTGGATGCGCTGGAGTCGAAGGGGCGCCGCTTCCGCGTGCTCTATGCGAGCTGGAACTCGACGGCGGTCGGAGCGGCCGTGCTGGCAGGCCTTGCTGTTTCGGTGCTGCCGGAAAGCGCGGTGAGGCCGGGCATGCGTATTCTCGGTCCCTCCGAGGGCTACGCCACCCTGCCCTCCTGCAAGATCGGGCTGCTACGCACCCGCTTCGACCCTTCGGTTCTGTCGAACGCGCTGGCCGAGCACATCATCCAGAGCCTGGACAATCTGGCGAGCTTCAAGGTGGCGGCGGAGTAGGCCGGGAGCTGTCCCGTCTTCGGTGTGCTATTTCGTCAGGCCGGGAATGATCGCCTCGAACAGCGCGTTGAGGCGCGTGCCGATCAGCGTGACGGCGCTGACGATGACGATCGAGACCAGACTGGCGATAAAGGCGTATTCGATCGAGGTGGCGCCCCGCTCGTCGCGAAGAAATCCGGCAAAGCTGGCGGCGATCCGCTTCATGCCGTTAGGTTACGCATGAAGTTTCCGCCAACTGGTTAATTTCGGCGGCAGAATGCGCCGGAAATCGCGATTTCCGGCGTTAGAGCGTTTTTCGATCAGCCTGAACCGTCATTGCGAGCGAAGCGAAGCAATCCAGGGGGACGTAGAGCTCTGCCGCCCCTGGATTGCTTCGTCGCTTCGCTCCTCGCAATGACGGCTCCCGCGATCCAACCTGATCGAAAAATGCTCTAGCCTGGCCAGAAGTTCACACGGCCAGCTCGGTCATCACGGGCTCGACCCTGCCATTCCAGGCGGAGCGGAAACGCTCCTCCAGGCGCTGGGCAAGGTTCTGCCGGCGCGCCACGATCTCGTGCAGCGGCGCGAGGAGGACGCTCTCGTCCTGGCCAGCTGCATTCCGGTTCGCCCGCCGCGCCAGCCCTGCCCGCGACAGCTCCAGAACCTCCGCAGCGATCTCGCTCAGCTGACGCCCGGCGATCGTCGCCGCAAGCCCCTGCTTCGGGACGGCGTCGCGCAGGGCCTGGCGCTCCTGCGCGCTCCAACCCTTCACGAGGTCCCAGGCGGCGTCGAGCGCCGAGCGATCATAGAGCAGTCCGACCCAAAAGGCCGGCAGGGCCGCCAGCATTTCGGGCGGGCCGGCATCGGCGCCGCGCATTTCGAGGAAGCGCTTCAGCCGGACCTCCGGGAACAGGGTCGAAAGATGGTTGGCCCAATCCGACATGGTGGCGCATTCGCCGGGCAGCTGCGGCAACTTGCCGGCCAGCAGATCGCGGAAGGAAGCACCGGCGACGTCGTGATAGGTGTCGCCGCGCTTGACGAAATACATCGGCACGTCGAGCGCCCAGTCGACATAGCCCTCATAGGACATGCCTTCGTCGAAGGCGAAGGCGAGCATGCCGGAGCGGTCATTGTCGGTGTCGCGCCAGATTTCGGAGCGCATCGACTGGAAGCCGTTGAGCTTGCGTTCCAGGAAGGGCGAGGAGGCGAAGAGCGCCGTCGCCAGCGGCTGCAGGGCGAGCGAGACCCGGAGCTTGCGCACCATGTCGGCCTCGGTGGCGAAGTCGAGATTCACCTGCACCGTGCAGGTCCGGAACATCATGTCGAGACCGAGCGTGCCGACCTTCGGCATGTAGTTCGCCATGATCTTGTAGCGGCCCTTGGGCATCACCGGGGTCTCGGCGCGGGTCCAGAGCGGCGAGGCGCCCAACGCCGTGAAGCCGATACCGTGCGGCGCCGCGACCGCCTTCACATCGGCGATATGGGCGGCGAGTTCGCTCTGCATTTCGTGCAGTGTGGCCAGCGGCGCACCAGACAATTCGAACTGGCCGCCCGGCTCCAGCGAGATCGCGCCGCCACCATCCGGGCCGGCGAGGCCGATGATGTTGCCGGCGTCGACGATCGGCTCCCAGCCGAGACGTTGCTGCATGCCTTCGAGCAGGGCGCGGATGCCGCCCGCTCCGGCGCGGCCCTCATAAGGGACCGGCGCGAGGTCGCTGCGGTAAAATGGGAATTTCTCGTGTTCGGTGCCGATACGGAAGGACGATTCCGGTTTCTCGCCGGCTGCGATCCAGGAGATCAGTTCATCCTTTGAACCGATCGGGGTCGAATCGGACACGTCGCGAGCCATGGGCGCTCCGCCAGAACAGACATGAACAACCCGTCGCCCGCCGGCGAGAGCCGGGAGCAGCAGGTTTGGGACGACAGACATAGGCGAGCGCCGGACGCTCGACAACGACCCGGCTCTTGCATTCGCGAAAGGGCGCCCGGCGCTGGCAGCAGATCTCGCGCGACCTTGAGCCGGCTTTCAGCAGGCGCGGCGCAGAATCTGCCGGGCGCGACCGAGCTCCCCCCGCCCCCAACTCACAATCAGGCCGCCATGGGTACCATACCGCTACGCCTGCCAGAAATCCTCGCGCATGATGTCGCGCATCGCCGGCGCCGGCTCGGCATTGATCGCGAGATTGCGCAGCCGATAGCGATCGCAAGCGCACGCGCCAACGTTCCGCTCAGCGCCGCGACCAGTCCCCGAGCGTGGCCTGGACCACGGCGAGTGCTGCGACGGCCGCGGTGTCGGCGCGCAGGATGCGGGGGCCGAGCGAAATCGGCAGGGTGTTGGCGCGTGCCCGGATCAGCCGACGCTCCGCCTCGTCGAAACCGCCCTCCGGACCGATCAGCACGGCCAGGGGAGCAGGCTTCCGCGCCGCCAGCGCCGTGATGGGGCTCGCCTCCTCTGCTCCCTCGTCGCAGAAGACGAGCAGTCGCTCCGGCGCGAGGCCCGCGAGGGCCGCTTCAAGCGGCTTCTCGGCCTCGACCGCGGGCAGGCTCAAAATGCCGCATTGCTCCGCTGCCTCGACGGCATTGGCGCGCATCCGGTCGAGATTGAGTCGCGACACCTGCGTGCGCCGTGTGATGACGGGCTGCAGGACCCCGGCCCCCATCTCGACCGCCTTCTGCGCCATATAGTCGAGGCGGGCGTGCTTCAGCGGCGCAAAGAGATAATGCAGATCGCTGTCCGGCGGCTGCGGCTTGACCTGCCGCAGGAGGGAAAGCGCCGCCTGCTTGCGCCCTTCGGGAACGAGGCTCGCCAGCCATTCGCCGTCGCGCCCGTTGAAGACGAGCACGGTGTCGTCGGCCTTGAAGCGCAGGACGTTGAGCAGATAATTCGCCTGCTCCCGCTCCAGTGGAAGCGTCGTATCCGCCGCAAAAGCGCGGTCGATGAACAGCCGGTGGCGGGCGAAATCGGGAACGGACATGTGGGCAGGCGCCTCCGCGACTGATCTTGGCTGTGGAAAGTGGCATGAAAAACGCCACAATCTTGAACTAGCAGCGAGCAGCTCCCGACACAGGAAGAGTAGACTCGCAAGGGTCGTTCGCGTTAACAGCGCCTGCTGTTAGGGACATATTTAAGAACCGGCCAGATCGGCTGGCAAGCTGGAGAGGGACATCATGCGGCGCGGGTTGGCATATGGCGTGGTCGCGACGATCGGCCTGGCCGTGGCTTCTATGATGTCTGCCGCACCGGCCCAGGCCCAGATCTCCGGCTGCGAGCAGATCCAGAAGCTGCTCGCTGAACGCCAGTCGATCGTCGCCCGGCTCCAGGCCGCGCAGAAGGCCAAGAAGAAGATGACGCCGCAGGATGCCTGCAGCACCTTCGGCCGTCTGGTCAACAATGGCGAGGCCGCGATCAAGTTCGCGAGCGCCAACCAGGATTGGTGCCAGATCCCGCCTGCCTTCATCGATGGCATGAAGACCGACAACCAGAAGGTCGTGACCTTCCGCACCCAGGCCTGCAACGCCGTGAAGCAACAGGCCGCGATGCAGCGCAAGGCTCAGCAGCAGGCGCAGGGCGCCAGCCCCTTCGGCGGCGCCGATTCCATCACCAGCGGCGCCGGCGGCGGCATGCGCGTCCCGCAAGGCGCGCTCTGACCGGCGGGCTCGGCCATGCCGGAGCCGACACCGCTCCACGCCACCTCCGGGCCTGACACCGTCCTCCCCGACGCGCTCAAGGGGCATTGGGTCGATACCCGTGCGCCGCGCGCGACCCGCCCCTTCCTGAAGCTCGCCCGCATCGAGCGGCCGATCGGCTGGTGGCTCCTGCTGCTGCCCTGCTGGTGGGCGGCCGGGCTCGCCGCGATCGCCGCTGGCCGGCCCTATCCCGACCCCTGGCATGGCCTGCTCTTCCTGATCGGCGCGATCCTGATGCGCGGCGCCGGCTGCACCTTCAACGACATCGTCGACCGCAAGCTCGATGCGGAAGTGGCGCGCACGCGCGGCCGCCCGCTGCCCTCGGGCCAGGTGACGGCCAAGGCGGCGGCGCTGTTCATGATCGCGCTGTCGCTCGGCGGGCTCGCCGTGCTGCTTCAATTCAACCGCTTCACGATCCTGCTCGGCATCGCCTCGCTCGCGATCGTCGCGATCTATCCTTTCATGAAGCGGATCACGAACATGCCCCAGTTCGTGCTCGGGCTCGCCTTCTCATGGGGCGGGCTGCTCGGCTGGAGCGCCGTGTTCGGGCGGCTCGATCCGCCGGCCTATCTGATCTATGCGGCGGCAATCGCCTGGACGGTCGGCTACGACACGATCTACGCGATGCAGGACATCGAAGACGACGTCATAGCGGGCATCAAATCGAGCGCACGCTATTTCGGCGATCATACGCGCGAGGCCGTGGCGCTGTGCTTTGGGCTGGCGGTATCGCTGACGGCCGTCGCGATCTGGCTTGTCGGAGGCGGGGTCTTCGCCTGGCTGGGGCTTGCCGCCTTTGCCGGCCATCTCGGCTGGCAGGTTACGCGCATTGCCGGCGCGAGCGCGCCGGAAGCCCTCATGCTGTTCCGTTCGAACCGCAATGCCGGGCTGCTGCTGGCCGCAGGACTTGCGCTCGACGCGATCGGCCGCGCGCTGCTGGCCGGCTAGAGCAGGCAGGATTTTACACGGAACCACGCCGTCATTCCGGGGCGGGCCGCAGGCCCGAGCCCGGAACCCATGAACACGACAGCCCGTCGAGAAGGCGCCGATCCGACAAGTCTGCGCGTCTGATCTCGTGTTCATGGGTTCCGGGCTCTTCGCTTGCGCGAAGCCCCGGAATGACGGCGGAGTTTCGTCAAAACCCAGCAAGCTCTAATCGGTCAATCTCTCGCCTGACACGATATTCGGAAGCTCCGCCAACCGACCGGTCTTGCGGCGCGTCAGAAAGCGAGGGCGGCGGCCGTTGAGCAGACCGTGACGGCGCCTGATCCGCACGGGCCCAAGCGCGACGCGGCCGATCTGCGGGAACGGCTCGCTCACCGCGCCATCGGCGGTCTCGAGCAGCAACGGCAGGCCGCTCGCCCGACCGAAATCGCGCCAGAGCGCGACGGCATCGGCCTCGTCGGCACAAGCCACCACGATGGAGCGGCCGTCGCCAGCTGTCAGCGCCAGTTCGAAGCGCTCATCGTCTCCTGCCGGGTTGGCCAAGCGCAGGGCGACGCCCCGCCAATTGGCCGAGCCGCGCAGGATGCGCACGGAGGCCAGGCGTTCGATCGCTGGCGCGACCGGACGGGCCGGCATCGGGTTGTGGGGAACGATCGCTGTGGTTGTCGAGCCGCCGGGGAAATGCGGCACAAAGCCACCTTCCCCGGCAGCCGGCGTGACGCTGGCCATCGGTTTTAACGCCTCTCTTGATCCCTGCCGCAGCGGAGCCCTCTGTCGATGCCGGGGCTCTCGTGCTTGCCAGGCGAGATTGGGCGGCAGCCGTGTCCGAGCACTTAAGGCGTTGGGTTAAAGGATGGTGTTTTCGCCGCTTCAGCACCCTGACGGCCCTGTTTCCGGTCTGATGCTTGACGGAATCTTTCGCAGCACGACCGCATTTTCGGCTTGAAACAGCGACTTTCGCGGCCGATACGGGGGGCATGAGTGCAATGACGCTACCGATCGCGGCCGAACTGATGAAGGCGGCCTGCGAAAGCTGCCTGGAAGCCGGCACCCTGGCACTCGATCTCTTCCGGCCCGGCGCGCAGACGGCAGCACGCACCTGGGCCAAGAGTGGCGGCTCGCCGGTGACGGAGGCCGATATCGGCGTCGACACCTTCTTGCGAATCCGTCTCTCCGTGCTGCTGCCGGAAGCCGCCTGGCTCTCCGAGGAGACCGTCGACGACGCGCAGCGCCTGACGCATCGCTTCGTGTGGGTCGTCGATCCGATCGATGGCACCCGCGCCTATATGAGCGGCTCGCCCGACTGGGCGGTCTGTGTCGCGCTGCTCGATGCTGGCACGCCGGTCCTCGGCATCGTCCACGCCCCCGCCTGCGATGCAACCTACACGGCCGTACGCGGCGCGGGCGCCAGCCGCAGCGGCGAAACCATCCGCACGTCACTGGCAGACCGTCTCGCCGGTGCGAAGATCGCCGGCCCCAAACCCATGCTCGACATGCTGGCTCAGTCCGAGAATTTTGAGGCTGCCGGCAAGATTCCCTCGCTCGCACTCAGGCTGGCACGGATCGCGGACGGCACGATCGATGCCGGGCTGATCTCGCCCGACGCGCGCGACTGGGATCTGGCGGCCGCGGATCTGGTTCTGAGCGAAGCCGGTGGGCAGTTGAGCGATGCGGCTGGGCGATCCGTCGCCTATAACCGCCCCAACCCGGTTCACGGGATGCTGATCGCCAGCAACAATGCACTAGCAAACCCGTTGCTGCATGCGGTCGAGCGATTGCGCGACGGACGGACGCAGCCCGTCTGAAGTTTTTTTGGAAGCTTGCCGTCCGGCCGGCTCGCATGCGCGGCCGGGATGGCTTATGGGGGCGGCGCAAGCCCCCGCAGGAGATATCGATGAGCGCGGAACCCGATCAGAAGCAGCTTCTCCATCTCGTCTTCGGTGGCGAACTCGCCTCGCTCGACGGCGTCACCTTCAAGGATCTGGCGAAGCTCGACATCGTCGGGGTCTTCCCGAACTACGCCAGCGCGCATATGGCCTGGAAGGCCAAGGCCCAGCAGACCGTCGATCAGGCACAGACGCGCTACTTCATCGTGCACCTCCACCGTCTTCTCGACCCGGAAACAGCCAAGGGCTGAGCCGGCGCAAAATTTCGGCATCAGGCAGATGGGCTTTTCCATCCTCAAGACGCGTGTGGCGCAGGAAACGCTCGGCCGGTTGCTGGCCGGCTATCTGCGCCTCGTGCAGCGCACCAACAAGATCGTGTTCGAACCGGCGGACGTCTACGATCACGTCCGGCCGGAGCTGCCGCTCATCTTCGCGATGTGGCATGGCCAGCACATCATGATCCCCTTCGCCCGGCCGGAGTGGATGCCGGCCTGCTCGCTGGTCTCCCGCCATGGCGATGGCGGCTTCAACGCGGTGGCGCTGCGCGAGCTCGGCATCGGCGCGATCCGCGGCTCCGGCGCGCGGCCGGGGCACAAGGTTCGCGAGAAGGGCGGCGCCCCCGCCTTCCTCGCCATGCTGCGCCGGCTCGCCGCCGGGGAGACGATGGTGCTCACCGCCGACGTGCCGAAACGCGCCCGCGTCGTCGGTCCGGGTATCATTACCCTGGCGCGCGCCTCCGGCCGGCCGATTCGCGCGGTCGCCGTCGTCACCAGCCGCCGGATCGACTTCAACAGCTGGGACCGTGCCTCGATCGGCCTGCCCTTCGGGCGCTGCGCGATCGTTGTCGGCGAGCCGATCCTGATCGCGCGCGACGCCGATGAGGCGGCGCAGGAAGAGGCACGCCTCGCATTGCAGGCGAGCCTCGACGACGTCCATGCCCGCGGCTACGCGCTCGTCGGCAGCCGCGATCCCGGCGCCGGCCTGCGCGAGCAACAGCAGACCGCCGGAGCCCCCGCATGAGCGGCAAGGGCGCGATCTTCAGAGCCTATCGCTACACGACCGCGCTCCTCGAACCGGCCGCGGCGGCGCTTCTGCTCATGCGCCAGCGCCGCGGCAAGGAAGATCCCGAGCGGATTTCAGAGCGACGCGGCCATCCGGGCGTCAAGCGGCCGAACAAGCCGCTGGTCTGGCTGCATGGCGCCAGCGTCGGCGAGACGGTGACGCTGCTGCCGCTGATCGCAAAGCTGCAGAAGCGCGGCCTCGCCGTGCTGGTCACCTCCGGTACGGTCACCTCGGCCAAGCTTCTGGCAGCGCGGCTGCCGGCCGGCGTCATCCACCAATATCTGCCGCTCGACGTGCCGCGCTACATGCGCCGTTTCATGGAACACTGGCGGCCCGAGCTCTGCCTGATCTGCGAATCCGAAATCTGGCCCAACCTGCTGATTGAGGCGCATCGCCGCTCGATTCCGGTGGTCATGGTCAACGGGCGCATGTCCGAGCGCTCTTTTGCGCGCTGGTACAAGATGCCGAAGACCTCGCGCTTCCTGCTCTCATGTTTCGAGGCCTGCCTGGCGCAGTCGCAGGCCGACGCAGAGCGGCTCGCCCAGCTCGGCGCGCCGCGCGTCAGCGTCGCCGGCAATCTCAAATTCGACGTGCCTGCCCCACCCGCCGATCCCGGCATGCTCGCCATCCTCGACGGCATGACCACCGGCCGGCCGGTCTGGATCGCCGCCAGCACGCATCCGGGCGAGGACGAGCTGGTGCTTGCCGCCCATCTCGCGATCAAGCCCTATCTGCCGAAATTGCTGACCATCATCGCGCCGCGCCATCCGCAACGCGGCCCCGACATCGAGGCTCTGGCGCAGGCCAACGACGTCGCCGTCTCGCGCCGCGCCGCCGGCGAGAACCCGGAGCGCGACGTCGACCTCTATGTCGCCGACACCGTCAACGAGCTCGGGCTGTTCTACCGGCTGTCGCAGGTCGCCTTCCTCGGCGGCTCTCTGGTCGAGGGCATCGGCGGGCACAACCCGATCGAGCCGGCCAAGCTCGGCTGTGCGCTGCTGCACGGCCCCTATGTCCACAACAACGCTGAGATCTTCGCGGCCTTCGACCAGGATAGCGGCTCGCGCTCCGTCCCTGACGCGCAGGCCCTCGCCGGCGCGGTGCATCGCTGGCTGAGCGATCCGGCGAGCGCCCGGCAGGCGGCGCGGGCGGCGGCGCAGACGGCGAGCCAGCTCGGCGGCGCCCTCAACCGCACCCTCCACGCCATCGAGCCGTTGCTGATGCGCGCCGCGCTCGAACAGCGCGAGCCCACACCCTGATGCCGCGCGCGCCGCGCTTCTGGTGGCAGACGCGCCCGACGCTTGCGGCCACGCTGCTGCGGCCGCTCGGCTGGCTCTACGGCATGATCACGCTGCGGCGCATGCGTCAGCCCGGCGCCGAACTGCCCGTACCCGTCATCTGCATCGGGAACTTCGTCGCTGGCGGTGCCGGCAAGACGCCGACGGCGATCGCCGTCGCTGACATGCTGGCGCGGCGCGGCGAGACGCCCTTCGTGCTGATGCGCGGCTATGGCGGCCGACTTGCCGGCCCCGTCGAGGTCGACCCCGCCGGGCATGCCGCGGCCGATGTCGGCGACGAGCCGATGCTGATGGCGCGCCATGTCCGCACCGTCATCGCCCGCGACCGGCTCGCCGGGGCGCGGCTGGCGCACGGGCTCGGCGCCAGCGTCATCGTCATGGATGACGGGCTGCAGAATCCCGCGCTCGCAAAGCGGTTGAAACTGGCCGTGGTCGACGGGGCAAGCGGCGTGGGCAACGGACTCTGCCTACCCGCCGGCCCCTTGCGGGCGCCGCTTGTCGACCAGATCGGCGAGGTCGATGCCGTGATCGTCATCGGTGAAGGCGAGGCTGGCCGGCAAGTGGCAGCTGCCGTGCGCTCTCAAGGACGCCCTGTGATCGGCGCGCGGCTGGAGCCGCTTGCCAGCGCAGCACAGCGGCTGAAACGACGAGAGGTTCTGGCGCTTTCGGGGATCGGCCGGCCCGAGAAATTCGCGGCAACGTTGCGCGAGATCGGCGCCACCCTAGTCGCCGAGCGCGCCTTCGGCGATCACCATCCCTACACGGATGGCGATATCGCCGCAGCCATCGCTGAGGCCATGGCGCGCGGCGCGCTGATCGCCACAACCGAGAAGGACTGGACCAAGCTCGCCGCCCGCTGGCCCGATGCAGAGGCTAACCGGCTCGTCGTGCTGCCGGTCCGGCTGGTCTTCGCCGAACAAGCGCCGATCGAAAACCTGCTCGCAGGCGCGTTTAGAGCCGGTCCGATCAGGTTGAATCGCTGAAGCCGTCATTGCGAGGAGCGAAGCGACGAAGCAATCCAGGGGGACTGGGTGAGACGTTCAACCCAGTCCCCCTGGATTGCTTCGCTGCGCTCGCAATGACGGCGCCCGCGATCCCCTTGATCGGAAGCGCTCCGGCATGGATCCCGGGTCAAGCCCGGGATGACGGCGTGTTTCCGCGTAAAACTGGCAGGCTTTAAGCCCGCCCGGCCCGGCGCAGCCTGAGCATCACGGCTTCCGGTGAAGCATAGGCCTCCTGCCACTCGATCGACCAGTAGCGCAGATCCTCCAGCCGGATCGGCACCGAGGTCACGGCACAGCGCACGAAGGCACCGGGCTTCACGACGCGGAACTCGCCGGGGCCGTAATCGATGACCGCCTCGGGGCCGCTCGGAGGGAGACGCTCGCTGATGTTCATCAAATTCGCATCAAATCATTGATCGGGAAACGGAAAGCCGGAATACTCCGCCGCTTGTGATAACCCTCTGGTCGGCGATGTCCAGTCTCCAGCGCCTCGCGGCGTGTCTGATGAGCCTTGCACTGCTTGCAGCCCCCGCCGCCCTGGCGGCGGGCTATGAGCGCGTGTCCATTCCGATGGACGGAGGCCATCTCGACGGCGTTTTCTATCGTCCGGCGGGCCCCGGCCCATTCCCGGCTGTCGTCGCCCTGCATGGTTGCGGCGGTCTGTGGCGCGAGCAAGGCAAATTGTCGGTTCGTCACACGGATTGGGGCGAGCGGCTCGCCGCCGCCGGCTTTGCCGTGCTGATGCCTGACAGCTACGGCTCACGCGGTCTCGGCTCGCAATGCGGCGTCAAGGACCTGACGGTGCGGGCCGGTCGCGAGCGCGTGGCCGATGCCGCCGCGGCGCGGACCTGGCTGCAGCAGCGCGCCGACATCAAGCCGGGCATGATCTCGCTCCTCGGCTGGTCGGGTGGTGGCTCGACCGTGCTGGCCGCGATCCGCATGGAACGTGTTCCCGCTGACGGCAGGCCCGACTTCAAGCGCGCCATCGCCTTTTATCCAGCCTGCCGGCTGCAATCGGAGTCCCCGACCTTCTCCGCCCGTCTGCCCCTGCTGATCCTGATGGGGGATGCCGACGACTGGACCCCGGCAGCGCCCTGCGGCTACCTCGCCAAGGCCGCGCAGGCACGCGGCGAGCAGGTCGGCATCGTGCTCTATCCCGGCGCGCTGCATGATTTCGATCATCCGCGTCTGGAGGTCAGGGAGCGCGAGAACATCGCCTATTCCGCGAGCGGCACCGGCAAGGTCACCGTCGGCACCAACATGGCCGCACGGGAAGACGCGCTGAAGCGCGTCGACGGCTTCCTCAACATGCCCTGAGCGTCAGAATAGATCGCCCTGCGTCCCGGACGCCGGTCCCTTGCGGGCCGGACGCGGCGCCATCGGCTTCGTCCCGCCGGGCTCGGCCCCGGAGACGGTGACGCCGAAGCTGCCATCCGCCAGCTGGACCGTCAGCGCCCGGCCCGGCTGGGCGTCGCCGACACTGCGCACCAGCGCGCCGGCCTCGTCGCGGATCAGGGCGTAGCCGCGGGACAGCACGGCCTCCGGGCCGAGCGAGCGGATCAGAGCCCAGAGCGAGGCGAGCCGGTCCGCGCTTCGATGCAGAGCCTGCCCGAAGGAGCGCTCGGCCCGATCCGCCAGAACCGTGCCGCGATCGCGACGCTGGACCAGGCTCTGGCCGAAGGCATTGCGCGCTCGCGTTTCCAAAGTCGTCAGCCGATCGCGGGCATGAGCGATGCGGGTGCGCTCCTTCTCCAATGCATTCGTTCGAGCGTTTGCAAGGACGCGCGCAAAGCCCGCAAGTTCGGCCCTCAACTGAGCAAGCGCAACGCGTGGCGAACGTGCCACCAGCCGACGCGACAAATCCTGCAAAGCTAGCTCATGGACGCGCGCGTTGCGGGCCAGCGCCGGGGCGAGCCGCGTCGCGGCGAGATCGAGCCGCTGGCGTGGACCGGACAGCACCGCCTCCGGGCCCGGCAGCGCGCGGGCGAGCGCGCGCAGGTCGCTGCGGCGGCGATCGGAGAGGCGGCGCATCGCCCCGTCATGGCGGCGCGAGAGATCGGCGACGAAGCCCATCAACTCCGCCCGCACCGGCACGACCTTCTCGGCCGCACCGGTCGGCGTGGGCGCGCGCAGGTCGGCTGCGAAATCGATAAGCGTCGTGTCGGTCTCGTGACCGACGGCAGAGACGAGCGGAATCTGCGAGGCTGCGGCCGCGCGGACCACGATCTCCTCGTTGAAACTCATCAGGTCTTCAAGCGAGCCGCCGCCGCGCGCGACGATGATGACATCCGGGCGCGGGATGCGCCCGCCTTCCGGCAGCGCGTTGAAGCCGGCGATGGCGTTGGCGACCTCGGCGGCGCTGGTCTCGCCCTGCACCCTGACCGGCCAGACCAGGACATGGCGAGGAAAGCGGTCCTCGAGCCGGTGCAGGATGTCGCGGATGACCGCGCCGGTCGGCGAGGTGACGACGCCGATGACCGAGGGCAGATAGGGAATGAGCTGCTTGCGCTCCTCGACGAAAAGGCCCTCGGCGGCGAGCCGCTTGCGGCGCTCCTCCAGCAGGGCCATCAGCGCGCCGACGCCGGCCGGCTCCAGCGAATCGATGACGATCTGGTAGCTCGACTTGCCGGCGAAGGTGGTGATCTTGCCGGTGGCGATGACCTCAAGGCCTTCCTGCGGCCGCGTCTTCAGCCGGCCGAAGACGCCCTTCCAGATCACCGCATCGATCTTGGCGTTGGTGTCCTTCAGCGAGAAATAGACATGGCCGGAGGCGACGGGGCCGCGATAGCCGGAGATCTCGCCGCGCACGCGCACGAAGCCGAAGGCGTCCTCGATCGTGCGCTTCAGCGCGCCGGAGAGGTCTGAGACAGTCCATTCCGGCGCATTGCCGGTCGGCAGAGACGATTCGCGATCCATGGCCGGACCATAGCGGGACGGGCGAAGCAGCAGAAGCGTTGCCCACACGGCGCCGGAGGGGTATTGCGCCGGAGACGATGCCTGCCCGCCTCACGCGGGTCATCCCGGCCAAGCCGCAACGCGGCGCAGAGCCGGGATCCATGCCTGAGCCTTGCCGTTAGAGGCTCAGGCATGGATCCCGGGTCTCCCTTCGGTCGCCCGGGATGACTGCGAACAAGGCGAGCGCATATCCGAGCAAGCGGAGACGGCGATGAAGATTCTTCTGATCGGTTCGGGCGGACGGGAACACGCGCTCGCCTGGGCGATTTCGGCCTCGCCGCTCTGCGACACGCTGTTCATCGCACCGGGCAATCCCGGCACGGCGCAGTGCGGCGAAAACGTCGCGGTCGATATCGCCGATCATGCCGCCGTCGTCGCCTTCTGCCGGCTGCAGGGGATCGACCTCGTCGTCGTCGGGCCGGAAGGCCCGCTCGTCGCCGGCATCGCCGACGATATCCGCCAGGCCGGCATCAAGGTCTTCGGCCCGTCCAAGGCCGCAGCCCAGCTTGAAGGCTCGAAGGGTTTCACCAAGGAGCTTTGCGCTGAATTCGCGATACCGACCGCCGGCTTCGGCCGCTTCAGCGATGCGGCTTCCGCCAAGGCCTATGTCGCGGCCCATGGCGCCCCGATCGTGATCAAGGCCGACGGGCTCGCCGCCGGCAAGGGCGTGATCATGGCCGAGACGCTGGATGAGGCGAACGAAGCCATCGAGATGATGTTCGCGGGCGGGCTCGGCTCGGCCGGCGCCGAGGTCGTGATCGAGGAATGGATGATCGGCGAGGAGGCGAGTTTCTTCGCGCTCTGCGACGGCGCGCATGCGCTGGCGCTGGCCTCGGCGCAGGACCACAAGCGCGTCGGCGACGGCGACACCGGCCCGAACACCGGCGGCATGGGCGCCTATTCACCCGCGCCCGTGATGACGCCCGCGCTGGAAGAGCGCGTCATGGCCGAGATCATCCGGCCGACGCTCGCCGGCATGGCCAAGCGCGGCACGCCCTTCCAGGGCGTGCTCTATGCCGGGCTGATGATCACGGCGCAGGGGCCGAAGCTGATCGAATACAATACCCGCTTCGGCGACCCCGAATGCGAGGTGCTGATGCCGCGCCTCAAGAGCGACATCCTGCCGGCGCTGCTCGCTTGCTGCGACGGCGTGCTCGACAATGTCGATCTGCGCTGGCGCGATGAGGCTGCACTCACCGTCGTGCTCGCGGCGAAGGGCTATCCAGGGAAACCCGAGACGGGCAGCGTCATCCGCGGTATCGAGCAGGCCGAGGCGCTGGACGAGGTGCTCGTCTTCCATTCCGGCACGAAGCTGGCGAATGGCGAGCTCGTCGCCCATGGCGGGCGTGTGCTCAACGTTGTCGGGCTCGGCAGGAGCGTCGGCGAGGCGCAGGCGCGCGCCTATCAGGCGGTCGACAGGATCGACTGGCCGGAGGGCTTCTGCCGCCGCGACATCGGCTGGCAGGCGGTCAAGCGCGAGCAAGGCTGACAGGGCGGCCGGCACGACCTATATTGCCGTCATCGATGGATGACGCTCGGCAGAGGTGGCGATGAGCGTGCTGATCATAGATTCCGAGACTGATCGGCTCGTCCGCGAGCTTGCGTCGCGCACGGGCGTGACCCCAGCGGAGGCGGTGAAGATCGCGGCGGAAGAGCGGCTCGCGCGGCTGCCCGCTCATGCCCGGAAAGGACGCTTCGATCCCGAGAAGCTCGAGAAGATACTCGCACAGATCCGGTCCTATCCGCTGACCAACGAGCATCTGACCGATGATGAGATCATCGGCTATGATGAGAACGGTGTGCCGTCCTGATCGTCGTCGACAGCTCCGCCATCATCGCCATCCTGCGCGACGAGCCCGAGGCTCGGTGGTTCAGGTCGATCATCGGCGGAAGTGATGACGCGATCTGCTCGATGGTGACGTTCGTCGAGAGCTACATGGTCGCAACCGGTCGATATGCCGGGACGCCGCCATCGCTGCATCATACCTTCCTGAGCACTCTCGGCATCGGCATCGCTCCCACCGACGAACACCCACGCTCGCCGCCGAAGCTTTTCTTCAGTTCGGGAAAGGGCGCCATCCCGCCGGCCTCAATCTCGGCGACTGCTTCTCCTACGCTCTTGCCAGATCTGTGAACGCACCCCTGCTCTACAAGGGGGACGATTTCAGCCGGACGGACATCATCTCCGCCGCCGAAGCAGGAGTGCAGCCGTGAGCAACATCGATACCCTCTTCCCCGGTTTCAAAGCCCATTGGATCGACGGGCCGATCGGCAAGATCTTCGCGCGCGTCGGCGGCGAAGGTCCGCCGCTCGTGCTGATTCACGGCTTTCCGCAGACCCATGCCGAATGGCACCGGACGGCGCCGGAGCTGGCGAAGACGCATACGGTCGTCTGCCCCGATCTGCGCGGCTATGGCTGGTCGGCCGCGCCGCATGGCGACGGCGGCAAGGAGACCTACAGCAAGCGCGGCATGGGCGAGGACATCGTCGCGGTGATGGAGGCCCTCGGCCATCTGCGCTTCGGCGTGATCGGCCATGACCGCGGCGCGCGCGTCAGCTACCGGCTGGCTCTCGACCATCCCGGCCGTGTCGAGCGGCTGGTGCTGCTCGACATCCTGCCGACCGTCTCGATGTGGGACGGCATGAACGCGGCC
The DNA here is from genome assembly GCF_008253865.1 of Bosea sp. F3-2. Lineage (NCBI taxonomy): Bacteria > Pseudomonadati > Pseudomonadota > Alphaproteobacteria > Hyphomicrobiales > Alloboseaceae > Allobosea > Allobosea sp. F3-2. Next base: position 2,701,956 of record NZ_CP042331.1, read on the forward strand.
CGCGCCATGCAGGTTTATCACTGGACCTTCCTGGCACAGCCCGAGCCGATCCCTGAGAACCTGCTCAAGGCCGACCCCGTCGGCTGGCTCGACCGCACCATCGCAAGCTGGAGCCGGGCGAAGAACCTCGACCTGTTCGACCCGCTGGCGATGCAGTCCTACGCGGAATCCTTCGCCGACCCGTCGCGCACCCACGCCGCCTGCGAGGATTATCGCGCCGGCGCCACCACCGACATCGAGCACGACAAGGCCGATCTCGCCGCAACCAAGCGCATCCTTTGCCCGACGCTGGTGCTCTGGGGCGAAGCCGGCATCCCGGCCAAGGGCGCAAGCCCGCTCGAAATCTGGCGGAAGACCTTTGCACCGCAGGCCGAAGGCCAGGCAATCGACAGCGGGCACTTTCTGCCGGAAGAGAACCCGCAGGCCACGCTGGCGGCGCTGAAGCCCTTCCTGGCGCAGGCCGTGGCCTGAGCCGGGCTGCGGATAGGAGGTCATGGCAGGTTCCCGCAGCGCCGACCCTCCGCAAGGCGGCAATAGCACGCCCGAGATCGCGCTCGTGCTCGGCGCCGGCGGGGCGCGGGGGCTCAGCCACATCGTGGTGCTCGAAGCTCTCGACGAACTCGGCCTCAAACCCGTGCAGATCTCCGGCTGCTCGATCGGCGCCATCGTCGGCGCGGCCTATGCTGCCGGGCTTTCCGGCCGCGATCTGCGCGAACATGTGCTTTCGACCTTCCGCGACCGGGCGCGCGCGGTCGCGCGACTGCTCGAGGCCCGCATCGGCCGGCTCACCGATCTCGTGCGCGGTTTAGGCAACCCGGTCCTGATCGACGGCGAGCGGCTGCTCGACCTGTTCTGGCCGGAGGCGGTGCCGGATCGTTTCGAGGAGCTGGCGATCCCGTTCACCGCGGTCGCGGCGGATTACCACCGTCACACCGAGGTCATACTGGGCGACGGGCCGCTGACGCCGGCTGTCGCCGCCTCTCTTGCCATCCCCGGGCTGGTGCGGCCGGTCGCGCTCGGCGGGCGCGTGCTGATCGACGGCGGCGCCATCGATCCCCTGCCCTATCGGGAGCTGCTGGCGCCCGGCCGCATCGTCGTCGCGGTCGATGTCAGCGCGCCGACGACCGCGACGAGCGACACGCGCATTCCCGGTGCGATGGAGGCGATCGTCGGCGCCTCGCAGATCCGCACCCGCACGCTGGTCCAGCGCATGGTCGAGCAACAGCCGCCCGACATCCTGATCCGGGCCGGCGCCGATCGCATCGGCGGGCTCGACTTTTTCAAGGCGAAGGCGATCCTCGCGGCGGCGGAGCCGATCAAGGACGAGGTCAAGCGAGCGCTGGAGCGGGCTCTCGCAGCCGCGGGCTGACCGGCTCCG